>NZ_VFOQ01000001.1:2275624-2600713 GCF_006716205.1 Oryzihumus leptocrescens | reverse complement strand
GCAGGCCAGCTACACCATCCCGAAGGGCGGCTTCGGCGGTGAGTGGAACTTCGCCGTCTGGTTCACCGACGCCGCCCACCCCAGCGACATGCAGTTCTGGGAGGGGCCGGACTGGTTCTCCTCCGACGTCCTCGCCCAGCCACAAGGCCTCGACCCGCGCTACCACCAGCTTCCGGGCGACAGCGGCCGGTTCACCGTCCTCGGCACCGGCGACGTCCACCCGCCCACGCTGACCACCATCACGTTCCAGCCCTCGGCCAGGGTCGACTCACTGGGCCAGGACACGACCGTCGGCATCGACGTGGCGGCCACGGACGCCGAGGGCATCACCGGCGTCACGCTCGGCCTTGGCTCCGACGTCGAGAGCATCTTGGTCCCGTCGCAGTCGCTCGTGGAGCCGACCAGCGGCTCGGCCAAGGCGGGGATCTGGCACTTCGACGTGACGATTCCGCAGGGCTCCCCGGTCGGGCGCTACCCCGTCAGCCTCCTGATCGAGGACGTCAGCCACAGGCGCTGGTTCCTCGCCGATCCGCCGACCGAGGGCCAGACATCCGCGGTCCGCTTCACGGCGACGCAGACGCCGGGCAGCGACCTCGGGGCGATCACGGTGGTGCCGCACACGAGCTGACCCACACGCTCGGCCACGAACGGCACCACCGTCATGACGTGGGGGAAGCCGCCCAGCCGGACCAGCGGGTGATCCTCGCCCGGACCACCGGGCCGGTCGGCGGGGTGGTGGCGTACGCCGGGTAGCGCTCCACCAGCCACGCGACGGCCTGCGACCACTCCGGCCCGTCCATGACGACGGTGGCGCGGGCGTCCGCACGCACCCACCACAGCCGGTCCCAGTCGTTCTCGTAGTGGTCGAGCAGCAAGGAGACAGAGGGGTTCTCGGCGATGTTGCCCAGCCGGCGCAGCCGGGTCGTCGTCTTCGGCTTGTGGTCCACGGCGCTCACCACGACGTCCCCGACCAGGGCGAAGGTCACCGGCACGAGGTGCGGCTGCCGGTCCGCCCCACAGGTGGCCAGCACCACCCGGCGGGCGGCGCCGAACCGCTCGCGGCACTCCGACTCCTCCAGGCGCATGCCCCAGCCTCCCAGCCCGGCCCCGGACGCGGGTATGCCGCGCCCCCGGTGAGGGGCGCGGGATACCCGCCGTGGCGGTTCAGACGGTCGTGAGCTCGCGCTCGCGGTCGGGCTCCGGGCCACCTCCGTGGTCGTCGGCGGCGGTCTCGTCGAACGGGACCAGGCCGCTGAGCACCTCCTCGGTGCGGCCCTTGTCGATCTCACCGGTCCACGTGCCGATGAGCACCGTGGCCACCGCGTTGCCGGCGAAGTTGGTCAGCGCCCGCGCCTCGGACATGAAGCGGTCGATGCCGACGATGATCCCGACGCCGTCGACCAGGTCGGGGCGGTGCGACTGCAGGCCACCGGCGAGCGTGGCCAGGCCGGCGCCGGTGACACCGGCCGCGCCCTTGGAGGCGATGACCATGAAGACCAGCAGCGAGACCTGCTCGCCGATCGACATCGGCTTGCCGAGCGCGTCGGCGACGAACAGCGAGGCCATGGTCAGGTAGATCGCGGTGCCGTCGAGGTTGAAGGAGTAGCCGGTCGGCACGGTGATCCCGACGACCGGCCGCGAGATGCCGAGGTGCTCCATCTTGGCGATCAGCCGCGGCAGCGCCGTCTCCGAGGAGGACGTGGACAGGATCAGCAGGAACTCGCGGCCGAGGTAGCGCAGCAGCCGGAAGATCGAGACGCCGGCGACCAGGCGCAGCAAGGTGCCCAGCACCACGATGACGAAGATCGCGCAGGTGGCGTAGAAGCCGAGCATGACCTGGGCCAGGGAGACCAGGGCCTTGGCGCCGGTCGCGCCGACGAGGGCGGCCATCGCGCCGAACGCGCCCACCGGGGCGGCCCACATGACCATCGCGAGCACCCGGAAGACGACCTTCTGCAGGCTCTCGATCGCCGCGAGGGCGGGGGCTCCCTTCGCGCCGAGGGACTGGATCGCGAAGCCCACCAGCAGGGCGACGAACAGCGCCTGCAGCACCTGGCCCTCGGTGAGCGAGGAGAACAGCGTGGTCGGGATGATCCCGAGGACGAAGTCGGTGGTGGTGCCGGCCTCGCCGCTGACCTGCTTCTGCCCGGTCGCAGCCAGCGCCTTGGTCAGGTGCAGCCCCGACCCGGGGTGGATGAGGTTGCCGACGACCAGGCCGATCGCGAGCGCGACGGTCGACATCACCAGGAAGTAGCCGATCGCCAGGCCGCCGACCTTGCCGACCTGGGTCGCCTTCCGGATCGAGCCGACCCCGAGCACGATGGTGCAGAAGATGACCGGGGTGATCATCATCTTGACGAGGTTCACGAAGCCGGTGCCGATCGGCTTCAGGCCCACCGCGAAGTCGGGGGCCACGAGCCCGACGAGCACGCCGAGGACCACGGCGACGATGACCGCGACGTAGAGCCAGTGGGTGCGGTCGCGCCGCCGGCCGGTGACCGGCGCGGTCGGCGCTGAGGGGGTGCTGGACATGCTTCCTCCCGGGCAGACCCGGTATGCCGTGTGGCCACCGGGGTCGGACGTGTCGGGGTCGAGGGTGCGCAGGGTCGGTGGCTAGGGTCACCGTTGTGTTCATTGAGTTCGTGGCCCGGGTCGCGGGCCGCGCTCCGGCCGCGCCGTGACCAACCCGCGGCGGTGGAGCCTGGCCGGCCAGATCTTCGCCGCCCAGGTGCTCGTGGCCGTGCTCGTCCTCGCCGGCGGGCTGGGCGGGGCCTACGTGCAGGCCCGTCACGCCAGCGAGCAGCAGGCGACGTCCCGGGTGCTCGCCGTGGCGCACACCGTCGCGGCCACCCCGCTCGTCGAGCAGGCGGTGGGCACCGCCGACCCCACCAGCACGCTGCAGCCGCTGGCCGAGCAGGTGCGACGCTCGACCGCCACCGACTTCGTCGTCGTGATGAGCCCCACCGGGCGGCGGTGGACGCACCCGGACCCGCGGCAGATCGGGCGCCAGTTCATCGGGCACATCGCCGCCGCGGCCGCGGGGTACGACCTCACCGAGACCTACACCGGCACGCTGGGTCCGTCGGTCCGCGCGGTGGTGCCGGTGCGTGACGGCACCGGCGCGGTCACCGGCCTGGTGTCGGTCGGCATCCGCCAGACGGCGGTCGCGGCCGCCGTCGCCTCCCAGCTGCCCGAGCTGCTCGGCGCGGCAGCCCTGGCCGCGGTGCTCTTCGGCACGGGCAGCTGGCTGGTCGCCCGCCGGCTGCGCCGGCAGACCGGAGGGCTGGGGGCGGCCGAGCTGCAGGAGATGGCCGAGTATTACGACGCCGTGCTGCACTCGGTGCGCGAGGGACTGCTGCTGATCGACGGTGCCGGAAGGGTGCGCCTGGTCAACGACGAGGCGCGGCGGCTGCTCTCGCTGCCCGAGTCGGTCGTCGGTCGACCGGTCACGGAGGCGGGGCTGGCGCCGAGCCTGACCGCGACCCTGGCCTCGGGGGAGGCGCGCGAGGACGAGCTGCACGTCACCGACGCCCGCGTGCTGGTGCTCAACCAGGCCCGCGCCAGCTGGCAGGGACGGGACCTCGGCACGGTGACGACCCTGCGCGACCGCACCGACCTGGAGGCGCTCACCGGCGAGCTGGACTCCGCCCGGGGGTTGGCCGAGGCGCTGCGCTCGCAGGCCCACGAGTCGGCCAACCGGCTGCACACCGTCGTGTCGCTGATCGAGCTCGGCCGCGCCGACGAGGCGCTGACGTTCGCGACCGGCGAGCTGGCCGTGTCGCAGCGGCTCACCGACGAGGTGGTCGCCTCGGTCCAGGAGCCCGCGCTCGCGGCGCTGCTGCTCGGCAAGGCCGCACAGGCCAGCGAGCGGGGCATCGAGCTGGCGGTCCAGGGCAGCGGCCTGCCCGAGGGCGTGGTCCCCTCGCGGGACCTGGTGACCATCGTCGGCAACCTCGTCGACAACGCACTCGAGGCGGTCACCGGGCAGCCGGGCGCGCGTCGCGTCCGGGTGGCCACGGACTGGCAGGACGGCTGCGCGGTGCTCAGCGTCAGTGACACCGGGCCCGGCCTGCCGCCGGAGGACCTCGAGCGCGCCTTCGCCCGCGGCTGGTCGACCAAGGCCGGGGGCGGCCCCGGCGGCCGTGGTCTGGGCCTGGCGCTCGTCCGGCAGTCCGTGCTGCGCCTCGGGGGCACGCTGTCGGTGGAGGGACCGCCCGGGGCGACGTTCGTCGTGCGGCTCCCGGCGAGGGTGGGGGAGGACGCATGAGTGGAGACCTGCGGGTGCTGGTGGTCGAGGACGAGCAGGTGGCCGCCGACGCCCACACCGCCTACGTCCTCCGCGTGCCGGGGTTCGTCGTGGTGGGCACCGCGCGGACCGGCCAGGCGGCGTTGCAGGTGCTGGGCGACCGGCCGGTCGACCTCGTGCTGCTCGACATGCACCTGCCCGACATCGCCGGGCTGGACGTCGTCCGCGCCATGCGGGCTGCCGGGCACCGGGCGGACGTCATCGCGGTCACGTCAGCGCGTGACCTGCCGACGGTGCGGAGCGCCGTCTCGATGGGCGTGGTGCAGTACCTGCTCAAGCCGTTCGCGTTCGCCTCGTTGCGTGAGCGGCTCGAGCGCTACAAGGACTACCGCACCCAGGTCGACACGGCCGGCTCGCTGGCCACGGAGCACGACCTCGACCAGATGCTCGGCGGGCTGCGCGCAGGTGGCCCGGCCCACCTGCCCAAGGGGATCGCCGAGGAGTCGCTGGCCGAGGTGGCGCGGGTGCTGCGGGAGTCGCCCTCCGGGGCGTCGGCCAGCGAGGTCGCCGAGCGCCTGGGCATGTCGCGGGTGACAGCCCGACGCTACCTGGAGCACCTCGGCGACAGCGGTCTCGCGCTGCGCCGGTCGCGCTACGCCGGGCCGGGGCGTCCCGAGGTGGAGTACCGCTGGGGTGGCGGCTGATTCGTCGGCCCGGGGGGTGTCGATCAGCCGAGCTCGGGCCCGCGCACCAGCTCGACCCGGACACCCTCGCCCGGGCGGGCCTGGGCCAGCAGGTCGCAGTCCTCCTCGACCACCACGGCCACCACGGGGTAGCCGCCGGTCGTCGGGTGGTCGGCCAGGAACACCAGGGGCTGGCCGGACGGCGGGACCTGCACCGCCCCGCGCAGCACGCCCTCGCTGGCCAGCTCCTCGTGCCGGTGCCGCTCCAGCACCGGTCCCGACAGGCGCACGCCGACCCGGTCGCTGTCTCCGGCGACCGTCCAGCTGACGCCGGTCAGGGCGCGGGCGCCGACCGGCCCGAACCAGTCGTCGCGCGGACCGGGCACAGCGCGGACCACGAGGCCGCCCGGGCTGGCGCCGTGCAGCCGCGGCACGTCCGAGCTGCGCAGCGCCGCAACGGGATCGGCGTCCGCGACGTGCAGCGCCGAGCCCACGGCCAGCGGCTCCGGCCCGATGCCGGAGAGGGTGTCGCGGCTGGCGCTGCCGAAAACCTGCTCCGCCGCCAGCCCGCCACGGACGGCGAGGTAGCTGCGCAGGCCCGTGGCCGGCATACCGAGGCGCAGCAGTGACCCCGCCGGGACGAAGGCGGGGGCGCAGAACTCCACCGCGCGCCCGTCCACCTGGACCGGCAGCGGGGCCCCGGTGATTGCGACCGTGACGTCGGCGGACGCGCGCAGGGCCAGGCCGCCGGCGAGCACCTCGACGGCCAGGGCGCCGTCGGCGTTGCCGACGAGGCGGTTCGCGGTGCGCAGCGACCCGCGGTCGGCGGCGCCACTGGGGCTGACGCCGAGGTGGGCGTGCCCGGGCCGGCCGAGGTCCTGCAGCAGGGCCAGCGGGCCGACGCGCTCGACGGTCAGGGCATGGCGGCTCATGCGCGGGACTCGTCGACGAAGCGCACCCGGGTGCCGGGCGCGAGCAGGGCGGGCGTCGGGCGCGCGGTGTCCCACATCGCCATGGAGGTGGTGCCGATGAGCTGCCAGCCGCCGGGGGAGGAGCGGGGGTAGACGCCGGTGTACTGGTCGGCCAGCGCCACCGCGCCGGCCGGGATGCGCGGCCGTGGGTCGTGCCGCCGGGGGACGACGAGGTCGCCGGCCTCACCTGTCAGGTAGCCGAATCCCGGCGCGAATCCACAGAACTCGACGGTCCAGACCTGCCCGGTATGCCGGGTGACCACCTCTGCGGGCGACATCCCGAGCGTGGCCGCCACCTCCTCGAGGTCCTCCCCGTCGTAGCGCACCGGCACCTCGATCGGCTCGGCCTCGTCGGCGGCGCCGGTGTCCTCGGCCAGGGGCAGCGACCGGACCCGGGCCGTGACTGCCCGGGCGTCGGCTCCGGGCTCGAGCACGAGCAGCACGGTGCGGGCGGCGGGCACGTGCTCGCGCACACCGTGGAGCGGCTGGGCACGCAGGGCCGCGTCGAGGCGGCGGCGCGTCGCGGCGTCGTCGAGCTCGACGAGGACGGCGCCGAGGCCGCACGGCAGGAAGCGCACCTCAGCCGCCGGTGAACGCGCGGACGGTCACGCCGGCGGCGTCGAGGCGTTCGCGGACGGCCCGGGCGATGGTGACCGCGCCGGGGGAGTCGCCGTGGACGCACACGGAGTCGACCTCCAGGGTGACCACGGAGCCGTCGACCGCCTCGACCTCGCCGACGGTGACCATGCGCACCACGCGCTCGGCGACGACGTCGGGGTCGTGGATCACCGCACCGGGCTCCCGGCGGGAGACGAGGGTGCCGGCGGGGGTGTAGGCGCGGTCGGCGAACGCCTCGCGCACGGTGCGCAGCCCGCGCCCGGCGGCCGCGGCGAGCAGGACCGAGCCGGGCAGGCCGAGCAGCGGCAGCGCCGGGTCGTAGGCAGCGACCGCCCGGACCACGGCGGCCGCCTGCTCCTCGTGGTGCACGACGGCGTTGTAGAGGGCACCGTGCGGCTTGACGTAGGAGACGGCCGTCCCGTGGCTGCGCGCGATGCCGTCGAGGGCGCCGAGCTGGTAGAGGACGTCGGCGTAGAGCTCCTCGGGCGCCATGTCGATGAACCGCCGGCCGAAGCCGCCGAGGTCGGCGTAGCCCACCTGCGCGCCCACGGCCACCCCGCGCTCGGCGGCGGTCGAGCACGTGGCCACCAGGGTCGCCGGGTCGCCGGCGTGGAAGCCGCAGGCGACGTTGGCCGAGGTGACCAGGTGCAGCAGGGCGTCGTCGTCACCGAGCTCCCACCGGCCGAACGACTCGCCGACGTCGGCGTTGAGATCCACGCTTCTCTGGTCCACCATGTCGCCAGATTGTTCAACAACCTGTGATGGTGTCAAGGTGCGACCCCAGGAGCTGAGATGGCTGACTCCGCCGCGTCCCGTGCCGCGGACCGCTTGCGCGCCGCCGTGCTCGAAGGTGAGCTGCGACCCGGCCAGCGCCTCGACGAGGCCGGCCTGGTCACCCGCCTGCAGGTCAGCCGCAACACCCTGCGGGAGGCGTTCCGGCTGCTCGGGCACGAGCACGTCGTGGAGCACCGGCCCAACCGCGGGGTCTTCGTGCGCCGGCTCTCGCTGGAGGAGGCGCGCCAGCTCTACCAGACCCGCAGGCTGCTCGAGGTCGGTGCCGTGCGGGAGGCGGCCGTGACCCGCGGGGGCGTCCCCACGATGGACCCGGGCTCCCGGCGTGCGGCGGAACGCCGCTGGTCGATGGCCGTGACGCAGGTCGAGGAGGCAGCCGAAGAGGGTCGGGAAGCCGCGCGGCGCGGCGACTACGAGGCCGTCGGCACCGCGAACGGGCGGTTCCACCTCGCCCTCGCCGCGCTGGCGGGCAACGAGGTGCTCGACCGGACGCTGCGCACGATCCTCACCGAGATGAGGCTGCTGTTCGTGGTGGTCGCCGACCCCCGCTCGGTGCACGGGCGCTACGTGGAGGCCAACGCGCGCATCGCCGACCTGGTGGCGGCCGGGGAGGTGGTCCGGGCGGCGGTGGCGCTGGAGGAGTACCTGCTCGGCTCGGAGGCGCACCTGCTGGAGGTCTATGCGTCCCATTTCTCCGAATCATGAGAAATGTCGAGTTTCCCCTTGTGGCGATTGTTGAACGACTTCTAGGGTGACGGGCCATCCCCGGGTGCCCGTTCGCGGGCGCCCCGCCCCCGACCCGAAACCCGAGGTGCTGCCCATGTGGGTGCTGCTCGCGGTAGCCGTCGTCATCGTCGGCTTCGCCCTCAGACTCAACGCGATGCTCGTGGTCACCGTCGCCGGCATCGTGGCCGGACTCATCTCCGGCATGACCCCGATGAAGATCCTGGACACCTTCGGCACCGGCTTCGCCGGCTCCCGCTCGGTGACCGTCTTCATCGTGGTCCTGCCGGTGATCGGCCTGATCGAGCGCTACGGCCTGCAGCACCAGGCCCGCCGGATGATCTCGCGGCTCGCCGGCCTGACCGTGGGCCGGCTGCTCGCCGCCTACCTGCTGGTGCGGCAGGGCACCGCCGCCCTGGGCCTGATGGCCGTGGGTGGCCCGGCCCAGGCGGTCCGGCCGATCGTCGCGCCGATGTCGGAGGCCGCCGCGGAACGCCGCCACGGCCCGCTCAGCGAGCCGATGCGGGAGAAGATCCGCTCGTATGCCGCGTCCGCGGACACCGTGGGCCTGTTCTTCGGGGAGGACATCTTCGTCGCGGTCGGGTCGATCCTGCTGATCACCGGCTTCGTCGACACGACCTACCACCTCAAGCTCGACGCGCTGCAGGTCGCGCTGTGGGCCATCCCCACCGCCATCTGCGCGCTGCTCATCCACGGCGCCCGGATGCTCTGGCTGGACCGCAGCCTGGGACGCCTGGCCGGGGCGGGCGCCCCCGCCGACGACGCCGAGGCCGTGACGACGGGAGCCGGCCGATGATCAAGGTCGAGTGGTTCTACTGGCTGGTCGCCGCGTTCTTCCTCGTGGTCGCGGTCGTGCGGCTCACCGACCGGGAGGCGCCGCGGCGGCACGCCAGTGCGGCGTTCTGGGCGCTCCTGGCGTTCACCTTCGTCTACGGCAGTGCCGTCACCGCGGGGGCCGGACCCGCCTGGGTCGAGGGCCTGGCCGTGATCGGCCTCGCCGTCCTGGCCGGCTTCGGCCTGCCCCGCAAGGGGACCGAGCGGACCACGAGCGACGCCGAGCGCGAGCAGCTGGCCACCCGGTTCGGGCCGAAGCTGTTCATCCCGGCCCTCGTGGTCCCGGCGGTGGCGGTGGTGTTCGGCGCCTGGCTGGCCAAGGTCAAGCACGGCGACGGGCTGTTGCTGGAGAAGGGCTCGGCCACGGTCATCGGCCTCGGCGTGGCCGCTGTGGTCGCCCTCGTGGTCGCGATGCTGATGTTCCGCCCCGGCTCGGTCGCCGTGCCGTTCCAGGAGGGCGACCGCCTGCTCGGGCACATCGGCTGGGCGGCGATCCTGCCGCAGTTCCTCGCCACCCTGGGCCTGCTGTTCCAGGCGGCCGGTGTCGGCGACGCCGTCAAGGGCATCACCGACGGCATCCTGCCCAAGGGCTCGCTCATCGCCGCCGTCATCGTCTACTGCGTGGGCATGGCGCTGTTCACCATGGTCATGGGCAACGCCTTCGCCGCGTTCCCGGTGATGACCGCGGCGGTCGGCTGGCCGCTGCTGGTCCAGCAGTTCCACGGCCAGCCGGCGGTGGTCTTCGCGGTCGGCATGCTGGCCGGCTTCTGCGGCACGCTGTGCACGCCCATGGCGGCGAACTTCAACCTCGTGCCCGCCGCGCTGCTGGAGCTCAAGGACACCTACGGCCCGATCAAGGCACAGGTGCCGACGGCGATCCCGCTGCTGGCGTGCAACGTGGCGGTCATGGCCGTCTTCGCCTTCCCGCGATGAGCGCCGGCGACTGGGCGCAGACGATCCTGCGCGTCCTGGGCACCTCGTGGCCCTACAACGCCGCGCACAGCTCGCTGGGGTCGGACGACGTGGACGTCACCCCTCAGCGGCTGCACCCGGCGTTCCACGGCAGCCTGGACTGGCACTCCTCGGCGCACATGCAGTGGTCGGCGGTGCGGCTGCTCTCCGGGGCGGGCGGACCGCTCGACCCGGGCACCGCCGACGCGCTGGCCGCGGTCCTCGACAGCCGGCTGACCCCCGACGCCGGTGCGGCGGAGGCTGCCTACCTGCGGCAGCGCCCGTCGTTCGAGCGCCCGTACGGCTGGGCGTGGGCGGCCATGCTGGCCGCCGCCACGCGTGGCTGCCCGCACCCGCACGCCGCCACGTGGGTGCGGGCGACCGCGCCGCTGGCCGACGCGGTCGCGGACCTCGTCCTCGCGTGGCTGCCCCGGCTGACCCACCCCGTCCGGCACGGCGTGCACAGCAACACCGCGTTCGGGTGCGCGCTGATGCACGAGGCGTACGCCGCGCTGGGCCGAGACGACGTCGTGGCCGCGCTCAGCGCCGCGGCCGGCGGCTGGTTCGGTGCGGACACGGCATACCCCGTGTCCTGGGAGCCCAGCGGCAACGACTTCCTCTCGCCGGCGCTGTGCGAGGCCGACCTCATGCGTCGCGTGCTTCCCGCGGGGGAGAGGTCGGCGTGGCTGGAGGCCTTCCTGCCCGGGCTGGGGGCCGCCGATGACCCGCTCCTGACCGTGCCGGAGGTGCGCGACCGGACCGACGGCCAGATGGTGCACCTCTTCGGGCTGTCCCTCTCCCGTGCCTGGCAGCTGCGCGAGCTCGCCCCGCTGGTCGCGGACGCGGACCGGCGCAGCCGGCTGCTGGCCGCCGCCGACACTCAGGCGAAGGCGGTCGGGGAGGAGATCATCGACGGGGACTTCATGTCCACGCACTGGCTCGTCTCCTTCGCCCTGCTGGCCGAGGGGGCGCGACCGGGCTAGTCGGCCATGGCCTTGATGATCGTCACCGCTGTGGTCAGTTCCGCCGGGTCGCCGCAGCGGGCCGCCCACCGCGCCTGGGCGAGCTCACGGACCAGCGTCCACGCGCGGGTGCGGTCCTCGTCGAGGCCGGCGTGCTCGCACACGACCGACAGGCGACGGCGCAGGTGCCGGTGCGCGTCGTGGCTGGCGACCACCTCGTCCCAGCGGTTCCACAGCAGCGGTGCCACGGCAAACCCCGGGTCGGCAGCCATGGGCTTGGGGTCGATCGCCAGCCAGGGCGTGCGCGCGGCGGCGAGCACGTTGGCGTAGTGCAGGTCGGTGTGCACCAGCCGGGCGTCGGTGGCGGGCTCCCGGGCCAGGTCGGTGGCCAGCGACCTGGCCTGCTCCACGAACCGGCGGGGGATGCCCTCCGGTCCGCTGGGGAGCTGGGCCACCAGGTTCCGCGCCCAGTCCGAGAGGCGGGGCAGCTGCGGCAGGGCGGGCCGGTCGAGGTGGGCGAGCAGGCCGCCGGCGACCGCGCAGGCTTCGTCCAGCGGGCGGGTGTGCAGGTCGCGGTCGGCGTCGAGCCGCTCGAGCAGCAGGCCCCACCGGGCCGGGTCGGCGGCCAGCAGGCGGACCGCGCCGTCGCCGTCCCACGCCCGCAGGGCCAGGTGCTCGTACCGGGCCTCGTCGTGGGGCCAGGCCACCTTCAGCACGGCCTCGGCGCCGCCCTGGCGCACCGGGACGACCAGGGCGCAGACCCCGTGCCGGCTCGGGCCGTCCGGCTCCAGCTGCCACTGCTCCAGGAGCTCGGCGACCAGCCGGGGCAGCCGGCGCAGCCACCGGTCGCCGTCCTCGCCCGGCCCGCCGGCCCCGTCGCCCTCGGCGGCGCGGCCGGCCATGGCCGAGCGGAAGGTCTCGGGGACCAGCTCGCTCACGGCGCGCTCAGGCCGGGGAAGGCCGGGAGTGGCGAGCCCCATCGGGTGCCGAGCACCGCGGTCTCGGCCAGCCAGCGCACCAGGCCGGTGAGGGCCTGCTCGTTGCCCGCGGCGCCGCGCAGCTCGGCCGCCTTGGCGGACAGGAGCCCGGCCACGAGCCCGCGGGCCAGGCGCCGGGCGCTGGTGGGTGTCGTCACCGGGAACGGTAGCTGGTAGCCGAGCGCGGGCGGTGTCGCGGCGTCCCCGGCCAGCGTCACCAGCTCGGTCTCGCGGTGCCGCAGCCGGGCCAGGGTCACGGCCGCCAGCGCCGCCGTGGCGTGGTCGCCCTGGGCCTGCGCCACCTCGAAGCCGTACGCCGCGGAGCGGGTGGCTGCCAGCAGCCGGGCGGCCGGGCTGCCGGTGGGGGCGCTGGGCTCGGGCCACTGCGCGGACCCGCCGAGCAGCGTCGCGGCCGCCCCGTGGTGGGCGGCCAGCGCGGCGAGCAGCGCCACGTGCTCCGCGCCCACCCCCGCCAGGGTGATCAGCGCCGGCGTCTGCACGGCCACCAGCTCCTGGGCGGCCAGGCCGGCCCGGGCCTGGCCGGCAGCCGTGGTCGAGGTGGTGGGGGAGCCGGTCCCGGACGGGCCGCCAGTCGTCGGGGCCGCGGCGGGCACGGGCACCCCCGCCTGGCGCAGCACCTGCTCCAGGACGGCGGCCTGCTGGTGGTGGGCGGGGGCGAGCCGGGCCGGCCACGGCCCGGCGGCCGCCCCCGCGGCAGCGGCGGCCTGCTCCAGCGACCGGGTGTCGGCCAGGGCCGCCAGGAGGGTCCGCTCGTCCGGCGCGGGCTTGCGCTCGGGTGCGAACGGCAGCGAGCCGGGGTGGTCCTCCAGGCGCACTCCGCACCCGGTGAGCGCCGTGGCGGAGGCGACCCCCAGCGCGACCAGGACGCTGCGTCGCGACCAGGCACGCGGCATACGGTCCCTCCCCGGCATGCGCCCGATCATGGCATGGGGCGCCGGGCGCCCTCCGGCGGCATGCGTCCGGTCGCGTAGCGGATAGAGTGTGGTCACGGACGGCCGTGCGTGGGTGACTCGCGCGTGTCGGACGACTCGAGAACACTGGGAGCGGAGGCGGCATTGAGCACCAAGGACCGGATTCGCCCCACGATCGAGGCGCCGCTGCACGCGCTCGGGCTCGTGATCGAGGACGTCGCCGTGACGCCGGCCGGCAAGCGCCGGCTCGTGCGGGTCTACCTCGACCGAGACCTGTCCGGCCTCGCGGCCGACGACGATCGCAGCCCCGTCCCGCCGCTCACCCTCGACGAGGTCGCGGACGCGACCCGTGCGGTGAGCGCCGCGCTGGACGAGAGCGACGCGATGGGTTCCCAGCCCTACGTCCTCGAGGTCACCTCCCCGGGCGTCGAGCGGCCGCTCACCGAGCCGCGGCACTTCCGCCGCAACGTCGGCCGCCTGGTCAAGGTCACCGGGACCGACGACACGGTGCTGACCGGGCGACTCGTCGCGGCCGGCCCCGAGGGGATCACCCTGTCCGTGGACGGAGCCAAGGGCGCCCCGGCCATGGACCACACGCTTGCCTTTGCCGAGATAGCGCGCGCCCTGGTGCAGGTGGAGTTCACCCGCGGCGCTGATGAGGAGGACGACTGATGGACATCGACCTGGCGGCGCTGCGTGCGCTGGAGCGGGAGCGCGACATCTCCCTGGCCGTGATCATCCCCGCCATCGAGCAGGCGATGCTCGTGGCCTACCACCGCACCGAGGGCGCCTACCGCCTCGCCCGCGTGGAGCTCGACCGCAAGACCGGCCACGTCGTGGTGTGGGCGCGCGAGGAGGGCGAGGTCGCCGAGGACGGCACCCGCGGCGAGCCCGGGCCCGAGTTCGACGACACCCCCGAGGGCTTCGGCCGGATCGCCGCCTCGACAGCGCGGCAGGTCATCGTCCAGCGGCTGCGTGACATCGAGGACGAGGCGATCCTCGGGGACTTCCGCGGCCGTGAGGGCGACGTCGTCGCGGGCGTGATCCAGCAGAGCAGCGACCCGCGCAACGTGCTGGTCGACTTCGGCACCGTGGAGGGCATCCTCCCGCTGGCCGAGCAGGTGCCGGGGGAGCGCTACGTCCACGGCGAGCGGCTGCGCTGCTACGTCGTCAGCGTCAAGCGCGGCCCGCGCGGCCCGCAGATCGGGCTGTCGCGCACCCACCCCAACCTGGTGCGCAAGCTGTTCGCCCTCGAGGTGCCCGAGATCGCGGACGGCACCGTCGAGATCGCGGCGCTGGCCCGCGAGGCCGGTCACCGCACCAAGATCGCCGTCCACTCCAAGGTGCCCGGCGTCAACGCCAAGGGCGCCTGCATCGGCCCGATGGGCGCCCGGGTGCGCGCGGTCATGACCGAGCTGCACGGCGAGAAGATCGACATCGTCGACTACTCGGCCGACCCGCAGGAGTTCGTCGCCGCGGCGCTGTCACCCTCGCGCGTGCAGTCGGTCGAGATCGTCGACCCGACGCTGCGCTCGGCCCGCGTGGTCGTGCCCGACTACCAGCTCTCCCTCGCCATCGGCAAGGAGGGGCAGAACGCCCGCCTGGCCGCCAAGCTGACCGGGTGGCGCATCGACATCCGCTCCGACACCGCCCCGGCGGCCGGGGCGAGTGTGACGCCTGAGGCGGCTGGCGCGGAGGACGGGCGTTAGGCGGTAGAGTGGTCCAGACCGATCGGACGCAAGACGTCCGTGTGCGGCGATCCCACTCCACGGCACGCACGTGTGTGGGCTGCCGTTCCCGCGACGACCGGTCGTCACTGCTGCGAGTCGTCGCGGTGTGGAATGAGCAGGAGCACCAGCTCGTTGCCCATCCTGATCCCCGACGTCGGCTGCCCGGGCGTGGCGCATGGCTGCACCCGACACCCGAATGTCTCGAGCTCGCCGTGCGACGCAGGGCGTTCGCGAGGGCCTTGCGCGTCAAGGCCCCGCTGGACACCTCCCGCGTCAGGGCGCACGTGCTCGAGGAGCAGCAGGCCGTCGTCGGCGGCTCCCAGGAGCCGTCGGAACATGCAACCGAAAGCGGGTAAGACGCTGATGAGCACCCGATGAGTACTCACCGATGAGCACCCCCCAGCTTTAACGACGGTCCGCGCCTGTCGATGTCTCGATGGTCCGGACCGAGGACAGGAGAAACGTGGCTAAGGTCCGGGTCTACGAGCTCGCCAAGGAGCTCGGAGTCGAGAGCAAGACTTTGCTCAACCATCTGAAGGAGCAGGGCGAGTTCGTCCGGTCGGCGTCGTCGACCATCGAGCCCCCTGTCGTGCGCAAGATTCGCGAGACGTTCCCCGCCGAGCTCGCCGGCGGTGGCGCCGCCAAGCCGGCTGCCCCCGCCAAGAAGGCGGCCCCCGCCGCGAAGCCGGCTGCCCCCGCCCCGGCTGCGCCGGCCCCCGCTGCACCGGCCAAGCCGGCTGCGGCCGCCCCGGCCAAGCCTGCGCCGGAGGTCCCCGCCCCGGCGGCACCCGCCAAGCCGGTCGAGGCCCCCGCGGCCCGCACCGCGCCCACGCCGGGCCCCAAGCCGGCCGCGAAGCCGACCCCGGCTCCCGAGGCCCCGGCCGCTCCCGCCGCTCCGGCGGCCCGCGAGGGTGGCGCGCCGACCCCCGGCCCGCGTCCGGCCCCGCGTCCCGGCGCCCCGCGTCCGGGCAACAACCCCTTCGCCCCCAGCCAGGGCATGCCGCGTGACGGCCGCAGCGGCGGCCAGCGCGGTGGCCGTGACGGCGGCCGCGAGGGTGGCGGCCAGGGCGCTCCGCGTCCGGGCAACAACCCCTTCGCCTCCAGCCAGGGCATGCCCCGTCCCCAGGGCGGCAACCGCCCCGGTGGCGCTGCCGGCCCCGGCGGTCCGCGTCCGGCGGCCCCGCGTCCCGGTGGTCCCCGCCCGAACCCGGGCATGATGCCCGACCGCGCTGCGGTCGGTCGTCCCGGTGAGCGTCCCGCCCGCCCGGGTGGTCGTCCCGGTGGCGGCGGCTTCGGCGGTCGTCCCGGTGGTGGCGGTCCCGGTGGCGGTGGCGGCGGCTTCGCCGGTCGTCCCGGCGGCGGTGGCCGTGGTGGCCCCGGTGGCCGTGGTGCGACCGCCGGTGCGTTCGGTCGCGGTGGCGGCCGTCCGGTCCGTGGCCGCAAGTCCAAGCGCGCGAAGCGCCAGGAGTTCGAGCAGATGCAGGCGCCCACCATCGGTGGCGTCAGCGTCCCCCGTGGTGACGGCAAGACCGTCGTGCGCGTGCGTCGCGGCTCGTCGCTGACCGACTTCGCGGACAAGATCAACGCCAACCCGGCGAGCCTGGTGACCGTGCTGTTCCACCTCGGTGAGATGGCCACGGCGACCCAGTCCCTCGACGAGGACACCTTCAAGCTGCTCGGTGCCGAGCTCGGCTACGACGTGCAGGTCGTCTCCCCGGAGGAGGAGGAGAAGGAGCTCTTCGACTCCTTCAACATCGACCTCGAGACCGGTATCGCGTCCGAGGACGACGAGGACCTCGCGCCCCGTCCGCCGGTCGTGACCGTCATGGGTCACGTCGACCACGGCAAGACCCGCCTGCTCGACGCGATCCGCAACGAGGACGTCGCCGCGGGTGAGGCCGGTGGCATCACCCAGCACATCGGTGCCTACCAGGTGCACAAGGAGCACGAGGGCATCGACCGCGCGATCACCTTCATCGACACCCCGGGTCACGAGGCCTTCACGGCCATGCGTGCCCGTGGTGCCAAGGTCACCGACATCGCGATCCTCGTCGTCGCTGCCGACGACGGCGTGATGCCGCAGACCATCGAGGCGCTCAACCACGCCCAGGCGGCGGACGTGCCGATCGTGGTCGCGGTCAACAAGATCGACGTCGAAGGTGCGAACCCCTCGAAGGTGCGCCAGCAGCTGACCGAGTACAACCTCATCGCCGAGGAGTACGGCGGAGACACGATGTTCGTCGACGTGTCGGCCAAGGCCGGCCAGAACATCGACGGCCTGCTCGAGGCGGTCCTGCTGACTGCCGACGCGGCGCTCGACCTGCGGGCCAACCCCGACCGTGACGCCCGTGGTGTCGCGATCGAGGCCAACCTCGACCGGGGCCGTGGCGCCACCGCCACGGTGCTGGTCCAGGCCGGCACCCTGCGCGTCGGCGACGCGATCGTCACCGGCAGCGCCTACGGCCGCGTTCGCGCCATGCTCGACGAGCACGGCAAGAACATCGACGAGGCGGGCCCGTCCCGTCCGGTCCAGGTGCTCGGTCTGTCCTCCGTGCCGCGTGCCGGTGACACCTTCGTGGTGGCCCCGGACGACCGCACGGCCCGCCAGATCGCCGAGAAGCGCGAGGCGGCCGACCGCCAGGCCTCCCTGGCCAAGGCCCGCAAGCGCATCAGCCTCGAGGACCTCAACGAGGCCCTCGCGGCCGGCAAGGTCGAGACCCTCAACCTCATCCTCAAGGGTGACGTGTCGGGTTCGGTCGAGGCGCTCGAGGACGCCCTGCTCCAGATCGACGTGGGCGACGAGGTCGACCTGCGCATCATCGACCGCGGCGTCGGTGCGATCACGCTCAACAACATCAACCTGGCGATGGCCTCCGACGCCATCATCATCGGCTTCAACGTGCGGGCCGAGGGCCAGAACGCGGATGTGGCCGAGCGTGAGGGTGTCGAGATCCGCTACTACTCGGTGATCTACCAGGCCATCGAGGAGATCGAGGCGGCCCTGAAGGGCATGCTCAAGCCGGAGTTCGAGGAGGCCCAGCTCGGCACCGCGGAGGTGCGCGAGGTGTTCCGCTCGAGCAAGTTCGGCAACGTGGCCGGCTCGCTGGTCCGCTCCGGCGAGATCAAGCGCGGCACCCGGGCCCGCCTCACCCGCGACGGCGTCGTCGTCACGGAGAACCTCGAGATCACCGGTCTGCGTCGCTTCAAGGACGACGTCACCGAGGTCCGCGAGGGCTACGAGTGCGGTATCAACCTCGGTAGCTTCAACGACATCAAGATCGGCGACGTCATCGAGACCTACGAGATGCGTGAAAAGCCGCGTGCGTAAGTAGGTCACCGAAGGTGGGCGGCGAGTCTCAGACGAGACCGCCGCTCACCTTTGTCTCCGGGCTCACCAGCCCTCTCCGGGCTCACCTGAGGTGACCCGATCCCTGATTTGTAGGAAGGTAAGACGCATGGCTGATCCGGCACGCGCCCGCAAGATCGCTGACCGCATCAAGGTCCTGATCGCCGAGAACCTCGAGTACCGCGTCAAGGACCCCCGTCTGGGGTTCATCACGATCACCGACGTGCGGGTCACCAACGACCTGCAGCACGCGTCGGTGTTCTACACGGTCTTCGGCTCCGACGAGGAGCGTGCCGAGACGGCGGAGGCGCTCGAGGCGGCCAAGGGCAAGCTGCGCTCCTTCGTCGGCAAGCAGATCGGCATCCGGCTGACCCCGACGCTGGAGTTCTTCGCCGACGCGATCCCCGAGAACGCCGCCCACCTCGAGGACCTGCTCAAGGAGGCCCGCGAGCGCGACGCCGCCGTGGCCGCCGCCGCTGCCGGCGCGGTCCCCGCGGGCGAGTCCGACCCCTACCGCAAGCCGCGGGAGGACGAGGACGACCTCGACGACCTGGACGAGGACGACCGGGAGGCCCGGCGCGCGTGAGCCCCGAAGGCCTGCTGATCGTCGACAAGCCGGCCGGGTGGACCAGCCACGACGTGGTGGCGCGGGCGCGTCGCCTGTGCGGCACCCGCCGGGTGGGCCATGCCGGCACGCTGGACCCGATGGCCACCGGTGTGCTCGTCCTCGGGGTCGAGCGCGCCACCAAGCTGCTGACCTTCCTGGTCGGCTGCGACAAGACCTACACGGCCACGATCCGGCTCGGCCAGGACACCGTCACCGACGACGCCGAGGGTGAGGTGACCGCCGGCGCCGACGCCTCCGGCCTCACCGACGAGGCGGTCGACAAGGCCGTCGCTGCCCTCACCGGCGAGATCGACCAGGTGCCCAGCGCCGTCAGCGCCATCAAGGTCGACGGCAAGCGCTCGTATGCGCGGGTGCGCGCGGGGGAGGACGTGGCTCTCCGTGCGCGGCGGGTCACGGTCAGCCGCTTCGACGTGCTCGACCGGCGCCACGTCAGCGCCGACGGGCACCCCGTGCTCGACCTCGACGTCGAGGTGGAGGTGTCCTCGGGCACCTACGTCCGCGCTCTGGCCCGCGACCTCGGCGCCGCCCTCGGCGTCGGCGGCCACCTCACCGCGCTGCGCCGCACCCGCGTCGGCCGGTTCGACCTCGCGGCGGCCCGCACGCTGGCCGAGCTCGAGGCCGCGGCGGAGGCGGACGGCATACCGGTGGTGTCCCTGGCGGACGCCGCGCGGGCGTCCTTCGACGTGCGGGAGCTGACCGACGACGAGGCGCGCATGGTCGGGCACGGCCAGCGCATCCCCTCGCGCAAGCCGCTGCGGGAGGACCCGGTGGCGGCGTTCGCGCCGGACGGGCGCCTGGTGGCGATGCTCGACGAGCGGGGCATGCTGGCCCGCACCCACGTGGTGTTCCCCGTTCCGTAGAGTGTCCGCGTGCTGCGATGGACCGACCTGACCCAGATCCCTGAGGGCTTTGGCCCGAGCGTGGTGACGCTGGGCAACTTCGACGGCGTGCACCGCGGCCACCGCGCGGTCCTCGCCACCGTGATCGAGCAGGCGCGCGAGCGCGACGCGCAGGCGGTGGCGGTGACCTTCGACCCGCACCCGGTCGCGGTGCTGCGCCCCGACCAGGCGCCGCGCACGATCACCCCGCTCGGGCTGCGCCTCGACCTGCTCGAGGGCACCGGCCTCGACGCCGTCCTGGTGCAGGAGTTCACCGCCGAGCTGGCCGGGTGGACGCCCGAGCGCTACGTCGAGGAGGTCTTCGTCGAGGCGCTCGGCGCGACCGCCGTCGTGGTGGGGGAGGACACCCGCTTCGGCGTGCGCAACTCCGGTGACGTCTCGACCCTGCGGGCGCTGGGCGACAAGCACGGCTTCGACGTGGTCGTGCTCAAGG
Source organism: Oryzihumus leptocrescens (assembly GCF_006716205.1). Classification (GTDB taxonomy): domain Bacteria; phylum Actinomycetota; class Actinomycetes; order Actinomycetales; family Dermatophilaceae; genus Oryzihumus; species Oryzihumus leptocrescens. The sequence goes on along the minus strand of NZ_VFOQ01000001.1, from coordinate 2,580,967 downwards.
ACCTCGGCGGCGACACCCGCTGGTCCTCCAGCCAGGTCCGCGAGCTCGTGGCCACCGGCGACGTCGCGGCCGCCGCGGAGATCCTCGGGCGCCCGCACCGGATCAGCGGCACGGTCGTCCACGGCGACCACCGGGGCCGCGAGCTGGGCTACCCCACGGCCAACCTCCCGCAGGAGATGGGCGGGCTCGTCCCCGCGGACGGGGTGTACGCCGGGTGGCTGCTGCGCCTGGACCGGCCCGAGGAGGACGCGGAACGGGTGCTGCCGGCGGCGGTCTCGATCGGCACCAACCCGACCTTCGACGGGCACCAGCGCCGGGTCGAGGCCTACGCCCTGGACCGCACCGACCTCGACCTCTACGGCGAGCAGGTGGGCGTCGAGCTGGTCGAGCGGCTGCGCCCGACCGAGCGGTTCGACTCGGTGGAGGAGCTCCTGGAGCAGATGGCCCACGACGTGGAGCGCTGCCGCGAGGTGCTCACGTCCATCGTCCCCTCGTAGGCGACGGGACGGCATACCCCAGGTCACGGTTCGGCATGTCCGACTTGTCCAGTTTTGTCAGGGTCTTTACTCGCTGAGCAGGGGCTGGGAAGATCCGGGGTCGGCCCGGTCGTCCGCCGGGCCGGGAGCTGTCGGACGCGCCTCCGGACGGAGGCGCCACACACCACCCCGGAGGTGCCACCGCATGGGCAGACCGTCGGTGCAGGACGAGCAGGTCAACCACGCCGTCATCCAGGACCGCGCCCCCACGGTGGCGCACCTGTTCCGGGACCGGGTCAAGGCCAGCCCCTACGGGGAGGCGTTCCGCTACGTCGACGGCGACCAGTGGCAGGCCATCACCTGGGAGGCGGTCTCGGCCAAGGCCGACGTGCTCGCCGCCGGGCTGATCGCGCTGGGGATCGAGCCCGAGGACCGGGTCGCCGTCGCCTCGACCACGCGGATCGAGTGGGTGCTGGCCGACCTGGCGGTCATGCTCGCCGGTGCCGCCACCACGACCCTCTACCCGACGACGGCGGCCCGCGACAGCGCCTTCATCGTCAGCGACTCCCAGAGCCGCATCGTCATCGCCGAGGACGTCACCCAGGTGGTCAAGCTCCGCGAGCACCGTGACGAGCTGCCCTGGGTCGAGCACGTCGTCGTCATCGACGGCAAGGCCTACGGCGACGACGGCTGGGTGCTGACCTGGGACGAGCTCGAGGCCCTGGGTCGGCGGCTCCTGTCCGCCGAGCCGGACGCGGTCGACCGGCGCATCGCGCAGATCCGGCCGCAGAACCTCGCCACGGTCATCTACACCTCCGGCACCACCGGCAAGCCCAAGGGCGTGCGGCTGACCCACGACTCGTGGACCTACACCGTCGCCGGCATCGACTCCCTCGGGATCCTGAACGACGACGACGTGCAGTACCTGTGGCTGCCGCTGGCCCACGTCTTCGGCAAGATGCTGCTCGTCCTCCCGCTGCAGGTTGGCTTCGCCACCGCGGTCGACGGCCGGGTCAACCGGATCGTGGAGAACATGCCCGACGTCCAGCCGACGTTCATGGGCGCCGCGCCACGGATCTTCGAGAAGGCCTACGGCAAGATCACCACGATGGTCGCCGGCGAGGGCGGGGAGAAGGCCCGGCTGTTCAACTGGGCCATCGGCGTCGGCCGACAGGTCGCCGAGCTGCGCCAGCGGGGCGAGAAGCCGCACGGCATGCTCGCCGCCCGCCACGCCATCGCCGACAAGCTGGTGCTGCACAAGGTCCGCGACCGCTTCGGCGGGCGGGTGCGGTTCTTCATCTCCGGCTCGGCGGCGCTCGACCCCGAGATCGCCCGCTGGTTCGACGCCGTGGGCATGCCCGTGCTCGAGGGCTACGGCCTGTCCGAGACCAGCGCCGCGTCGTTCGTCAACCGCCCCGGCTCGTACATCCCGGGCACCGTCGGCTGGCCGGTGCCGGGCACCCAGGTCTGCATCGCCGACGACGGCGAGGTGCTCATCAAGGGGCCGGGCGTCATGCAGGGCTACCTCAACCAGCCGGAGGCCACCGAGGAGGCCCTGGACATGGGCGGGTGGCTGCACACCGGGGACATCGGCAGCATCGACGAGCACGGCTTCCTGCGGATCACCGACCGCAAGAAGGACCTGTTCAAGACCTCCCAGGGCAAGAACGTCGCGCCGTCGGCGATCGAGGCGATGTTCAAGGGGATCTGCCCCTACGTCAGCCAGTTCATGGTCTACGGCGAGGGCCGGCACTTCGTCACCGCGCTGATCACCCTCGACTACGACGCCATCACCGAGTGGGGGGTCGAGCACGGCATGGCCGGCAAGCTCTACCGCGAGATGGTGACCTCCCCGGAGTGCCGGGCGATGGTGCAGGAGCACATCGACGAGCTCAACAGCCGGCTCAACCGCTGGGAGACGATCAAGAACTTCATCATCCTGCCGCGCGACCTGTCCATCGAGGAGGGCGAGCTGACGCCGAGCATGAAGCTGCGCCGGCGCGTGGTGGAGGACCGGTTCCGCCCCGACCTGAACGAGCTCTACCGGGTCTGACAGACCTTCACGGCCGACGTCCAGCCTCCTCCCAGCCGGGGGGCGCACACTCGCGTTCTGAGGCGGACCCGCCCCGGGACCGCCGCGAGGAGGGCTCGATGTCGCTGCTGGGTGCGCCGCTGCTGGCGCTGCTGGCCGTGCTCGCGGTGGGGCTGCCGCTGGCCACGTGGGTGCTCTGGTCGCGCTGGCGCGGCCCGCGGCCGGTGCGGACGCTGCAGCGGCTGGTCAGCATCCTGCTCTGCCAGGTCTCCGCCGTCGTGCTCGTCGCGGCGGCGATCAACGACTACGGCTACTTCTACGCCTCTTGGTCCGACCTGTTCGGCGGGTCGACCAGCAACGGGCGGATCGTGCACATCGTGGCCCATCATTCGGGTCGGACCGGGGTCTCGGCAACGGGAGCGTCCATCTTCACCCCGGGCGAGCCCCAGCCTGCGGGCGTGACGCACGTGCACGTCGACGCGTCGTGGTCCACGCCGGCGCAATGGGCGACGAAGGGACGCGTCGAGTCCCTCACGATCTCCGGGCCCCGGTCCCTGCTGAGCGCACCCGCGATCGTCTACCTGCCGCCGCAGTACTTCCAGCCCGCCTGGGCCCACCGGCTCTTCCCTGCCGTGGAGGCCATCACCGGCTACCCGGGCGACGAGCGAAACCTCGTCAACCGTCTCGACTACCCGGACACCCTGCTCAAGGAGATGTCAGCGCATCGGGCGCACCCGATGGTGCTGGTGTTCCTGCGGCCCACGGTCGCGCCCCCGCGGGACACCGAGTGCACCGACGTGCCGAACGGCCCCCAGGCGCTGACCTACCTGTCCCAGGACGTGCCTGACGCGCTCCGGCACCTGCTGCGCCTTCGCCCTCTCGGGTGGGGCGCCATCGGCGAGTCGACGGGAGGTTACTGCGCCGCCAAGCTCGCCATGATGCACTCGGACACGTTCACGTCAGCGGTGTCCTTGTCGGGCTACTTCATCACGTTGCACGACAGGACCACCGGCGACCTGTGGGGCGGTTCCACGGTGCTGCGCAACCTGAACGACCTCCAGTGGCGGGTTACCCACCTGCCCCAGCCGCCGATCTCCCTCCTGGCGACCATGTCCCGCCAGGAGCCGGGAGTCACCGGCTTCGACGGCCTGCGGAAGTTCCTGTCCGCCGCACGGTCGCCGATGCAGGTGGACGCGCTCATCGTCGACCAGGGCGGCCACAACTTCTCGACCTGGGGCGCCCAGCTGCCCCAGTCCCTGGACTGGCTCTCGAGCCATCTCCACGCCTAGGCACCGCGTCGATCAGCGGCCCGACGCGGCGAGCAGGGCACCGGCGATCAGCCGGTGCCCTGCGGCGTTCGGGTGATCGCCGTCGGCGGCCAGGAAGGGGGTGGGGTTGCTGCTGCCGTCGCCCTTGAACGGCGTGTAGAGGTCCACGCAGGTGGCGCCCGTGCCGCGGAGCGCCGCGCACACGGCGCTGTTGAACCCTCGGCTGAGCTGGTCCGTCCAGGCGACGTAGGCCGGGCCGTGCGCGTTCGACGCCTCGTCACCGTCGTCGAACACGTTCCAGTAGCCCGTGACGAGGATGCGCTCGTGGGGGTCGCCCCGCAGGGCCTGGGCAGTCCGCACCACGTCGGCCACGGTGCCGGCCACCTTGGACACGCTCGGTGACCAGCAGCTCTCAGGGCACCCCGAGCTCCGCCACTGTGAGATCAGCGGCTCGAGGTCGTTTGCCCCGATCGTCACGAGGAGCACATCGGCCCGCGAAACACCCTCGCGGACCACTCCGGGGCGCCGGAGGGCGTCGAGGAGCTGCTCGCTGGTCAGCCCGCCGGCGCCCAGGTTGGTGGCGGTCGCCGGACGGCTCCGCGACGTGAGCGCCCGCGCATACAGGCGGACGAAGTCGGTGCAGTGGCACGCGGTTCCGGTGGTGACGGAGTCCCCGATCCCGACCACCCGGACCGGCAGCGGGGGCGGGTGACGGTCCCCGGTGGCGCCGGCGGTGACCAGGACGGTGGCGGCGACGGCCGCGGCGGCTGCGGCGAGCAGCCCCAGCCGGCGCAGCGGCCCACGGCGGGGCCCGGGGTCTGACGCGGAGGACACGCGCGCACCGTACGCCGCGAACCTGAGTGTGGGGCCGCGTGCGCGTGCGCGTTCGAGGGCACGGTGCGGGGCGGGTTACCCTTGAGCCCATGCCTGGCGAGTCGCTTTTTGCTGCCCTGGAGCCGTTGCTGGAGCAGGTGAGCAAGCCGATCCAGTACGTCGGCGGTGAGCTGAACTCCACCGTCAAGGACTGGAACTGCGCAGGGTTCGGCCCCGGCGGGGAGGAGCTCACCGCCCGGTGGGCCCTGATGTACCCCGACGCCTACGAGGTCGGCGTGCCCAACCAGGGCGTCATGATCCTGTACGAAGTCCTCAACGAGCGCCCGGACGCGCTCGCCGAGCGCACGTATGCCGTGTGGCCGGACATGGAGGCCCAGCTGCGGTCCGCGGGGCTGCCGCAGTTCACCGTCGACGGCCACCGCAGCGTGCGGGACTTCGACGTGCTCGGCATGTCCTTCTCCACCGAGCTCGGCTACACCAACATGCTCACCGCGCTGGACCTCGCCGGCATCCCGCTGCACGCGCGCGACCGCGGCGACGACGACCCGGTGGTGCTGGCCGGTGGCCACGCGGCGTTCAACCCCGAGCCGATCGCCGACTTCATCGACGCGGCGGTCATCGGCGACGGCGAGCAGGCGGTCCTGGAGATCACCGACCTCATCACGGCGTGGAAGGCACAGGGCCGCCCGGGCGGGCGAACCGAGCTGCTGCTGCGCCTGGCGCGCACCGGTGGCGTCTACGTGCCCGCCTTCTACGACGTCGACTACCTGGCCGACGGGCGGATCAAGCGTGTCGCGCCCGCCGCCCAGGGCGTGCCGTGGCGGGTCGCCAAGCACACGGTGATGGACCTCGACGCGTGGCCCTACCCCAAGCAGCCGCTCGTGCCGCTGGCCGAGTCGGTCCACGAGCGCATGTCCGTGGAGATCTTCCGCGGCTGCACCCGCGGCTGCCGCTTCTGCCAGGCCGGCATGATCACGCGCCCCGTGCGGGAGCGAAGCATCACCGGCATCGGCGAGATGGTCGAGCGCGGGCTGGCGGCGACGGGGTTCGAGGAGGTTGGCCTGCTCTCGCTCTCGAGCGCGGACCACTCCGAGATCGCGGACCTGACCAAGGGCCTGGCCGACCGCTACGAGGGCACCCAGACCGGGCTGTCGCTGCCGTCCACCCGGGTCGACGCGTTCAACATCGACCTGGCCAACGAGCTGACCCGCAACGGCCGGCGCTCCGGCCTGACCTTCGCGCCCGAGGGTGGCTCCGAGCGGATCCGCAAGGTCATCAACAAGATGGTGTCCGAGGAGGACCTCATCAACACGGTCGCCGCGGCCTACGGCGCCGGGTGGCGGCAGGTGAAGCTGTACTTCATGTGCGGCCTGCCGACCGAGACCGACGAGGACGTGCTGCAGATCGCCGAGCTGGCCAAGAAGGTCATCGAGACCGGCCGCCGGGTCAGCGGCCGGCGCGACATCCGCTGCACCGTCTCGATCGGCGGGTTCGTGCCCAAGCCGCACACGCCGTTCCAGTGGTGCGGCCAGCTCGGCGCCGAGGAGACGGACGCACGCCTGACCAAGCTGCGCGAGGCGATCCGCTCCGACAAGCGCTACGGCTCCTCGATCGGGTTCCGTTACCACGACGGCGAGCCGGGCATCGTCGAAGGCCTGCTCTCCCGGGGCGACCGGCGCGTCGGCAAGGTCATCGAGGCCGTCTGGCGCGACGGCGGGCGCTTCGACGGCTGGAGCGAGCACTTCTCCTTCGAGCGCTGGATGCGGTGCGCCGCCGAGGCGCTCGCGGACGAGCCGGTCGACGTCGCGTGGTTCACCACCCGGGAGCGCGACCAGGCCGAGGTGCTGCCCTGGGACCACCTGGACTCCGGCCTGGACAAGGACTGGCTCTGGGAGGACTGGCAGGACGCGCTCGACGAGACCGAGGTCGAGGACTGCCGCTGGACCCCGTGCTTCGACTGCGGCGTCTGCCCCCAGATGGGGACCGAGATCGAGATCGGCCCCACGGGCAAGACCCTGCTCCCGCTGACCGTGCTCAACTCCGGTCGGGACCAGCTGCTCGAGACTCACTGAGCCGACCGGCATACGACGAGGCCGCCCGCACCCCAGGGGTGCGGGCGGCCTCGTGTCGTCTGCGACGACGGACGTCAGCGCCGGGTCAGAGCCCGCCGAGTCCGCCGGGGCCGGTGCCCGTGCCAGGCCCGCGCCGCGCCTGGGCGTCGTAGTCGATGACGCCCGACTCGATCCGCTTGTCCGAGCCCGGACGGTTGCCGCGGAGGACCACCGCCGCGACGAGGACCACGACGACGATCCCGATGAACCACCACATGAGGTCTCACCCCTTCTGACGTGACCGCATCGTGCGGTCACCCCATGGACGACGTGGCGACCGGTTTGGTTGCCGTCGGGCTGCGACGGTTTCAGGACAGGTGCGAGAGCCAGTCCGTGGCGTTGAGCGCCAGCTCGGCGTCGGTGCCCGCCGGGTCGTTCCACCCGTCATACAGGGTGTTGCCGCTCTGGCCGGTGCCGTCGTCGACGGGGGAGGAGTCGCCCCACAGCGCCACCCGGCCGGAGCCGAACTGCGACACCGCGAAGAAGCAGCCGGTCGAGCCCGTGTTGGAGACGGCGTTGCGGTAGAGCAGGCACTGGGCGTTGGGGTTGCTGCTGGTCGAGATGGTGAAGGTGGTGCCACCGCGCAGGATGCTGCCGGTGACCGTGCCCCAGGGCCCGTCGATGACCGGGTGGGTCCTCGCCGCCGACGGGATGTTGGTCTCGTCCTCGCTGGAGTAGTTCTTGTAGTCGACCGTGATGCCGAACGGGTTGGTGTTGTCCACGCCGTTGCTGGTGAACAGCTGGTTGGCGATGTCCACGCTGTCCACGCCGTCGTTGTTGCGGTCGCTCTGGTCGTGGTCGGTGATGAGGAACAGGCCGCCGCCGTTCTGGACGAACTGCATGATCGCGGTGCGCTCGGCGGCGGTGAACGCGGTGTTGGGCTCGGGGATGACCAGCTCGTCGAAGTTCTTCAGGTCCAGGCTGCCGGTGGTGCCGTAGGTCAGGGCGCCGGTGGTGGTGCGCAGCGTGGGGTAGTAGGTCGGGTACTGCGCCAGGGACACGCCCCACGAGGAGATCGCCCCGGTCCAGTCGGTCTCGGCGGTGGGGGAGGCCTTCTGGTTGAACGGGTTCGGGATCGAGGTCGAGATGATCCAGTCGGCGTTGCCGGCCGTCTCGGCGTGCCCGTCGTCGAACAGGATCCGGGCCGAGGTGGCGGTGGCGGCGGCGGGGACGGTCGCCGCGGAAGGCGCGGCCGCGGGGGCCGCCTGGGACGGCGCCACCCCGGTGGCCAGCCCGGCGGCGAGCGTGGTCAGCGCGGTGGCGGTGAGGACGAGACTGCGGGTCGGCACAGCGATCTCCTTGGGTGTGTCCTGTGTGGCCCGGTCGGGCCGAGGAGACGCTCGCACCCCGCCGGCAAGGCCCGGACCAACCCGAGGTCAAGGTCAGGGCAGGACTTGGTGACCGGTAACCTTTCGGCTCATGGCCCGCCAGCGCGTACCCGAAGGACCCACCCCGCCGCCGGCCGTCCAGAAGCTGCGGATCCGCTACGCCAAGCGCGGGCGGCTGCGCTTCTCCTCCACCCGTGACTTCCAGCGCGCGCTCGAGCGCGCGCTGCGTCGCGCCGCCGTGCCGATGGCCTTCTCGGCCGGCTTCCACCCCCACCCCAAGATCTCCTACGCCAACGCGGCGCCGACCGGCACCGCCAGCGAGGCGGAGTACGTCGAGGTGTCGGTGACCGAGCGGGTCGACCCCGAGCGGCTGCGCGCGGCCCTCGACGAGGCGCTGCCCGACGGGCTGGACGTCCTCGAGGTGGTCGAGGCCCGGCCCGGAGCCCTGGCCGACCGGCTCCAGGCCAGCGACTGGGTCATGACCTTCCGCGGTATGCCGGTCGCCGACCTCGAGCGCGCGGCCACCGCGCTGCTGGAGCAGGAGCGGGTGGAGGTCACCCGCATGATGAAGTCCGGGCCGCGCACGTTCGACGTGCGCGAGGCCGTCGTGTCGCTCACAGCATCACCGGCCGAGGACGACACGTGTGCGATACTGCGGATGGTCGTACGGCACACCACACCCGCCGTGCGCCCCGACGACGTCCTGAGCGCGCTGCGAGCAGTGGCCGCCTTGGCGCCGCCGACACCGCCCCTGGTGACTCGGCTGGCGCAGGGCCCGCTGCAGACCGCAACCGCGACGGTGGCTGATCCATTGGCTGCCGACCAGGCCGGCGACGGCACCTGAGACGGTGACGCGCGTCCCCGCGCGAGCCCCCAAGGTGTAGACGAGACGACTTCCGTCCCGCCCCGCTCCCGCGGGAGGGACGACGCCACCACGAACCGCGCGGCGACGAGGGGGCCTCCGGGCCCCGGGGTGTGGTCTCGCCCCGTGGGTGACAGGAGGACGCCTGATGGCATCCAACGACAACCTCTTCCCCGACACCGCTGCCGCAGCGCAGGACGGTGGGGAGCCGACCACCGAGGCGCCCACCACGCCCGAGGCCGGTCCGGCCCCGGCGAAGAAGGCCGCCAAGAAGGCCGCCAAGCGCGCGCCGCGCAAGACCGCCAAGAAGGCCGCCGCCGCGCCCGAGGCGGGGGTCACCGAGCCCACCGCCCCTGAGCTCGCCGCCAGCGAGCCGGCCATCAGCGAGCCCGCCACCAGCGAGGCCGCCGCCGAGCCCGGCGTGGAGCCGGGCGCCGAGGACGCTGCCGCGCCGAAGGAGAAGCCCGCGAAGAAGGCCGCCAAGCGCGCCCCGCGCAAGACCGCCAAGAAGGCCGCGGCCACGGCTCCCGAGCCCACGGACGCAGAGACCGACGTGCCCGTCACCGAGGCGCCCGCCGCTCCCGAGCCCGCCGAGGTCGAAGCCGTCGTCGTGCCGGCCGAGGAGGTCGCCGAGGAGGAGGCCGTCGAGGAGACCCCGGCCGTCCCCAGCTTCGGGCTGCTGTTCCAGCCGCCGGACCCGGCGCTGGTCACCCGCCGCCGTTCGCGGCGCGCGACCGCACCGGAGGCCACCCCGGCGCACGCCGAGGCCGCACCGGCCGAGCCCACCGAGGCCGCCGAGGCCGGGACGGGCCCGGTCGCCGAGCAGGACCACGAGCAGGACCAGGAGGCCGGCGAGGGCGGCGGTCGCCGTCGCCGCCGTCGCGGTGGCAAGGGTCGTGGCCGCGGCCGCGGCGGGGAGGCCGCCGAGCAGGCCGACACCCCCGAGTCCGCCGAGCAGGAGGAGACGGCCGAGGCCGCCGGCCAGACCGGTCCCGAGGCCGAGCAGGCCGAGGAGGCCGGCGAGAGCACCACCAGCCGTCGCCGTCGTCGCCGTCGCCGCACCGGAGGGGGCGCCGCCGAGGGCGAGGACGAGCCGGGCACCGTCACCAAGGTGCGCGAGCCGCGCAAGGAGCGCGACGAGGTCACCTCGCTGAAGGGCTCGACCCGCCTGGAGGCCAAGAAGCAGCGCCGTCGCGAGGGCCGCGAGGCCGGTCGCCGCCGCACGGTCATCACCGAGGCCGAGTTCCTCGCCCGCCGCGAGAGCGTCGAGCGGGTGATGGTGGTCCGGCACAAGGACGACCGCACCCAGATCGGCGTCCTCGAGGACGGCGTGCTCGTCGAGCACTACGTCTCCCGGGAGACCAGCAACGCCTCGATGGCGGGCAACGTCTACCTCGGCCGGGTCCAGAACGTCCTGCCCAGCATGGAGGCGGCGTTCGTCGACATCGGCAAGGGTCGCAACGCCGTGCTCTACGCCGGCGAGGTCAACTGGGACGCGGCCGGCCTGGAGAACAACAAGGCCAAGCGCATCGAGAACGCCCTCAGCTCCGGCGACTCGGTCCTCGTGCAGGTCACCAAGGACCCGATCGGGCACAAGGGTGCCCGCCTCACCTCGCAGATCTCGCTGCCGGGTCGCTACCTGGTCTACGTGCCGGACGGCAACATGACCGGCATCTCGCGCAAGCTGCCCGACACCGAGCGCGCCCGCCTCAAGAAGATCCTGCGCGAGGTCGTGCCCGACAACGCCGGCGTCATCGTGCGCACGGCCGCCGAGGGCGCCAGCGAGGACGAGCTGCGTGCCGACGTGGCCCGCCTGACCGCCGCGTGGGAGGACATCCAGGCCAAGGCCAAGGCCAGGAGCAACAACGCCCCGGCGCTGCTGCACGGCGAGCCCGACCTGACCGTCCGGGTCATCCGCGACGTCTTCAACGAGGACTTCACCAGCCTGGTCGTGTCGGGCGACTCCGCCTGGGGCACGGTCAGCGACTACATCCACTCCGTGGCGCCCGACCTGGCCGGCCGCCTGACCAAGTGGACCAGCGAGACCGACGTCTTCGCCCACCACCGAGTGGAGGAGCAGCTGGCCAAGGCGATGGACCGCAAGGTGTGGCTGCCCTCGGGTGGCTCGCTGGTCATCGACCGCACCGAGGCCATGACGGTCATCGACGTCAACACCGGCAAGTTCGTCGGCTCCGGGGGCAACCTGGAGGAGACGGTCACCAAGAACAACATCGAGGCGGCCGAGGAGATCGTCCGCCAGCTCCGGCTGCGCGACGTCGGCGGCATCATCGTCATCGACTTCATCGACATGGTGCTCGAGAGCAACCGCGAGCTCGTCGTGCGCCGCCTGCTGGAGTGCCTGGGTCGGGACCGCACCAAGCACCAGGTCGCCGAGGTCACCTCGCTGGGCCTGGTCCAGATGACCCGCAAGCGGGTGGGCACCGGCCTGATCGAGGTGTTCTCCGAGCAGTGCGAGCACTGCAACGGCCGCGGCATCATCGTGCACGCCGAGCCGGTGGAGAAGTCCTCCGGCAACGGTGGCAACGGTGGCAACGGTGGCAACAACCAGGGCGCCGGCGACGGCAGCCAGGGTGGGTCCGGTCGCTCCCGCAGCCGCCGCGGCAAGGGGAGCGGGCGCGATACCTCAGGCTCGTCCGCCCAGGGCCAGCAGGACAAGCCTGCCGAGAAGGCGGCGGAGAAGCCGGCCCCGTCCGGCCCGACCCCCGCGCAGATCGCGGCGGCCGCCCACGCGGCGGCGCTGCACGCCTCCCACGCCGGTGAGGAGGCCGAGGCGGTCGCCGCCGAGGCCGCCAAGGCCGTGGAGGCCGTGGCGGCCGGTGACGTGACCGACGTGCCCGCCGAGGCACCGAAGGCCGCGGAGCCCGAGCAGGCCGTCGAGGCGGAGAAGGCCGCGGAGCCGACACCGGCTCAGGCGCCCGAGCCGGCTGCCCAGGAGCCTGCTGCGGAGCCGGTCCCGGCGACGCAGCCGGTCGTGGCCGCCGAGCCCGCCACCGCCCCGGCGACCCGAGGCCGACGCAAGCGCGCCCGTGTGGTCGCGCCGGCCGGACCGCCCCGCGCGGCGACCGCCGGGGAGGCCTCCCGCGAGTTTGCTGAGCAAGGCGCCCAGCAAGTACCCTGATCCCTCGGTGCGCCCACCGAGCCCGTGTTGACGGACCGGTAGTCATGAAGCGGCGCGCTTACCCCGAACGACATAAGAGAGTGAGCTCATCGTGTACGCGATCGTCCGCGCTGGCGGCCGTCAGGAGAAGGTGTCCGTCGGCGACGTCCTCATCATCGACAAGGTGAACGGGGCGGCCGGTGACAGTGTCGACCTCACGCCGCTGCTCCTGGTCGACGGTTCCACCGTCACCAGCGACGCTGCGAAGCTCGCCAAGGTCAAGGTCACGGCCGAGGTGGTCAAGGCCACCAAGGGCCCGAAGATCACGATCATGAAGTACAAGAACAAGACCGGTTACAAGAAGCGCCAGGGTCACCGCCAGCACTCGACCCAGGTCAAGGTCACCGCGATCGAGGCCTGAGCCTCGCCCCTTACGAACGAGAACGAGGTTTAGAACATGGCACACAAGAAGGGTGCATCCTCGACGCGCAACGGCCGCGACTCCAACGCCCAACGGCTTGGTGTGAAGCGGTTCGGCGGCCAGGCCGTCAACGCCGGCGAGATCCTGGTCCGCCAGCGCGGCACGCACTTCCACCCCGGTGAGGGCGTCGGCCGTGGCGGCGACGACACGCTGTTCGCGCTGGTCGCGGGTGCGGTCAAGTTCGGCAGCAAGAAGGGCCGCAAGACCGTCAACATCGTCCCCGCCGAGACGGTCTCCGTCGGCGAGTCCGCCTGACGCGGGACACGCACGATCCTCGACGCGAGGGGGTGGGCCGTCCGGCCCGCCCCCTCGCGTTGTTTCTGCCCGGCGCTGCGGCACCGTGGCACCACCACAGCAGCACCCGATGAGAGGCCCTGATGGCGAACTTCGTTGACCGAGTCGTCCTGCACGTCGCCGCCGGTGACGGCGGGCACGGCGTCGCGTCCGTGCGCCGCGAGAAGTTCAAGCCGCTCGGCGGCCCCGACGGGGGCAACGGGGGACGCGGCGGCAACGTCGTCCTCGTCGTCGACCCGCAGTCCACGACGCTGCTGGACTACCACCACCACCCCCACCGCAAGGCGACCAACGGCAAGCCCGGCGCCGGTGACGAGCGCAACGGCGCCGACGGTGAGGACCTGCTGCTCCCGGTGCCCGAGGGCACCGTGGTCAAGTCCGGCTCCGGCGATGTGCTCGCCGACCTGGTCGGGATGGGCGCCACCTACGTCATCGCCCGCGGTGGCCGCGGCGGCCTGGGCAACAAGGCGCTGGCCTCACCGCGCCGCAAGGCCCCCGGCTTCGCGCTGCTCGGCGAGCCCGGCGACGCCCTCGACGTCGTCCTCGAGCTCAAGACGCTCGCCGACGTGGCGCTGATCGGCTACCCCTCGGCCGGCAAGTCCAGCCTGGTCTCCGTGCTGTCCGCGGCGCGGCCCAAGATCGCGGACTACCCCTTCACCACCCTGGTGCCCAACCTCGGCGTGGTCACCGCGGGAGACGAGCGGTTCACCGTCGCCGACGTGCCCGGCCTCATCCCCGGCGCCAGCCAGGGCAAGGGCCTGGGCCTGGAGTTCCTGCGCCACGTCGAGCGCTGCTCGGTGCTCGTGCACGTCATCGACTGCGCCACGCTGGAGCCGGGCCGCGACCCGCTCAGCGACCTCGACGTCATCGAGGAGGAGCTGTCGCAGTACGTCGCCGACGAGTCCCTCGGAGGCAAGCCGCTCTCGGAGCGCACCCGCATCGTCGTGCTCAACAAGGCCGACGTGCCCGAGGCCCGCGAGCTGGCCGAGATGGTCAAGCCCGACCTCGAGGCCCGCGGGCTGGAGGTCTTCATCGTCTCCGCCGTCGCCCGCACCGGTCTGCGCGAGCTCGGCTTCGCCATGGCCCGCCACGTGGCCGAGGCCCGCAAGGCGCTCGAGGTCGTCGAGGTCCCCCGGGTCGTGCTGCGGCCCAAGGCCGTCGACGACAGCGGCTTCACGGTGACCCGCGAGAACACCCCCGACGGCGAGATCTTCCGCGTCGTCGGCGAGCGACCCACGCGCTGGGTGCGCCAGACCGACTTCTCCAACGACGAGGCCGTGGGCTACCTCGCCGACCGGCTGAACCGGGCCGGCGTCGAGGAGGCGCTGTTCAAGGCCGGCGCCGTGGCCGGGGCCACCGTCGTCATCGGCGCCACCGACAACGCCGTCGTCTTCGACTGGGAGCCGACGATGTCGGCCGGGGCCGAGCTGCTGGCGGGCCCGCGTGGCACCGACCTGCGCCTTGAGGACGCCCACCGTCCGACGCGTGACCAGAAGCGTGAGGACTACGCCGCCCGCCGTGCCGCCAAGACGGCCGCGCGCGAGGAGCTGGCCGCCGAGCGCAAGGCCGGTCACTGGGCGGACGCCGCCTCGGAGGACGACGACGAACTCTAGGCTGCGGCCATGAGCAGCGTGGGGAGGTCGTCGGTGCGCGACGCGCACCGGGTCGTGGTCAAGGTCGGGTCGAGCTCGCTGACCCGTGACGGCGGCAGCCTGGACGTGGAACGGCTCAATGCTCTGGTTGAGGTCCTGGCCACCAGGCGCGAGACCGGTTCGTCGGTCGTGCTGGTCTCCTCCGGTGCCATCGCCGCGGGGATCACCCCGCTGGGGCTGGCCAGGCGCCCGCGTGACCTCGCCACCCAGCAGGCGGCCGCCAGCGTGGGGCAGGGAGCCCTCGTCGCGGCATACAGCCATGCCTTCGGCACGCACGGGCTGACCGTCGGGCAGGTGCTGCTGACCGCCGACGACGTGACCCGGCGCAGCCACTACGCCAACGCGCGGCGCACCCTGGACCGGCTGCTTGACCTCGGCGTCGTGCCGGTCGTCAACGAGAACGACACCGTCGCCACGCACGAGATCCGCTTCGGCGACAACGACCGCCTCGCCGCGCTGGTGGCGCACCTGGTGCACGCCGACGCGCTCGTCCTGCTCTCCGACGTCGACGCGCTGTATGACGGGCCGCCCAGCCGCGAGGGCACCTCGCGGATCCCGGTGGTGCGGGACGCCGACGACCTCAGCGACGTCCGGATCGGAGGGTCGGGGTCCGCCGTCGGCACCGGCGGCATGGCCACCAAGGTCGAGGCCGCGGCGATCGCCACGGGCGCGGGGATCCCCACGGTGCTGACCTCGACGGCGCAGGCGGCGGAGGCGCTGGCGGGGGAGGACGTCGGCACCTTCTTCGCGCCGACCGGGTCCCGGCGTGCGTCCCGGCTGCTGTGGCTGGCCCATGCCACCTCACCGCGCGGCCGGCTGGTGCTCGACCCCGGCGCGGTGCGGGCGGTGGTGGAGCGGCGAAAGTCGTTGCTGCCGGCCGGGATCGTCTCGGTCGAGGGCACGTTCACCGACGGGGACCCGGCGGACCTGTGCCGCCTCGATGGGCACGCGGTGGCGCGGGGGCTGGTCAACTACGACTCGGCCGAGCTGCCGGGGCTGCTGGGCCGCACCACCCACGAGCTGGCGCGTGAGCTGGGCCCGTCCTACGAGCGTGAGGTCGTCCACCGCGACGACCTGGTCCTGCTCTAGCTCCCGGCCGGAGGTGCACGTCGGCCCCGGTCAGGGCTGACCGGGGCCGAGGCGCGGGGCATGCGTCAGTAGAGGCGACGCCGGCGTCCGCCGATCGGCACGAAGTTCAGGATGAGGCCGACGACCAGCAGGATGATGCCGATGGTCAGCAGGACCTTCAGGCTGGCGACGAGCAGCCCGAGGATGATGAGGATGATGCCGAGCGCAATCACGAGAGCTCCTTGGTTGGGGGACGTGACTGGGGGACCTTAGCCGCATCAGGGGGGCCCTGCGCCAGTTGTGGGCCATGTTTGTTTTCGCGGATTCTGGGCATGAGGGCCGGGCATCTCGTGTGGCCCGGAACACAATGCTGTCACCGCGTTTCCGCAGGCCAGCCCCGGTCTGCGACACGTCGCGCGGTGCGGCAGACTGCCCCTATGGACTCCGGCCCCACGACCAGGCCGTCACCCGTTCCCGTCACCGTCGGGGCAGGGGACGTGCTTGCCGACCGCTACCGGCTCGAGCACCTGCTCGGTCGCGGGGGCATGGCCGAGGTGTTCGCCGGGCGGGACGAGGTCCTGCAGCGACCGGTCGCCGTCAAGGTCTTCCCCTGGGTGGACGACGACCTCAGCAGCCAGGAGCCCGCGGAGATCCGCCTGCTGGCCGCGTTGAGCCACCCCGCCCTGGTGACGGTGCACGACGCCGGGCCGCCGGCCGGGGACGGGTCGCCGACCTTCCTCGTCATGGAGCTGGTGCCTGGGCCGACCCTGTCGCGTCAGCTGCGTGAGCAGGGGCCGCTGAGCGAGGTGCAGGCGGCAGCTCTGGCGTGCCAGGTCGCCAGCGCCCTGGCCTACGTGCACGCCCGGGACCTCGTGCACCGCGACGTCAAGCCGGGCAACATCCTGCTCCGGGAGGCCGTGACGGGGCCGGAGCACGAGATCGTGGCCAAGCTCGCCGACTTCGGTATCGCGCGACTCGTCAACGCAACCCGGCGCACCCTCACCGGCACCGCGCTGGGCACGGCGCCGTACCTGAGCCCCGAACAGGTCCGGGGCGAGCCGATCGGCCCGGCCACGGACGTCTACGCGCTGGCCCTGGTGGTGCTGGAGAGCCTGACCGGGACGGTCACCTATCCCGGCAGCGCGATCGAGTCGGCGGTCGCGCGGCTCCACCGGCCCCCGGATGTCCCGGAGGGCCTCGACCCCGTGCTGCACCGCCTGCTGCTGCGCATGACCGACACCGAGCCGTCGCGACGGCCGAGCGCCGGGGAGGTCGCCGAGACGCTGGCGACCCTGCTGGGCGGCGACGTCACCGCGACACAGCCGCTCCGTGCATCGCGCCGGGCAGCTGACCGCGCCGCGAGTCGCCGAGCGCGTGCCAGGGATGGCCTGGCCTCGTCCTGGCGCCGTCTGCAGGCGGTGCCGCCGGCGGGCCGCCGGGCAGCGCTCGCCGTGGCCGTCGCGGGGTCGCTGCTCGCCGCCGGCTTCCTGATCCTCGGCTCGGGCGGCTCCAGCGCCACACCTGCGGTGAGGCCACCGGCGTACCCGTCGGTGCCCGGTCGCCTTGGCGTCGACCTCCACGACCTGCAGCAGGCGGTGCAGGGATGACCGTGGGCCGACTGGTGGTCCCCGTTGCCCTGGTGTGCCTCGCCCTCGGCGGCTGCGCCTCCACGGACACGGCCGGCGCCCACAGGCAGGCCCTCGCGGGGCTGCAGCGGGACGTGCTGTCGGTGTCCCGCGCCGGGGCGAGCAGGGACCTGCCGGCCGCCACGGCGGCGTTGGCCTCCTTGCGGTCCCACCTCGACGCCGCACGTCGGTCGGGCCGGGTCAGCCCGGCGGAGGCCGCCCGCATCGAGGCGGCCGCCGACCGCGTCTCTGCCGACCTTGCCGCCCTGGCGGCTCCGCCGGTCCGCCCCGTCGCATCGCCGGCGCCGTCCCCCTCGGCCACGCCGCGGCCGAAGCCCAGTGCTGCGCCGCTGCCGAAGCGGCCCCCGCCCATCCCGAAGCGTCCCCACGAGGGACATCACGACAAGGGCGGGCACCGCGACGGGCACCACGGCCACTAGGGAAGGGGCGGACCCGTCCGCAACACGGGGCCCGGCGCGTCGTCCGTCGCTCCTGGGGCCGTGTCCGCGGGACGAAACGACTGGCGGCGTGGGTGAGCACCCGGCATACGCTGCTGGCATGGCTTCGATCGACCCCGAGGTGACCGCCCACGTCGCCGAGCTCGGCGACCGCGCGCGGGTGGCCTCCCGCCGGCTGGCGCTGCTCTCGCGCGCCGACAAGGACGCCGCGCTGCTGGCGATGGCCGATGCGCTGGAGGCGGCCGCCCCGCAGGTCGTCGAGGCCAACGCCGAGGACCTCGATCGCGGCCGGGCGACAGGCCTGGCCGAGGGGCTGCTCGACCGGCTGCGCCTGGACGAGGGCCGGGTGCGTGCGGTCGCCGGGGCGCTGCGCGACATCGCCGGGCTGCCCGACCCGGTGGGGGAGGTCATGCGCGGCTCGACCCTGCCCAACGGGCTGCAGATCCGCCAGGTGCGGGTGCCGATGGGCGTGGTCGGGATGATCTACGAGGCGCGGCCCAACGTGACCGTCGACGCCGCCGGGCTCGGTCTCAAGAGCGGCAACGCGGTCATCCTGCGCGGTGGGTCCGCCGCCTCCTCCACCAACCGCGCGCTGGTCGCTGTCCTTCGCGAGACCCTTGACTCCCAAGGCATCCCGGCCGACGCGGTGCAGCTGCTCGAGGGCGGGCGCGACGCTGTGCGGGCGCTCATGACCGCGCGCGGCCGGGTCGACGTGCTCATCCCGCGCGGCGGCTCCGACCTCATCCAGACCGTCGTGCGCGAGTCCACCGTGCCGGTCATCGAGACCGGCGTGGGCAACTGCCACGTCTACGTCGACGCGGCGGCCGACCTCGACAAGGCCCTGGCGATCACGCTCAACTCCAAGGTCCACCGGCCCAGCGTCTGCAACGCCGCCGAGTCCCTGCTGGTGCACCGCGCCGTGGCGGCCGACTTCCTGCCCAAGGCGCTCGCCGCCCTCGGTGGCGCCGGCGTGCGGATCCACGGCGACGAGCAGGTGCGGCCGTTCGCGGACGCCGCGGGCACGGCATACGAGCCGGCGACCGAGGAGGACTGGGGCCGGGAGTACCTCTCCCTCGACCTCAGCGCGCGCGTCGTGGACAGCCTCGACGACGCGCTGGAGCACGTGCGCCGCTACGGCACCGGGCACACCGAGGCGATCGTCACCGAGGACCGCGCCGCGGCCCGGCGCTGGGTGGCCGAGGTCGACGCGGCGGCGGTGATGGTCAACGCCTCCACGCGGTTCACCGACGGGGGCGAGTTCGGCTTCGGCGCCGAGATCGGCATCTCCACCCAGAAGCTGCACGCCCGCGGCCCGATGGCCCTGCCGGAGCTCACGACGACGAAATGGGTCGTCGAGGGGGACGGCCAAGTTCGCCCCTGAGCCGGCGACTGGCAGGATGGCCGCTCGTGGAAGGCACTGAGGTTCGCAAGCTGGCCGCGCTCGAGGACACCCACTGGTGGTATCGCGAGCGGCGGCACCTGCTCGCGGCTGCCCTGACGGGGGTCCAGCCCGGGCGTGCCCTGGACGTGGGTGCCGCCGGTGGCGGCAACACCCGGGTGCTGCGCGAGCTCGGCTGGGACGCGGCGGCGCTGGAGTACGGCCCCGAGGGGGCGCAGGTCGCCGCCGAACGGGGCATCCCGGTGATGCGCGCCGACGCCACGCTGCTGCCGGTGCAGACCGGTGCGATGGACCTGGTCGTGGCCTTCGACGTGCTCGAGCACCTCGTCGACGACGACGCCTGCGCCCGCGAGATCCACCGGGTGCTGCGCCCCGGCGGGACGTTCCTCGTCGCCGTGCCGTGCGACCCGCGGCTGTGGTCCTCGCACGACGAGGCGGTCGGGCACGTGCGCCGCTACACCCGACCGACCCTGCAGGACCTGTTGCAGCGCAACGGTTTCCAGGTCGAGTCGATGACCTCCTGGAACGTCCTGTTGCGCCCGGTCGTGGCGCTGCGGCGCAAGGCCTCCAACGGCAGCGACCTCGACGACCTGCACCCGCTGGTCAACGCCGGCCTGCGCACGGTCATCACCGCCGAGCGCTACCTGCCGGTCAAGAAGCTGCCCGGCGTCAGCTTGCTCGTGACTGCTCGGCGGCCGTAGCCACGCGCTTCACCGTGGTGTCCGTGTCCTTGTCCTCGGCGGCCGAGTCGTAGGCCACGAAGTAGGACGGGCGGCCCTGCATCATCGTGTACATCCGCCCGACGTACTCCCCGAGGATGCCCACGCACAGCAGCTGGATCGCACCGACCGAGGCCACCGCCACGACGGTCGAGGTCCAGCCTGCGACGGTCTGGTTGCGCAGCTGGGCGACGAGGGCGTACACGAGCAGCAGGATCGCGGCGATGCCGCCGCCGATGCCGCACCACGTGGCCAGGCGCAGGGGAGCGGTGGAGAAGCCGGTGATGCTGTCCACCGAGAGCTTGACCATGCGGGCCAGGGGGTACTTCGAGCGCCCGGCGGCCCGCACCTCGCGGCGGTAGCCGACCGACGCCGAGGGGAAGCCCAGCGCCGGCACCACGAAGCGCAGCACCCGGTGGTGCTCGGGCAGGGCGTTGACCGCCTGGACCGTCGCCCGCGACATCAGCCGGTAGTCGCCGGCGTCGACCTGCGCCGAGGTCTGGCCGAGGCTGCGCAGCAGGCGGTAGAACGCCCGCGCGCTGCCGCGCTTGAACGCCGAGTCGGAGGAGCGGTCCGAGCGCACGCCGTAGACCACGTCGACCCCGTCGCGCCGGGCTACCTCGAGCATCTGCGCGAGCACCTCGGGCGGGTCCTGCAGGTCGGCGTCGAGGGTCGCGACGTAGTCGCCGACCGCGTAGGCGAGGCCGGCCGAGATGGCCGCCTGGTGCCCCGCGTTGGCCCGCAGCCGCAGCACGCGCAGCTGCGGCCACTCCTTGCGGTAGCGCTGCAGCAGCACCGGCGTGGCGTCCTTGCTGCCGTCGTCGACCGCCACGACCTCGTAGGACGCGCCGGTCCCGTCGAGGGCGGGGCGCAGCCGCTCGACGAGCAGGGGCAGCACCTCCGCCTCGTCGTACATCGGGACGACCACGGACAGCTCGACGGACATGTCGGAAGCCTAACCGCCGCCTGTTTGCGCTGGCTCCGGCCGCGCCGATGCGACGATCGTCGCGGGGGTTTTGGGCGCGATAACCGCCCGAACCAGCCGCGACGATCGTCGCGTCGTCAGAGGGTCAGCACCTGCGGGCGTGGCCGCCGCCGGAGCACGGTCCGCAACAGCGCGCACAGTCGCTCGGGGTCGTCGAGGTCGCGCCACGTCACGCGCACGACGGTCCACCCGGCCGCGACAAGTCGGTTGTAGCGGGCACAGTCGTTGGCGAACTCCCGCACCCCGGCGTGGAAGGCGTAGCCCTCCGCCTCCACGACGACCCGGCGCGCGGGGAAGGCGAAGTCGGTCCGGTGCCGGACACCGCCCGCTTCGATGAGGTGCTGCTCGACCCAGCCGGTCACTCGGCCCTCGATCATGGCCGCACGCACCAGGGTCTCCATCGCCGAGCCCGACAGTGCGCTGGCCCACCGAGCCACCCGCCGGGCCATCCGGGCGCCCCGGCCGGTCAGCCGGTCTGCTGCCCGCTGCAGCTCCTCGCCGGTGATCCGGCGGTCGCGCAGGGCGGAGTCGGCCACCACGAGTGCCTCGGCGAACGGCAGCGTGCGCGCGCAGTCGAGCACAGTCTCGAGGACGTCCGTCACGCCGGCGCGCAGGTCCAGCCGGTCGCTGGTGCGGTGCAGCACGACGTCCTTGTCGCGCTGGTTGCGGCCGCGCGGCACGGTCAGGTGGACAGCCCCGGGCCGCGTGATGAGGTCGAGCCCGTGGTGCTCCGCCGCGCTCTGGTGGGACAGGACGGCGCGCCGCGCCTTGGCCAGCGCCAGGGTCGGGCGGACGCGCGGCAACGCGTACCACCCCGGCGCCGGACACTCCAGCAGCCCGGCAGCGAGGGCCTGCTTGAGCTGCGCCGCGCCCAGCTGGGCCAGGACGTCGCGGGCCGGCAGGCAGGTGGCTCGATGGAGCGACTCCCACACGTCCGACGGGAACATCGTTCGATGATGCCGGGGACGAACGGGCCGTCCCGGGTTGTCCCCAGCCGCGCCGACGCGACGATCGTCACGGGGGTTTGTGCACGAAAACCGCCCGAAACGGCCGTGACGATCGTCGCGTGGCGGCCGCGGGTGCCCGCGTCCCACCTGCACGGACGCCCCGCTAGGCTGTGCCCATGTCGTTCTCGCCCCTGCTGACCCACCTGGCCGCCGCTGAGGAGCACACCCGCGAGCTGCCGATCCCGACCTGGGCCTACGGCGCCCTGGCCGCTTTCGGCTTCGCCGCCCTCCTCGGGGTGCTGTGGAGCTTCCGCAACACCGCGGCCAAGACGGGCCAGCACACCCACGGGGACCACCACTGACCACCCGCCTGGGTGTGATGGGCGGGACCTTCGACCCCATCCATCACGGTCACCTGGTCGCCGCGAGCGAGGTCCAGGCCCTGTTCGACCTCGACGAGGTCGTCTTCGTCCCCACCGGCAAGCCCTGGCAGAAGGACGCAGGCCAGGTCTCCCCGGCCGAGCACCGCTACCTCATGACGGTGATCGCCACGGCGTCCAACCCCCGCTTCACCGTCAGCCGGGTCGACATCGACCGGCCCGGCCTGACCTACACGATCGACACCCTCCGCGACCTCGCCGCGCAGCGGCCCGACGCGGAGCTGTTCTTCATCACCGGCGCCGACGCCCTGGCGCAGATCCTGTCGTGGAAGGACGCCGACGAGCTGTTCGAGCTCGCCCACTTCATCGGGGTCACCCGTCCCGGCCATGAGCTGACGGACAACGGGCTGCCCCGCGACCGGGTCACCCTCCAGGAGGTCCCGGCCATGGCGATCAGCTCCACCGACTGCCGTGCCCGCGTCGAACGCGGCGAGCCCGTCTGGTACCTCGTGCCCGACGGCATCACGCAGTACATCCACAAGCACCACCTGTACGCCCAACCGTAGGAGGACCGCGTGGCAGCCACGCAGCACGCCATCGACCTGGCCAAGGCCGCCGCCACCGCCGCCGAGGACAAGCTCGCCAGCAAGGTGCTGGCCATCGACGTCAGCGACCAGCTCGCCCTGACCGACGTGTTCGTCATCGCCTCGGCCGCCAACGAGCGGCAGGTCAACGCCATCGTCGACAGCGTCGAGGAGAAGCTCCACACGCTCAAGGCCAAGCCCGTCCGCCGGGAGGGGGAGCGCGACGGCCGGTGGGTGCTCATCGACTTCGGCGACATCGTGGTGCACGTCCAGCACGAGGACGAGCGCGAGTTCTACGCCCTCGAGCGCCTCTGGAAGGACTGCCCGGCGATCGACCTCGGCGCCTGAGTCATGGCCCGTCGCCGCCTCCTCGTCTGGCGCCACGGCCAGACCGACCACAACGCCAGCGGCATCTGGCAGGGCCAGCTCGACACGCACCTGTCCGAGGTCGGCCGGGAGCAGGCGCGGACCGCGGCCGCCGCGCTCGCGGCATACCGGCCCGACGTCATCGTCGCCAGCGACCTGCAGCGCGCCGCGGAGACCGGCCGCACGCTGGCCGAGCTGGTCGGCCTGCCCATCCGGTATGACGAGCGGTTGCGGGAGATCCATGCCGGTGAGTGGCAGGGGATGACCGCGGGCGACGTGGCGGAGCAGTACCCCGAGGAGCAGGCGGCGCTGGCCGCGGGGGAGGACCTGCCCCGCGGGATCCACGGGGAGACCGTCTCGCAGGTGGCGGCGCGGGCGCGGGCCGCCGTCGACGACCTGCTGCCCACCCTCGGGGAGGGGCAGTGCGCCGTCATCGCGACGCACGGCGTCTCGGGGCGGGCCCTGGTGGCGTCCATGGTCGGGCTGGACCAGCACGCGGCGTGGATGTCCATCGCCGGGCTGCGCAACTGCCACTGGGCCGACCTGCAGGAGTACGACCGGGGCTGGCGGGTCGTGGCGTGGAACGCCGGAGCCGGCACCGGTTCGGCGCGCTGACCACCCGATTTGGTGAAAACCGGGGGTGGCCGGATAAAGTACTGCTCGTTCCCGCGAGGGAAACCCACGAGAGATCGTGCGGGGCTGTGGCGCAGCTGGTAGCGCACCTCCATGGCATGGAGGGGGTCAGGGGTTCGAGTCCCCTCAGCTCCACCCGATGACGAAGGCCGGCTCCCGACAGGGGCCGGCCTTCGGCGTTGTCGCGGGGACTCGTCCCGGCCGGTGGTGCGTCGTCGGTCACGATGCGGGGCCGGCGGCGCGGAGGTCATGACACGCTGCCGCCGTGGTCCCCGCCCTCGCCGTCGCGCTCGCCGCCACCGCCCTGCTGGACTGGCACGCCGTATGCCGTGACCACCGTCGCGTCGAAAGGGTCGCCAAGCCGCTGGTCATGGTGCTGCTCGGGGCGCTGGCGCTCGCGCTGGGCGCGGGCGGCACCGGGACGGGGTGGCTGCTCGCGGCGATCGCCCTCGGCTGCGTCGGCGACGTCTTCCTCCTCGGCGACGGCGAGCCCCGCTTCCTCGCCGGCCTGACGGCGTTCCTGCTCGGCCACCTCGCCTACGTCGTGGCCTTCGTCTCCCTGGGCTTCGACCCGCGCTGGGCCCTGGCCGGCGCCGCCGTGGTCCTGCTCGACCTGGCCAGCGCCGGCCGGGGCATCCTGGTCTCCGCCGCGCGACAGGACCGGACTCTGGGAGGTGCCGTCGCGGCATACATGCTCGTCATCGCGGCGATGACGGTGACCGCGTGGGGGACGGGTCGCCCGCTGGTCGCGCTCGGGGCGGTGGTGTTCGTCGCGTCCGACACGGTGCTGGCGCTGGACCGGTTCGTGCGGCCTCGGCCGGGCAGCCGGGTGCTGGTGATGGTGACCTACCACGTCGGGCAGGTGCTCATGGTGCTCGGGGCGCTGCGCTAACCTAGGCCCATGGCCGGCGTGCTGCTTCTTAGCCAGCCGCGTTGAACGGATCGGACGTCAACGCGGCAACCCCTCCTGTGTGAGGGGTTTTCTTGTGTCGCGGGTCCGACGCGGGGGACGAGCACGCACGCAACCACGAGACGCGAGGACACGACGATGAACGACACGCCGTACCGCTACACCGCCGAGCTGGCCGAGAAGATCGAGCTGGCCTGGCAGGACCGGTGGGAGAGCGAGGGCACCTTCCACGCGCCCAACCCCGCGGGCCCGTGGGCCGACCCCGAGGGCGTGGCGGGTCGAGAGAAGCTCCTCGTGCTCGACATGTTCCCGTACCCGTCGGGTGCCGGCCTGCACATCGGCCACCCGCTCGGCTACATCGCGACCGACGTCTTCGCCCGCTACCACCGGATGACCGGCAAGAACGTCCTGCACTGCCTGGGCTACGACGCCTTCGGCCTGCCCGCCGAGCAGTTCGCCGTGCAGACCGGCCAGCACCCGCGCAAGACGACCGAGGAGAACATGGTCGTCATGAAGCGCCAGCTGCGGCGGCTGGGGCTGGCCCACGACGACCGGCGTGCGATCGCGACGATCGACCCCGACTACTACAAGTGGACCCAGTGGATCTTCCTGCAGATCTGGGACGCCTGGTATGACGTCGACGCGGTCCGCGAGGACGGCGGCCGGGGCAAGGCGCGCCCGATCCGCGAGCTGGTCGAGGAGCTCGACAGCGGTCGCCGCGCCACGCCGGACGGGCGTGACTGGTCGGCCCTGACCGCGGCGGAGCGGGCCGAGGTGCTGGACGGCTTCCGGCTGGCCTACTCCTCCCAGGCGCCGGTCAACTGGGCGCCGGGTCTGGGCACGGTGCTCTCGAACGAGGAGGTCACCAACGACGGCCGCTCCGAGCGCGGCAACTTCCCGGTCTTCAAGACCAACCTGCGCCAGTGGATGATGCGGATCACTGCCTATGCCGACCGGCTGGCCGACGACCTGGACCGGGTCGACTGGCCCGAGAAGGTCAAGCTGATGCAGCGCAACTGGATCGGGCGCAGCCAGGGTGCCCGCGTGCGCTTCCCCGTGGTCGGTCACGACGCCACGATCGAGGTGTTCACGACCCGGCCGGACACGCTGTTCGGGGCGACCTTCATGGTGCTCGCGCCCGAGCACCCGTTGCTGGAAACCCTTGTCCCGCAAGGCGAGTGGCCCTCCGGCACCAACCCGGCATGGACGGGCGGCGAGGCGACCCCGGCAGCTGCGGTCGCGGCATACCAGCGCACTGCCTCGCGCAAGTCCGAGGTAGAGCGGCAGACCGAGGGCAAGGACAAGACCGGCGTCTTCACCGGTGCGTACGCGACGAACCCGGTCACCGGCCGGCCCGTCCCGGTCTTCGTCGCCGACTACGTGCTGATGGGCTACGGCACCGGCGCGATCATGGCGGTGCCGGGGCAGGACCAGCGCGACTGGGACTACGCGACGGCGTTCGACCTGCCGATCGTGCGCACGGTCGCGCCGAGCGAGGGCCACGACGAGACGACCGCGTTCACCGGCGAGGGCCCGGCGATCAACTCGGCCAACGACGAGATCTCCCTGGACGGCATGGGCGTCACCGAGGCCAAGGCGGCGATCATCGAGTGGCTGTCCGCCAAGGGCCTGGGCGAGGGCACGGTCAACTACAAGCTGCGCGACTGGCTGTTCAGCCGGCAGCGCTACTGGGGTGAGCCGTTCCCGATCCTGTTCGACGAGGACGGGGTCGCCCACGCCGTGCCCGAGTCGATGCTGCCGGTCGAGCTTCCCGACGTGCCGGACTACTCGCCCAAGACGTTCGACCCCGACGACGACTCCTCCAGCCCGGAGGCGCCGCTGTCGCGGGCGACCGAGTGGGTCAACGTGGAGCTGGACCTGGGTGACGGACGTGGCGTGCGCCGCTACCGCCGCGAGACCAACACCATGCCCAACTGGGCCGGTTCGTGCTGGTACTACCTGCGCTACCTGGACCCGGCCAACGACGACGCGCTGGTCGACCCCGAGAACGAGCGCTACTGGATGGGCAAGCACCCGACCCCGGTCGAGGGTGCCCCGGCGGGGGTCACCGACCCCGGTGGGGTCGACCTCTACATCGGCGGGGTCGAGCACGCGGTGCTGCACCTGCTCTACGCCCGCTTCTGGCACAAGGTGCTGTTCGACCTGGGCCACGTCACCAGCGAGGAGCCGTTCCGCAAGTACTTCTCCCAGGGCTACATCCAGGCGTTCGCCTACCGTGACGGCCGCGGCCAGCCGGTCCCGGCCGCCGAGGTCGAGGAGGTCGAGGGCAGCGACCCGCACGACCCGCAGTTCACGTGGCAGGGCCAGCCGGTCACCCGCGAGTACGGCAAGATCGGCAAGTCGCTCAAGAACGTCGTGAGCCCGGACGAGATGTATGACGCGTACGGCGCCGACACCCTGCGCGTCTACGAGATGTCGATGGGCCCGCTGGAGCTCTCGAAGCCCTGGGAGACGCGGGCGGTCGTCGGTGCCCAGCGGTTCCTGCAGCGCCTGTGGCGCAACGTGGTGGACGAGGAGACCGGCGAGGTCCGGGTCGTCGACGCGCCGGTCGATGCCGACACGCTGCGGGTGGTGCACAAGACCATCGACGCGGTCTCGAAGGACTACCCGACCCTGGGCTTCAACACCGCGATCGCGCGGCTGATCGAGCTCAACAACGCGCTGACCAAGCTCGACGCGGTGCCGCGCGAGGCGGCCGAGACCATCGTCAAGATGGTCTCGCCGATCGCCCCGCACATCGCCGAGGAGCTCTGGCGCCGGCTGGGGCACGACGAGACCGTCACGTTCGAGGCGTTCCCCGTCGCCGACCCGGCGCTGCTGGTCGACGACACGGTCACCTGCGTCGTGCAAGTGCAGGGCAAGGTGCGCGACCGCCTCGCGGTGGCGGCCGACATCAGCGCCGCCGACCTGGAGGCCGCAGCCCTGGCCAGCGAGCGGGTCCAGGCCTCGATCGCGGGCAAGACGGTGCGCAAGGTGATCGTCCGCGCGCCGCAGCTGGTCAACATCGTCGCGGGCTGAGCTCGCAGGCTCGGGCCGGCACCACGAGGTCGACGAAACCCACACCATCGCACGTCGGTGGTGTGGGTTTCGTCGATGTGGGCGCCGTGACCGACCGATAGCCTGCGCGCGTGAACGTCGCGATCGTCACCGACTCCACGGCATACCTGCCGGCCGAGGTGGTGGCGCGCCACGGCATCCGGGTGGTGCCGCTGCACGTCGTGCTGGACGGGACCGAGCGGGACGAGGGCGTCGACGTCGACCCGGGTCAGGTGGCGGCCGCGCTGCGCGCCCACCGTCGGGTGTCGACCTCGCGGCCCACGCCCAGCGCCTTCCTCGAGGCCTACGAGGCGGCGGCCGAGGCGGGCGCCGACGAGGTCGTGTCGGTGCACATCAGCGCCGACATGTCCGGCACCGTCGACTCGGCGGTGCTCGCGGCCCGGCACGCGCCGGTGCCGGTCGAGGTGGTCGACTCCCGCTCGATGGGCATGGCCATGGGGTATGCCGTGCTCGCGGCGGCCGAGGCCGCCGAGCGGGGGGAGGGCGCCAGGGCGGTGGCGGGGATCGCCCGGTCGCGCGCGCGGGCGACGAAGGTGTGGTTCTGCGTGGACACCCTGGAGCACCTGCACCGCGGCGGGCGGATCGGCAAGGCCTCGGCGCTGCTCGGGTCGGCCCTCGCGATCAAGCCGCTGCTGACGCTCGAGGACGGGCACATCGAGCTCGCCGAGAAGGTGCGGACCTCGGCTCGGGCCGTGGCCCGGATGGAGGACCTCGCGGTCGGTGCCGCGGAGGCCGCCGGTGGCGACGCCTGCGTGGAACTGGCGGTGCACCACATCGACGCGCCGGCCCGGGCGACCGAGCTGGCCGGGCGGCTGCACGAGCGGCTCCCCGGCGCGCCCGAGCCGATGCTGGTGGAGCTCGGCCCGGTGGTCGGAGCCCACGTCGGACCGGGCACCCTCGCGGTGGTCGTCGCGCCGCGCCCCGGCCGGGGGGACTGACCCGTGCCGGGTTCGTGGCTGGTGCTCGTCCTGGCTGCCGTGGCCGGCTTCTTCGTCGGCGGCGTCAACCCGGCCTCGATCGTGGCCCGGCTGCGTCACGGCGACCTGCGGCTGGGCTCGGGCAACCCCGGCGCCACCAACACCGGCCGGCTGCTCGGCGTCCGCTGGGGCGTGCTGGTCGGGGTGCTGGACGTGCTCAAGGGGCTGCTGCCGACGCTGCTGGCGCTGTGGTGGTTCGACCGGTTCACGGCCTACGCGGTCGGGCTCGCGTGCATCGTCGGGCACATCCTCTCGCCCTACCTGCACGGTCGCGGCGGCAAGGGCGTCGCCACGTCGCTGGGGGCCGTGACCGCGGTGCTGCCATGGTTCTCGCTGGTGATGCTGGGCGTCTTCGGGATCGTGGTGGCGCGCTCGCGGTGGGTTGCCGGCGCCTCGGTCAGCGCCGCGCTCGCCCTGCTGCTGCTCTCGGTGTTCGCCCCGATGCCGGCACCGGTGCTGGCCGGGCGGATCTGGGGTGCCACCGTCGCCCTGATCGTCATCGGGCGGCACCACCGCAACATCCGGGTGTGGATGGCGACCCGGCTGCGCTGAGGCGCTGACGCCTGGGCTCTGGCCCTGGTGTTGTCCACAAGGGGGCGCGCGTTCGTCCCACGATCCACAGGTCCATCGTCGCGCCTGTTCGCCCGTGCGGACGGTTCCTAGCGTGCCCGTATGCCGCGTCGTCACCTCTC
Organism: Oryzihumus leptocrescens; assembly: GCF_006716205.1. Lineage (GTDB taxonomy): Bacteria > Actinomycetota > Actinomycetes > Actinomycetales > Dermatophilaceae > Oryzihumus > Oryzihumus leptocrescens. The sequence continues at coordinate 2,551,690 of NZ_VFOQ01000001.1, read as the reverse complement.
CGCCCCGCCACCGGGCCGCCTCGAGGCGGTCCTCGCCCCACGCCGCACGGTGCCGGAGCCGGCCGCCACCGGGTGGGTGCCTGACGGGCCGGAGCCGGGGGACGGGGTCGAGCTGCCGGGCCCGAGAGTGTGGCAGGCGCTGGACCGGCCTGATGAGGTGCCCGAGTCAGGCCCGGACGCTGTCGGCCGGCACCGGCGCCCGGCCCCGCCACGGTTGGTCACGGTGCCCGACCCGCTGCGTGGTGCGGTGGCCCGGCCGCGACGGCTGGCCGTGCTGGGACTGCTCGTGACGCTGGTCGGCGCCACGGTGCTGTTCGGGGTCCGGGTGGCGTGGGCGCGGCAGGCGGCCGCACCACACCCGGTCGCCGCCGGCGCCGGTCCCTCAGGTCTGGTCGGGCGGTCGGTGCCCTCGGCATTCTCTTCCGGCACGTCCACCGCGGGTGCGTCGTCGGCGTCCGGCGTGGTCGTCGTCGACGTGGTGGGCCAGGTCCGCCGGCCCGGCGTGGTCCGGCTGCCCACCGGCTCCCGGGTGCTCGACGCGGTGACGCGGGCCGGCGGCGCGCTGCCCGGCGCGGACCTGGCCCAGGTCAACCTCGCCCGGGTCCTGGTTGACGGAGAGCAGGTCCTGGTCCCCAAGCCCGGCCAGGTCGTGAGCGCCGCCCCTGGCCCGGGCGCGACCGGGGCGGCGGGTGCCTCCGGCGTGGGAGCGGGGGCCGGAGGCGTGGTGAACCTCAACACCGCCGACGCCACGGCGCTGGACTCGCTACCAGGGGTGGGTCCGGTGCTGGCCCAGCGGATCCTGGACTGGCGCACCGAGCACGGGCGCTTCAGTTCGGTCGACGAGCTCGGCGAGGTGAGCGGGATCGGTGACAAGCTGATGTCCCAGCTGCGGTCCAAGGTCCGGGTGTGACGGTGGGACCGGCGTCCTCGGGACGCGTCGCGCAGGTTGACGCAGCGGTGACTCACGGACCGGTCGGCGACGGGGCGACCCCGGACCCGCCGCCGGGTGAGGGCCGGGCGGCGAGACTCGACATACGGCTGCTGTTGCCCGCGATGGTGGCGTGGGCCGCGGTCGCGGCGGCGCTCGCGGCCCCGGCCGGGGTGATCTGGTGCGTCGGCGCGACCACGGGAGCGTTGGGCGCCTGGCTGACGCTGCGCCCACCCGGTCGTCTCGGGGGTCACGCCGCGACGCCGGCGCTGGCGCTGCTGGCGACGGCCCTGTGCCTGGTGGCCACCGCGGCCCACATCAGCGTCCGCGACGCGGGCCTGGTGCCACGGCTCGCAGCGCAGCGGGCTACCGGCACCGTGGAGGGCACCGTCACGGCCGACCCGCGCATGGTCACCCGCACCGGCGTGATGCACACGACCCTCGTGGTGGTTCGGCTCCAGGTCGACGACGTGGTGGGCCGCGGTGAGCACAGTGGGGCGGCGTCCCCGGTGCTGGTGTTCGGGGACGAGTCCTGGGCGCGCTTACGGTGGCACGAACGGGTCCGGGTCAGTGGGCGCTTCGACGTGGCCGAGCCCGGCGATGACGTGGTGGCGGTGTTCAACCCCGGCGGTGCGCCCCGGAGCCTGGCCGGGCCGGGCGTTGTCGCCGACGCCGCCGAGCGGGTGCGCTCGGGCCTGCGGCGTGCGGTTTCCGGCCTGCCGGTCGACGCGCGCGGGCTGCTGCCCGGCCTGGTCATCGGCGACACCAGCCGCACCCCGGCCGACCTGACCGAGGCGATGCAGGCCACCGGCATGACCCACCTGTCCGCGGTGAGCGGCAGCAACGTGGCGGTGGTGCTCGCCGCGGCGATGGGCCTGTGCCGGGTGGCCGGCATCCGACGTCGGTGGCGGCCGTGGGTGGCCGCGCTCTGCCTGGCCGCGTTCGTGGTCCTGGCCCGGCCCGAGCCCAGCGTGCTGCGAGCCGCGGTGATGGGCGGGGTCGGCCTGCTCGGCCTGAGCACCTCGCGGCGCAAGGCGGGACTGCCCGCGCTCGCCGCCGCCGTGGTGGTGCTGCTGTGCCTCGACCCGTGGCTGTCCCGGTCGTTCGGCTTCGCGCTCTCGACCCTGGCGACCCTGGGGCTGCTGCTCTTCGCGGCGCCGTGGGGCCGGCGCATCGCCGCGGTCCTGCCGCCCCGGCTGCGGGGGTTCGGCACCGCGCTGGCCATCCCGGTCGCGGCCCAGCTGATGTGCGGCCCGGTGGTGGTGCTGCTGCAGGGGTCGGTGAGCGTGGTCGGGGTGGCGGCCAACCTCGCCGCCGCGCCCCTGGTCGGCCCGGCCACGGTGCTCGGGGTGGCCTGCGCCCTCATGGCCCTCGTCTCGCACCCGCTGGCCGTCGGCCTCGCCTGGCTGGCCGGCCTTCCGACAATCGGCATCGCGGAGGTGGGGCGCGTGGCGGCGCAGGTGCCCATGGGGCAGCTGCCCTGGCCCGACGGGGCGCCCGGGGCGGTCCTGCTGGCCGTCGTCAGCCTGCTGGTGCTCCTCATGGCGCCCTGGCTCGCCACGACGGTGCGCCGGCGCCCGGTGCTGCTCCTCGGCATCGCGCTGCTGGTGGCCGCGGCCGCAGCGCCGACGACGAGCTGGTCGTGGCCTCCGCTGGCCTGGCAGGTGGTGGCCTGTGACGTCGGGCAGGGGGACGGGCTGGTGCTTTCGACCGGGCCCGGGCATGCGGTCGTGGTCGACACCGGCCCCGACCCCGTGCCGATGGACGCCTGCCTGTCCCGGCTGCACGTCACCGTGGTCGACGCGGTGGTGCTGACCCACTTCCACGCCGACCACGTCGACGGGCTGGCGGGGGTCCTGCACGGGCGCACCGTACGTCAGGTGCTCACCTCACCCGTGCGTGACCCGCCCGAGGGGGCCGCCCAGGTCGACCGGCAGGCGGCTGCCGCGGGTGTCCCGGTCCAGCCGCTGTATGCCGGGGACGACCTGCGCTTCGGCTCGCTGCGCGCCCACGTGGTGTGGCCCGACCGGGTCATCCGCGAGGGGTCGGTGCCCAACAACGCCAGCATCGTCATGGTGGTGCAGGACGCCGGACTGAGGGTGCTGATGCTCGGCGACGTGGAGACCCCGGCGGCCCACCAGGTGCTCCTGGCGCTGCGGCGCGGGGAAGAGGACCGCCCGTTCGACGTGCTCAAGGTGGCCCACCACGGGTCGTCGCTGCAGGACCCGCAGCTGGTGGCTGCGACGGGGGCGGCCATCGGGCTGATCAGCGTCGGTGCCGGCAACGACTACGGCCACCCGACCAGCAGGACGTTGAAGCTGTTGCGCGACAACGGGATCCGCGCGCTGCGCACCGACCTCCTGGGCGACGTCGCGGTGGGCCGGACCCCCGAGGGGCGAGTCCTGGTCTCGACCCGAGGCCCGTGAGCTCAGCTCCAGCGGCCCGCGATGGCGTGGTAGGTCAGGCCGTCCCAGGCGGGCTCCGCCGTGCTGCTGTAGTCGAGCTGGCCGCTGCACAGGCGCCGCGACCGCAGGACCTCGGCGATGCGGGCCAGCGCAGGCACAGCAGTGCGCTGGGCGTCATGCATGAGCACGATGTCCCCCGGACGCACCTGCGACAGCACCTGGACGACGTCGTCAACCGAGCGGCCGGCCCAGTCCTTGGTGTCACGGCTCCAGATCACCTGGGTCATGCCCAGGCCTCTGGCGGTGGCCTCCACGGCGGGCGTGGTCTCCCCGAAGGGTGGGCGGAACCACGCGGGTCGCCGGCCGGTCGTCGTCTCGATGAGGGCAGAGGTCTGCGTGAGCTCCTGACGCATCGCCGCCTGCGACAGCGTCGGCAGGTGTGCGTGGTCCATGGTGTGGTTGCCCACCTTCATGCCGGCCTCGACGACGAGCCGGGCGATGTCGGGGTGTGCCTGCACGTTGCGCCCGACCAGGAAGAACGTGGCCTTGAGGCCGGTGCGCCGGAGGGCATTGAGGACGGCAGGCGTGTTGGTGGACGGGCCGTCGTCGAAGGTCAGGGCCACGTAGCCGGCGCATGTGTACGTCGTCCCCTGCGCGCTGGCCAGCGCACTGGGCCGGTGCGCCCGCGCCACCGCCAGCAGGCCCGTGGCCAGGAGCAGCACAAGGACCAGGTGTGACACCAGCGCCCTCCGGACGCTTCTCACGACGCCCGGGCCGGACGCGCCAGAGCGACCTCCACCGACTCCCGCGTCCCCCAGCCGGTGCGACGGCACGTGGCGATCGCATACAGCCGGACCAGGCGCAGCCCGAAGAACGCCCACAGCGCGGCCAGTGGCGACAGGAGGACGGTCAGCGCGCGGGACCACGCCGGCTCGTCTGACCGGCGCGCGGAGAAGTAGCGCAGCGCCTGCCCGTAGCCGACCAGGACCGGGATCAGCAGGAGGTGGGGGACGCTGCCCGGGTCGCGGGCGGCGCCCATGACGAACAGGGCGATGAACACCCAGAGGCTGACGAGGGTCTGGACCCAGCCGGCCAGGTGGGCCCAGTAGGCGTAGCGGTTGGTCGGCAGGTACCGGAAGCGCCAGAACGAGCGGATGAACGCCCCGCGCATCCAGCGGAGGTACTGGCGCAGGTGGTGGTCCAGCGTCTCGGGCATCAGGGTGAAGGCGAACGCGGTCGGCTGCTGCACGGTCTTGCCGGCACACAGGCAGAACAGGGTCAGCATCGAGTCGTCGGAGAACTCGACCCGACGGCCCAGGAACTCCTCGGAGGCGTAGGTGTGCAGGTGGTCCCTCACCACCTGGGCCCGGTAGAGCGCGAGCGGACCGGAGTTCACCAGCACCGACCCCATGGTCGAGAGGCTGGAGCGGTCTGTCATCTGTCCGATGACGAACCAGAGGTCGGTGAGGCGGGCCAGCAGGTTGGCGCGGTTGTTCAGGGCCTGCACGACGCCGGCGACCGAGGTGACCTCGGGGTCCGCAAACGGCTTCAGGCCCTCTTCCAGAGCACGCTCATCGAGGACGGCGTCGGAGTCGACGGTCAGGTAGATGTCGGCGTCCGGCGTGCTGGAGAACGTGACGACCTGGGCTGAGCGCTTGCCCCCGTTGGGCTTGTCGAACCAGACGAGCTCGACGCCGCGCTCAGTGGCGGCGGTCTCGGCCCATGCCCTGACGTCGGCGTAGTCCACACGCGTGGAACCGTCGTTCACGGCGTGGATCACCTGGGGCAGGCGGGTCTGGTCCAGCAGTGACGCGATGGTCTCCTTCAAGGCTGCCGGGTCCTCGTTGTAGATCGGGACGTTGGTGACCACCCGGAGCCGGTGCAGCAACTGCAGCTGTTCCGCGCTCGTGACGTAGGGGCGTTCCGACAGGGCAAGGAGTGTCTGCCAGCACAGGATCGCGAACGCGACGGCGTAGACCACCGTGAAGCGGTGTCCCGGGTCCAGATCGGGGTGGGCGACGGCATACACGTGCCGGGCCCCCCAGACCGTGAGCGCCACCAGCACCACCGCACCGAGGGCCATGCCCCACCGAGGGCTCATGGTGGCGCTCGGCGCGGCGCTCAGTCGCTGATCGAGCGGCCGCGTCGGAAGCGCGTGCGCATCAGGATCGCGCCGGCGGCGACCAGACCGAGTGGCCCGGCGAGGAAGGTGCTCTGCGCCAAGAGCATGGAGCCGATGCCCCAGCCGCTTCCAGCGGTGTGCAGCGTCGCCAGAGTGTGCATGGGATGGCCCCTCCGATCCTGTGGTCATGCGCGTGAACCCCTCGTCATCCGCGGCGTCGGACCGCAGGGGTGCACCCCGGCTCGTGTCGCATGCCTGCTCCCCTGGCGGAGGCGGAGCCGAGTGCTCGCCCGGGAGGCCCGAGCCCGCGGACATCCCCGCCGGCCCGGCCCTGATGGTGCTCGACCGACTGTCGCCCGGGGAGACTCTGCCGCAACGGGCGACGCCCGGCCGTCCCGCGAACGGGTGGAGTCCTCGCCACGATCGGAGCGGCGATGGTGGCCGAACGGAGGATGCCGGACGGTTGACCCGACGGGCGCCGGACGTCGGCCGGGCCCGGCGGGTCACAAGGGGTCAGACGTCGGCGAGGACCCGACTGGGGGAGTGGGCGCTCTCGCAGAGCGCGTCGAGGGTGGCCTTGACCGCCGGCACGCGCTGCAGGTCAGCGGTGGTCACCACGTGAACCGCGCGCCGCGAGGCCGGGTGGATCGGCAGGGTCACCACGTCGCGGTGGTGGGCGGTGCGCAGGATGAGGTCGGGGATCAGCGCGACGCCGAGCCCCTCGGCGACCAGGCCCAGCACGGCGACGTAGTCCTCGGTCTCGAACGACACGTTCGGCACGAACCCGGCCCGGTTGCAGAGCGACAGCAGGTGGCCCCGACAGCGCGGGCAGCCGGCGATCCACGACTCCTCGGACAGCTTGGACAGGTCGGCGACCTTCTCCTTGGCCATCGGGTGGTCCTTGGGCAGCGCCAGGCGGACCTCGTCGTCGAGCAGCTTGCGCGTGACGAACATGTCGAGGTCCTCCTCGCCACGGCCGAGGTCGGTGCCCTCATAGGCGAACGCGACCGCGAGGTCGCACTCCCCGGCGCGCAGCGCGGCCAGGGACTCCGGCGGCTCGGCCTCGGTGAAGCTGACCTTGACCTCGGGGTAGCGCTCCTTGACCAGCGCCAGCGCCCGGGGCACCAGGGTCGCCGACGACGACGGGAACGCCATGAGCCGCACGCGCCCGGCGCGCAGCCCGGCGATGGCGGCGACCTCCTCCTCGGCGGCGTCGAGCGCGGCGAGCACGTTGACCGCGTGCCGGGCCAGCACCTGGCCGGCCTCGGTGAGCCGCACGTTGCGCCCGACCCGCTCGACCAGCACCGTCCCGGTGCGCTGCTCGAGGCGGCGGACCATCTGCGAGATGGCAGGCTGGGAGTAGCCGAGGGACAGGGCGGCTCCGGTGAAGCTGCCCTCGTCGGCAATGGCTCGCATGACACGGAGGCCGGCGGCGTCGATCATGCGACCACGATATAACTCGGAGTTATCACAGATCAAGAATCCATGTCCTTGTGTGATCTATGCGGATTCGCGACAGTGAGGGCATGACCCTCGCCCCGCCGACGCCGACCCCCAGCATCGACACCGTGAAGGCCGCCTTCGCCCCGACGCCCGGCTTCCTCAACGCCGCCACGCTCGGCCTGCCGCCGGTCCCCGTCGTCGACGCCCTCCAGCAGGCGCTGCTCGAGTGGCAGTCCGGCCGGGCCAGTGCCGCGGGGTATGACGCGCTGGTCCAGCAGGCGCGCACCCTCTACGCCTCGTTCGTCGGCGCGCCGCACGACTGGGTGGCGGTGGGCTCGCAGACGTCGGTGTTCGCCGGCATGGTCGCGGCCTCGCTGCCCGACGGTGCCGAGGTGCTCTGCGTGGAGGGCGACTTCTCCTCCATGGTCTTCCCGTTCCTCGTTGCCGCGCAGGAGGGCCGGGGCATCACCGTGCGCCAGGTCCCGCTGGGGGAGCTGGCCGGGGCGGTCTCGCGCAGGACGACGCTCGTCGCGTTCTCCCTGGCGCAGAGCGCCTGCGGCAGCGTGTGCGACGGGGAAGCCGTCATCGCCGCCGCCCGCGCGCATGGCGCCCTGACCTTCTGCGACCTGACCCAGGCGGCGGGCTGGATGCCTGTGATCGCAACGGATTACGACCTCACCGTCTGCTCGGCCTACAAGTGGATGTGCCAGCCGCGCGGCACGGCATACCTCACCGTCGCACCGCAGGTGCGCGACCGGCTCCGGCCGGTCAACGCGGGCTGGTATGCCGGGCAGGAGATCTGGTCCTCCTGCTACGGCCCGGAGATGCACCTGGCCGGTGACGCACGGCGGTTCGACGTCTCCCCGGCGTGGCTGGCGTGGGCTGGGGCGGTGCCGGCGCTGGAGGTCCTCGCCAGCGTGCCGACGCCGGTGATCCGCGACCACGACGTGGCGCTCGCCAACGACCTGCGCGAGCGGCTGGGCCTGGAGGCCAGCGCTCGGCCGGTGGTGTCGCTGCACGACCCGAGCGGGGCGATGGCCCACCGGCTGGAGCAGGCCGGTGCGGTGGTGGCGTCCCGGGCCGGGCGCGTGCGGATCGCCTTCCACGTCTGGAACACCACCGGCGACGTCACCCTCGTGGCCGACGCCCTGGCGGGGTTGCCCGTCACCACCTGACGAGCCCGGCGCCCGGCGCCGCGGCGGCGCGCATCCCGGGCGGGTGTCCGCGCCCTGTGGTGGGATGCCCAAGGTGGGGATCACACAGCAGGACCAGGCCAGCCAGCCCGCCACTGCCACGCCGGTGACCAACAGCCGTCGGGTCGGTGTCGGGCTGTGCCTGTCCGGCGGCGGCTTCCGCGCAGCCCTGTTCCACCTCGGTGCGGTCCGCCGGCTCAACGAGCTCGGCGTGCTCGGCCAGGTGCGCACCATCAGCGCCGTCTCGGGCGGGTCCATCACGGCCAACCTGCTGGCGGACCCGCGGCTGGTCTGGCCCGCCGAGCACGGTGCCTCGCTCGCCGGGGCCGACCTCGTCGTCCAGGGCTTCGAGGAGTGCGTGGCCGAGCCGTTGCGGCGGTTGACCGCGCGCAACGTCCGCACGCCGGCGTTGCTGTCCAAGCTCTGGCCGTCGCGCTGGCACATGCCCGACAGCGCCGTCCGGGCGCTGGCCGACGCCTACGTCGATGCCGTGCCGTGGTGGTCAAAACCGTTGCGCGACAACGAGACCGGCGGCCCGGCCATCGTCCTCGGCGCCACCGAGGTCGCCTACGGCGTCGACTGGACGTTCGCCGATCCAACCGCCCAGCGCCCCAACGGGCGGATGGGGGACTACCGCCTCGGCTACGCGGCACCGCCGTCCTCGGTGCGGCTGGCCGACGCCGTCGCGGCCTCGTGCGCGTTCCCGCCGTTCTTCGCGCCGCTGACGCTGCCGGGTGCCGACCTCGGGCTCACCGGCGGCCATCCCGACCACGAGACGCCCGAGCAGCGCGCGGCGATCCTCGAGCAGATCCGCCTCGCCGACGGCGGGGTCTACGACAACCTCGGCCTCGAACCCGTCTGGCGCAACCACGCCACGGTCCTGGTCAGCGACGGCGGTGCGGTGTTCCGGGCCCGCGCGGAGCGCACGGTCTGGGGCCGGCTGCTGCGGATCCTCGGGGTCGCCACGGGCGGCGGCACCTCGGTCCGGCTGCGGTGGCTGCACGCCAGCTTCGCCCGCGACGTCATGAGCGGGTCGACCTGGGGCCTGGACACCGTGGTGCCGCAGGGTTATCCGGCGCCGGTGGTCGAGCTCATCGACGCCGTGCGCACCGACCTCGACGCGTTCACCAGGGACGAGCAGCGCGTCCTGGAGCGCCACGGCTACCTGGTCGCCGACCACGTGGTCCGGCAGTACGTCCCCTCCGCCGTCCGCATCGATGCCCCGCTCGACCCGCCGCACCCCAGGGTGGCCGACCCCGACGTGGTGCGCCGGGCGCTGCGTGGGTCGGCCCGGCGCGCCCTGCTCGGTCGGTGGTAGCCGCCGGCGGCACGGGAGCCGGCCGGACGGCGTACCGGAGAGTCGGCGCGTGATACTGGCAGACGTGAGCCTGGCGACCGACGACACCGACGAGCTGGCCCGCCTGGCCGACCTCGTCGGCCGCGGCAACGTCGTCGTCCTGACTGGCGCGGGCCTGTCGACCGAGTCCGGCATCCCGGACTACCGCGGCCCCGACGGCCGGCGTCGCGTGACGCCGATGACCTACGGGGAGTTCGTCGCCTCGGCGGAGAACCGCCGGCGCTACTGGGCGCGCAGCTACGTCGGCTGGCGCCGGTTCGCCGCGGCCGGGCCGAACCGGGGGCACGAGGTGGTGGCCGCGCTCCAGGATGCCGGGCACGTGCGCACGCTCATCACGCAGAACGTGGACGGGCTGCACCAGTCCGCCGGTGCGCGCGACGTGCTCGAGCTGCACGGCAACCTCGACCGGGTGCTGTGCCTGCAGTGCGGCGACCGGTCCCCACGGGTCGAGCTCGACGCGCGGCTGCGCGAGGCGAACCCCGACTTCGAGGTGGCGGTGGGGGAGATTCGCCCCGACGGTGACGTCGTGCTGCCCGAGGATGCCGTCGCGTGCTTCCACCCGCCGCGGTGCCTGGTCTGCGGCTCGGACGAGCTGAAGCCCGACGTGGTGTTCTTCGGGGAGTCGGTGCCCAAACCCCTGGTGGCCCAGTGCTTCGCCGAGGTCGAGGCGTGCGACGGGCTGGTCGTGCTCGGCTCGTCGCTTCAGGTGATGAGCGGCTACCGGTTCGTGCGTCGCGCGGCCGCGCACGGCATACCGGTCGCGATCGTGACCCGCGGTCAGAGCCGCGGGGATGGTGAGGCCACCATCCGCGTCGACGCCGCGTTGGGCGCGACGCTGACCGAGCTGGCACACCGGGTCGGGCTGACCCGGTATGCCGCGCCGTCGCCGTCCTGAGCAGGTCAGGCCTGGACCGGCACCGGGTGGATCTCGGCGGCCGGGTGGCCGGTCCGCTCGTGGATCTTGCGGACCGCGTCGGCCGACGGGGCCTCCGACAGGCAGTAGACGTTGCCGCTCTCAGGGTCGGCCCAGGCATGCTTGAAGTGCACGCCCTCCTCGCCCTCGATGTCGAGGTCGGCCTGGTGCGCCGCGGCGAGATCCGCCGCGCTGATCCCCTTCATCCCGGTGTGGACGTCCATGAACTCGGGCATGCTGCTCACCTCTCTGCGGGGGCTGTCCCGCCCCCAACGCTCGGACGCTAGGCGTCGCAGGGGCAGGAGGAACCGGGCAAATGGCGTAGCCGCTCCCGCGCCCGGACGCCAGCGGTGGCCGGCGCCGAGCATGGCTGTGGCGACCCTGAATACGACTGTGGCCGGCCCCGAGGGGCCGGCCACACGGCATCCGAGCGGTGGGGGAGTCAGACCCGGCGCAGGACCGCGGTGACCTTGCCGAGGATGGTCGCCTCGTCGCCGTCGATCGGGTCGTAGGCGTCGTTGTGGGGCATCAGCCAGACGTGGCCGTCCTTGCGCTTGAACGTCTTGACCGTCGCCTCGTTGTCGAGCATGGCGGCGACGATGTCGCCGTTGTCGGCGGTCTGCTGCTGGCGCACGACGACCCAGTCGCCGTTGCAGATCGCGGCGTCGACCATCGAGTCGCCGACCACCTTGAGCAGGAAGAGCTGGCCCTCGCCGACGATCTGCTTGGGCAGCGGGAAGACGTCCTCGACGACCTCCTCGGCCAGGATCGGGCCACCGGCGGCGATGCGGCCGAGGACGGGGACGTAGGACGCGTCGGGGTGGCTGTCGCCGCTGCCGGTGGCGTCGACGGTGCCCTCGCGGGCGTCGCCGGCGCGGTAGCCGCGGTCCTTCTCGCCGGCGTCGGGGGAGACGACCTCGATGGCGCGCGGGCGGTTGGGGTCGCGGCGCAGGTAGCCCTTGCGCTCGAGCATGGACAGCTGGTGGGCGACGCTGCTCGGGCTGGCCAGGCCCACGGCCTCGCCGATCTCGCGCAGGCTGGGCGGGTAGCCACGACGGTCGACCGAGTTGCGGATGATCTCCAGGACGCGACGCTGCCGGGCGGTCAGCCCGTCGCCCTTCTCGCGGTCGGGCATCTCGTGGATCTCGGCCATGTCGTCCCCTTGCTCGGCTGTGCTCGGCGATACCAGCGGGTCTGTCAGAGGTCGGTGTTTTGCTCCCTGACGTGAACACAGCGTAGTGGGGTCGAACAGGCATTTCAAACATCTGTTCGACGAAACTCTGGACACCTGTCCGACACTCGTGTTAGAACTCGTACAGACGTCCTATCGAACACAGTTCCACAGCATGGCCGACCGACCCGCTTGAAGTCATGGAGGACACGATGAGCGCAGCAGTTGCCTGGGACCTGGCCCCCACCTCGACCCGCCCCCAGCTCCGTCTGGTGCCGACGGGTGACGCGGTGGTCTGCCGTCCCGCGCCACGGGTGCGCCTGACCCGCCGCGGCCGGCTCTCGATCACGCTGACCGTGCTCGCCGTCGTCGCGTGGGTGGCGTTCCTGCTCGCCCCCGGGCCGTCCGTGCAGGGCCTCACGATCGACCACGCCGTGACCGTGTCCGCCGGCCAGACCCTGTCCGAGGTGGCGCAGGCCCAGCTGCCGCAGCTGCCGGTCAACCAGGGGATCGTCCAGATCCAGGTGGCCAACAACCTCAGCACCAACGACGTCCACGCCGGCCAGAGCCTGCTCATCCCGCGGGTCGGCTGACCCGCGCCCCAGTTCAGGGGTCCCGTGCCAGGGGGTGCGGGGCCCCCTTCGTCTGCCCCGGTATGCCGTGAGCCCGGCTTTTCGCGGTAGCTCACACGAGCTCCCCCGAGGCACGCCGCTGGGCGGTCAGTTGTTGTACAGGCGGTTGTGCGCAGTCTTGACCTGCAGGGGCTGGGTCGGGCCTGTGACGGTCGCCGTGGCGGGGATGCGGATCCACGGGCCGCCGTCGAGGCTGAACTCCCCGCCGTAGGTGACAGCGATCTGCGTGGGGTAGGTGCCGGCCCGGTCGTAGGTGTGCGTGACATCGCCGTCGGGGTAGGTGCCGCCGGGGCTCGACGTCGGCCCCAGTCCGGTCCCGTCGCCGAAGGTGTACGTGTAGCTGGCGGCGAGGGGGCGGATGCGGACGGTGTGGCCCAGCATCTGCGCCGGGTCAGCCGTGTCGACCTCGCCGGGCTGGAATCCCTGCGCCGGCCACGCGGCCTGGAAGTAGGTGGGCAGGGTGACAAGCGTCGTGTTGCCCTCGGGCTGGATGTGCACCGTCGGATTCGCGAACGGCGTACGCCGGAACGCGCTGATGATCTGCGCCATCGACAGCACCTTGCTGCGCGGCGCCAGCTCCGGGAAGCAGGTGTTACCGACGAGCTCCCACTGCCCCTGTGGTTTGCCCCCAACGCCTACGGCTCTGCGATAGATCGCAGCCAAGGGCCCTTGCCCTTGCTCGGGGGTGTTCCCCGCGCAGGCGTTCACGGCACTTGCGCAGTAGGGCTCGCCAGCTGGCTGACCCGGGTGGTTCCTGCCACAGGCGACCACCGTGTCGTACTCATAGGACACCTTCGTTTTGGTCCCGCTCGCTTCCTTGCCTGACTTTAAGTTCTCCAGCGATTGCCTACCGAGGCGCACTTCGATGCCGCCAGTGGAGGCACCGCAGTCCAGGAACTGACCGGAACAGGCATCTGCCCTCGCCGAGGCCCCGTAGCAAAGCAAGATCACCGGCATGAGGACTGCTGTTGCGAAGCAGCGAAGCCAAGTCCTGCTCACTTGACGACCTTCAGTTCCTCGGCCACCCACGCACCGTTGATCCACTTCAGATGCACGGAGAACTGACCCTTTTGGTACTTGGTCTGTTGAACGATCTTTCCGCTCGCGTCCACCACCGCACCAGGGTGCTGAACGCCGGACACCAGCACGCGAGTCTCGTCGTTCCCCTGTTGGTCGATCGCGCCCACGGTCGCGACGGTGAAGGGCTCTCCCGAGTAGTGCTGGCCGTTGGTTCGATATTCGACCGCAGTGTCAATGAATGCCTGGCAGCTCTTGCAGGCATCCGATGCGAGCCCGCCCAACAGGTCGGGCTTCGCTTGCTGAAGTGACGCGTTGAACTGCGCGAAGAAGTAGCGGGCAAAGGCTTCGGCGCCGGCGGGGGTGTGGGCGCGGGCGGCGGCGGGCATGTCCGGGTCGATCGCTGGTGTGGGCGAGGTGGCTGGGCTCGAGGCTGTCGTCATCGTCCCTGCGGTCGGCACCGGCCGTGACGACGACGCCTCCGGCTTCGCCTGACCTCCGCAGCCGGTCGTCAGCACCAGCGCCGAGAGCGTGACGGCCCAACGCCATGTCGTGCGGTTCCCCAAGTGTCCTCCCCACAACCCACCGACACCACGGGTGGTCGGCCCGCAGTTCGGAGCCCCCACCGATCCGTCACCCAGCATGCCCGAATCGGCGTATTTCGCCTCCCGTGGATCCACAGGGCGAGCACTCGGCTGGGTCGTGACGGTGGTCGTGACGGCGAGGCCGCTGTGATCACGACGCTCCGGCCGCCACGACCGCCCCCACGACTCTCTGAGCCCGCGGCTCGGCATGCCTGGCGGGGGAGTGGGCCCCAGCTACGTGCCCACGCGACGATCGTCGCGGCACTTTCGGCGCGAAAACCGCCCGAAGACGCCGCGACGATCGTCGCGCGCGACGCCCACCCCCAGATCCCAGAGCTGGGGGTCAGCCGAGGCCCCAACGCCCCCTCCAAACCCTGTGACCGGGGCCACAAACGCGCGACACGCCGCGGACACGCGTGTCCGGTTTGTCCCTGACGCAGGCCCTGACCTGCGACGACGAAATTCGTCCATCGAATCTGGTCGATCCGGTCACGAGTCCGTCACGCGAGGGCATAAGATCCCTACATCTAGTAGTTACACCCCTGTAAGACGTCCACATGTAGTCCCCAGGCGACCGAGGCTTTCCCACACACCATCCACGGGAAATCCCCAGCTCCGTCCACAGGGGGCCCGCAGCAGGACGCCGACGCAGCAGGCGGGACGACTGCTGGAGCACGACGCACCGCACACCCGGCCGCGGCCCCAGGCACACGGCATACCGAGCACGACACAGAAGGGGAGGAGCCCACATGCACTGCCCCTTCTGCCGCCACACCGACTCGCGGGTGATCGACAGCCGGACGGCTGACGACGGCACCGCCATCCGCCGTCGCCGGCAGTGCCCGGAGTGCGGTAAGCGGTTCACGACCGTGGAGTCGGCCAGCCTGAACGTCGTCAAGCGCTCCGGCGCGAGCGAGCCGTTCAGCCGCCACAAGGTGCTCATCGGCGTCCGCAAGGCCTGTCAGGGCCGCCCGGTCTCCGAGGACGACCTGGCCCTGCTGGCCCAGAAGGTCGAGGAGACCATCCGCGCCGCCGGCAGCGCCGAGATCGACGCCCACGAGGTGGGGCTGGCGATCCTCGGGCCGCTGCGCGAGCTGGACGAGGTGGCCTACCTGCGCTTCGCCAGCGTCTACCAGGCCTTCGACAGCCTCGAGGACTTCGAGGCGGCGATCACCTTGCTCCGCGCCGAGCGCGAAGCCACGGGGCACGAGCCGGACAGCTCCGGTATCGCGCCCCGCACCTGAAGCAGCACGGCCCACCACCTGTCGGTGGTCGGGTGAAGACTGAAATCCATCAATTGGGGTCATGGGAGGACACCAGATGACAGAGACCGCTGGCGCACGAGCAGCCGCGCGCAAGGGCAACAAGAAGGGCGTGAAGGTCGAGCGGATCTTCACCACCCCTGGTGTGCACCCCTATGACGAGGTGACCTGGGAGCACCGCGACGTCGTCCAGCAGAACTGGAAGACCGGCGAGACGATCTTCGAGCAGCGCGACGTGGAGTTCCCCGACTTCTGGTCGGTCAACGCCTCCACCATCGTGACGACGAAGTACTTCCGTGGCGCCGTCGGCACCGACAAGCGCGAGAAGAGCCTCAAGCAGCTCATCGACCGCGTCGTGCTGACCTACGTCAAGGCCGGCAAGGACCACGGCTACTTCTCCTCCGACGAGGACGCCGAGCTCTTCGAGCACGAGCTGACCTGGGCGCTGCTGCACCAGGTGTTCAGCTTCAACTCGCCGGTGTGGTTCAACGTGGGCACGTCCAGCCCGCAGCAGGTCAGCGCCTGCTTCATCCTCGCCGTCGACGACTCGATGGAGTCGATCCTCAACTGGTACAAGGAGGAGGGCTTCATCTTCAAGGGCGGCTCCGGTGCCGGCCTGAACCTCTCCCGCATCCGCTCCTCCAAGGAGCTGCTGTCCTCCGGTGGCACCGCTTCCGGCCCGGTCTCCTTCATGCGTGGTGCCGACGCCTCCGCCGGCACGATCAAGTCCGGTGGCGCGACCCGTCGTGCGGCCAAGATGGTCGTGCTCGACGTGGACCACCCCGACATCGAGGAGTTCGTCGAGACCAAGGCGCGCGAGGAGGACAAGATCCGCGCGCTGCGCGACGCCGGCTTCGACATGGACCTGGGCGGCAAGGACATCGTGTCCGTGCAGTACCAGAACGCCAACAACTCGGTGCGCGTCAACGACGAGTTCATGCGTGCGGTCGAGGAGGGCACCGAGTTCGGCCTGCGTGCCCGTGACGACGGCCGGGTCATCGACACCGTCGACGCCCGTGAGCTGTTCGCCAAGATCGCCAAGGCCGCGTGGGAGTGCGCCGACCCGGGCATCCAGTACGACGACACGATCAACGACTGGCACACCAACCCCGAGACCGGCCGGATCACCGCGTCCAACCCGTGCTCGGAGTACATGTCGCTCGACAACTCCTCGTGCAACCTGGCCTCGCTGAACCTGCTGAAGTTCCTGCGTGAGGACGACACGTTCGACGCCGTGACCTTCCAGAAGGTCGCCGAGCTGGTCATCACCGCGATGGACATCTCGATCTGCTTCGCGGACTTCCCGACCGAGCCGATCGGCGAGACCACGCGCAACTACCGCCAGCTGGGCATCGGCTACGCCAACCTCGGCGCGCTGCTCATGGCCACCGGCCACGGCTATGACTCCGAGGGTGGCCGCGCCCTGGCCGCCTCGATCACCTCGCTGCTGACCGGTGCCGCCTACAAGCGCTCCGCCGAGATCGCTGCCGTGGTCGGCCCGTATGCCGGCTACGCCCGCAACGCGGACGCGCACAAGCGCGTCATGCGCAAGCACCAGGCGGCCAACGACCAGATCCGCACCCTCGACACGATGGATGGCGACATCCACCGCCTCGCGACGAAGGCGTGGGACGAGGTCGTCAAGCTCGGTGAGAAGAACGGCTACCGCAACGCCCAGGCGTCGGTGCTCGCCCCCACCGGCACCATCGGCTTCATGATGGACTGCGACACGACCGGCATCGAGCCGGACTTCTCGCTGGTCAAGTTCAAGAAGCTCGTCGGCGGCGGCTCGATGCAGATCGTCAACCTGACCATCCCGCGCGCGCTGAAGAAGCTGGGCTACCAGCAGGAGCAGATCGAGGCGATCGTCGAGTACATCGCCGACAAGGGCCACGTCATCGACGCCCCGGGCCTGAAGACCGAGCACTACGAGGTCTTCGACACCGCCATGGGCGCGCGCGCCATCTCCCCGATGGGCCACGTGCGGATGATGGCGGCGACCCAGCCGTTCCTGTCCGGTGCCATCTCCAAGACGGTCAACCTGCCCGAGACCGCCACGGTCGAGGAGATCGAGGACGTCTACCTGCAGGGCTGGAAGATGGGCCTGAAGGCGCTGGCCGTCTACCGCGACAACTGCAAGGTCGGCCAGCCGCTGTCCGACGGTGGCTCCACGGCCAAGGCTGCCGCTGCCGACAAGGCTGCTGCTGGTGAGACCAAGGTCGAGAAGGTCATCGAGTACCGCCCGGTGCGCAAGCGCCTGCCGAAGCGTCGCCCGAGCCAGACGATCTCGTTCTCCGTCGGTGGCGCCGAGGGCTACCTGACCGCCGGGTCCTACCCCGACGACGGCCTCGGTGAGCTGTTCCTGAAGTTCGGCAAGCAGGGCTCGACCCTGGCCGGCGTCATGGACGCGTTCTCCATCGCGGTCTCGATCGGCCTGCAGTACGGCGTGCCGCTGGAGACCTTCGTCGAGAAGTTCACCAACCTGCGCTTCGAGCCCGCCGGCCTGACCGACGACCCCGACGTGCGGATGGCGCAGTCGATCATGGACTACGTGTTCCGTCGCCTGGCGCTGGACTACATGGACTTCGAGACCCGTTCGTTCATGGGCATTCACACCGCCGAGGAGCGTGCGCGTCAGCTCGAGACCGGCTCGTATGCCGCGCCGGTCGAGGAGGAGTCCGACGAAGAGGTCGAGGGCGAGCTCGAGACCTTCGCCCAGTCGGCTCCGGTGGCCAAGCCCAAGGCGATCGAGTCGGCCGGCTCGGGCGCGAAGGCTGACGCGACGGGGGTGAAGTTCGGCGCCGGCGCCGCCTCCGCCCGTGAGGTCAAGGGTGTCGGCTCCTCGGCCGAGCTCCTGGAGAAGTTCCAAGGCGTGGCCGCCGACGCACCGATCTGCATGACCTGCGGCACGAAGATGCGCCCCGCCGGGTCCTGCTACGTCTGCGAGGGCTGCGGCTCCACCAGCGGCTGCAGCTGATGTGGTCGGTCAGGAATTGACACGGTGGCTTGCCCGCCAGCGTCAATGACTCGTTCAGCAATGTCCTGACATTGGTCAGACGACATTGCGTCATACGAGAGGGGCGTCCCCAGTGCACTCCGGGGGCGCCCCTACCTCGTTTGCAGGGGAGCTGTATCGGCAGTCCCCTGTCCGACTGATCCTCAGCCGCGTATGAGGAAGGCTTGTTGCGCGGTCAGACGAGACCCCGATGGCAGCGGCAGAGTCGCTACTTCAGTGTCAGCCACCGAAGGGTCGAGCGGAGACCGACTGTTTTTGCTGCGTCGCGGGCTGAGAGCGACTACGGTTCCACGAACAGTAGAGTCGCTGCCGGTTGCTCAGTCGACTGAGAGCCAAGAGTTCAGGAGGGTGCTCGCAACATGGTCGTCGATGACGCCGGCCCACTCATCGATCGGCTGCGTCGACAACTCGCCGACGCGCGGCGGATGGACGTCCTTTCGGAGTCCTTCTCCATCTTCGTGTTCGAGGCGCTCCGCAAGGAGCTGGCCGGTGTTCCTGTGCGCCTGCTGCTGCGAGACGGGTCCATTGACGAGCTTCCGCTAAACGGCTTGGGCGAGGAGCACGTCCTTCGGGCACACCTAGACCAGCACCGGATCGCCCGCGAGTTCCTTGCGTGGGCGGAGCAACATCTCGAAACCCGCAGTCTCAGCCGCCGCAGCCGTGACACCTGGACCGTTATCGAAGCGGCGAAACCTTACGCAGTGCTCGGAGCGGGCTTTGAAGCCGAGAGCCTCGGCCTCGTCGCGTCGTCATCGCTTCTCTTCCCGCGTGAGATCAGCGACGAAGGACAGGTAGAAGAGCTCGCGATCAACTTCGATCGAATCTGGCATGAGCCGACGTCATCGCGGTCCTCGCAGGGCGCGCTTCTTGATGCAGCGCAGACATTGGCCCGAGACAATGCGCCGGAGTCTGCCTACCTTCGGATCCTGACCTCGCTCTTCAGGGACTTCGTCGATGAAGCAGGCAAGGAGACTGCCGATCGCGGACGGACGGGGTTTTTCAACACGACAGTGTGGTCGAAGCTCTACAAGTTCCAACGCGATGGAGTACTTGGAGCAATCGAGAAGCTCGACCGCCACAATGGCTGCATCCTTGCCGACAGTGTCGGCCTGGGAAAGACATTTGAAGCGCTCGCGGTGATCAAGTACTACGAACTCCGCAACGACCGCGTACTCGTGCTTGCCCCGAAGCGCCTCCGGGAAAACTGGACGCTGTACCGAGCCAACGATGCGCGGAACCCATTGGTTGCAGACCGCTTCAACTACGACGTTCTCAACCACACCGACCTCAGTCGTGAGAACGGCATGTCGGGCGACATCGACCTCGCGCATGTCAACTGGGGCAACTACGACCTTGTCGTTATCGATGAGTCTCACAACTTCCGCAACAACCCCCAGGTCGAGGAGCGCACGACCCGTTACGAGCGCCTCATGAACCAAGTGTTCAAGGCGGGTGTGAAGACCAAGGTTCTGATGCTGAGCGCGACCCCGGTCAACACTCGACTGGCTGACCTCAAGAATCAGGTGCTTTTCGCGACCGAGGGCGACGACACGGCTCTGACTGACAGCGGGATCAAGAGCATCGAAGGTACGTTGCGCAAGGCTCAGGCACGCTTCACCATATGGCAGAACAGCGCCGACGAGCAGCGCACCACTGACGCACTGCTCGGTGCCTTGGGTATGGACTACATTCGCTTGCTCGACCTCATCACGATTGCCCGGTCGCGCAAGCACATCGAGAAGTACTACGGCACCGCGGACGTCGGCCGCTTTCCCGAGCGAGTGGCGCCCGTCAACCTAGCGCCGCCGATCGACGCAGCTGACAAGCTTATGCCGCTGGCCGACCTCAATTCGGCGATCCTCATGCTCAACCTCGCCGCGTACAAGCCGACCTCCTACGTGTTGGAGAAGGCGAAGAAGAAATACGCGGACCTGTACGACCACCACCTACGCACCGGTGGGTCTCGGGTCTGGCGCCAGACCGATCGCGAGAACAACATCGTCCACTTGATGCGGATGGGACTTCTGAAGAGGCTCGAGTCTTCGGTGCATTCGTTGACGCTGACGGTCGACAAGATCCTTCACAAGGTTGACGCGGCTATCGCGCGGATCGATGACTTCGAGGCACGTGATGCCGTGGGCCTCTCGATCAACAGCTTTAGCGACCTCTCCGACATCGACATGGATGACCAGGAGCTGGAGGACGTCGTCGGGGGGAAGGTGCGGGTTTTCCTGGCGGATGTCGACCGGGTCCGCTGGCGGCAGGACCTTGTCGAGGACCGCGACACGCTGCGGGAGATTCTCGCCGAGGTCTCGGCTGTCGATGTGCTACGGGATGCGAAGCTTGCCGATCTCAAGGGTCTTCTCGTTGAGAAGGCCAAGAACCCGAGCAACGGAGACAACCGCAAGGCCCTGATCTTCACAGCCTACTCCGATACCGCCGAGTATCTCTATGCGAACGTTGCTGAGTGGGCGGTGGCTGATCTCGGGCTACACGTCGCCCTGATCACGGGCGACACGACGAAGACGACAGCGGCGCTCGCGCGAAGCGGCATGCATGAGGTCCTGGCCGCGTTCTCTCCACGCTCCAAGGGCGGCGACCTGGACGGTCCCCAGATCGACGTCGTCATCGCAACGGACACCATCTCCGAGGGCCAGAACCTCCAGGACTGCGACACAGTCGTCAACTACGACATCCATTGGAACCCCGTCCGCATCGTGCAGCGGTTCGGGCGCGTGGACCGCCTCGGCTCGACGAACGCGACGGTTCACCTGGTGAACTTTTGGCCCAACATCGACTTGGAGTCGTACATCAACCTGGAGAAGCGCGTATCCAGTCGGATGACACTTCTCGACGTCTCGGCGACAGGCGAAGAGAACGTCCTCGACTCCAGCGACGCTGCCGCCATGAACGATCTCGAGTATCGGCGGCGCCAGCTCGAGCAGATGCGCGTAGCCGCTCCGACTATGGAAGATCTGGCGGGTGGGCTGAGCATCACCGATCTGACGCTGTCAGACTTCCGTATGGACGCGGCCGCCCGACCCGCCTGCGAACTTGAGGAGATCGACCGCTGGCCGCTCGCGCTTTTCGCCGTCAGCCGGTTCGACGGCACCCTTTCCGAGGAGGGGCTCTCCGCGGGAGCGATCTACCTCTTCAAAGCCAGGGATGGGGTTGGTGCGGTACCGGCTGACTATCCGTTGGCGCCATATCTTCTCGTCTACGTCACCGATAACGGCGAGATTGCGCACCCAATCGAGCAGCCGAAGCTCGCCCTCGATGTGCTGCGGCATCATGCCCTCGGTCAGACGGAGCCGGACACCGACGCGCTGGCCGCGTTCAACGCCGCGACCCGCAAGGGACGCGACATGGGGCACTATCGAGATCTCCTCGACACCGCGGTGCGAGCTGCAAGCGGGAAGGCCAAGGAGAGCGCCGTCGCATCCCTCTTCTCCGCCGGTGCATCGACGTACGGCGTGGAGGCGCAGTCGGGCGGGCTCACCACCGTCGATCTTGTCGCCTGGGTGGCGCTGGTTCCGTGAACAGCAACCATGAGGAACTGGCGTTCGCGCCCAAGGTCGTCCTGGGGCTACCGGCCATCGCGCACCAACCCGGACGGATCCACAAGAAGACCTTGATTGATCAGGCGGCTTCGCAGACGACCGATGCTGCTCTGATCACGCGCGCCGTCGCGGGGGCCTCAGTCGAAGCCGTTCTCCGCGCTGAGAACGTGAAGATTCCGGCCCATGCCGACGGTCAGCGGCGCGTCGATGACATCGCCGTCTTCCACGTCGATCTCTCCGAATCCGCATCCGCAGGGGACGTGTCCAGACTGGTCGAGCTGCTCCATCGGAGCATGCCGCGCCCGCTGATCCTCTTCCTCACGTCGCCTCGCGACGGGGAGCTGCTGTCGCTGGCTCTGACCCACCTCAACCTTGGCGATCCGGATCGCGCGACGTCCGTCGTCGACCGCAGTGTCGTAGTCCCGTTGCGCAGCGTCGCCCCTGGGGCGCTGAGACTCGACCAACTGAACCGCAGCGATCTCTGGACCTTCTACCGAGATATGGTCCGCGTAGCTGCCGCCGACGGCCAGCCGGCATCCACATCCCTGAGCGTCGAGGACGCGCTTGATCTCCGCGGCCGGCTCGCCTCCCTACAGAGCGAACTGCAAGGTGTCGTCCGAGACGCCCAGCGGGAAAAGAGCCAAGCCCGACGTATCGATCTCAACACCCGAGCGAGGGACCTCAGGCAGCAGATCGAGACTGTCGCCGGTTCCCTCTACAGTCCGACCCGTCGTACTGACCGCCACCCCCGACCGATCGACCGCTAGAAAGCAGATCTCGTGACTGACGACTTCGCTCCAATCAACGAACTCGACGGCCCGGGGGAGGCACATGGCAACGTCGCCGAGCTGGCGCGCCTATTCCCGGATGCAGTGGTCGACGGCACGGTAGATCTCGATGTCTTGCGCGACGTCCTCGGCGGGGACGCAGCCCCAGGTGGCGCGGAAGGATTCGGGCTGCGCTGGCCCGGGATGGCCGCCGCCCGACGGCTGTCGGCACTGCCCGCCACGATGACGCTGCTTCCAGGGCCCGAGGAGTCGGTCGATTGGGACAACACACGAAACATCGTGATCGAGGGGGACAACCTCGAGGTGCTGCGTCTCATGCGCCGCGCGTACACGAACTCCGTTGACGTCATATACATCGACCCGCCCTACAACACGGGCAACGACTTTGTGTACGACGACAAGCGCGCCGCCACCCAAGCCGAGCACGAGGCCGACGCCGGGCTTCGCGACGAGGAAGGAGCGCTCCAGACGGGCGCAGGGTCAGACCGCGCCGACGAGCGGAAGACTGGCGCTGCGCGGCACTCCAAGTGGCTCTCGATGATGTATCCGCGTCTTCTCGTCGCTCACCACCTGCTCAAAGAATCGGGCGTCATCATCGTCGCGATCGATGACACCGAACATGCTCGCTTGAAGCTATTGCTTGACCGGGTTTTCGGCGCCGAGAACTTCATCGCGAACGTTATCTGGCAGGGCGTAAAGAAGAATGACTCCCGCTACATCTCGGACAGCCATGACTACATGCTGGTATATGCAAAGAATGAGGGCCTGCTCACCTCCCTGAATACGCGTTGGAGAGTGCGAAAGGAAGGCATTGATGAGGTCTTTCGTGCAGCTAGCGACGCTTGGGAAGAATCTGGGCATAGTGCTGAGGCTGCAACGCTGCTCTTGAAGGAGTGGTTCGCGGGTCAGCGGGGACGGTTCACGGCGGCGATCACCAACTACAACCTCATCGATGACCAAGGTCGCGTGTACATGCGCAGCGATCTCCGCTCGCCGAACCCGCGGCCGAATCTGCAGTACGACCTTCTCCATCCGAAGACTGGACAGCCTGTGAGAAGGCACCCGAATGGATGGGTCTACTCCCGGGAGACGATGGACGAGCAATTGGCGTCCGGCCGTATTCTCTTCGGCCCCGACCACACTACATTGGCGTACTTCAAGCGCTATTTGGATGAGCAGGAACAAGAAGTGGCGCTGTCCGTCTTCGAACAGCCGCGTCGATCTGCTTCGCAGGCTCTCGAGCGCCTTCTCGGTGGCAAAGTGTTCGACTTTCCGAAGGATGTCGGAGTGCTAGCGCGGTGGATCGATCTGGTTACTCAGTCGGATCCTGATGCTGTTGTGCTGGACTTCTTTGCAGGCTCTGGCTCGACAGGGCACGCCGTCATGGAGCTGAACGCAGCAGATGGTGGGAACAGGCGGTTCATCCTGGTGCAGTTGAATGAGTCGATTGCGCAAAATGGCTACGAGTCGATCGCGGACATCACTCGTGAGCGTCTCCGGCGCGCGGGCAAACAGATAGGCGGGCATCGCGACGCGGAAAAGCCTGCAATAGACACGGGATTCCGCTCGTACCGTCTCGCCGAGAGCAACGTGAAGCCCTGGGACGGTACCGGGGAGCTCGACCTGCTGGCGGCCGTGGACAACCTGGCAAAGGGACGCACCAGCTACGACCTGCTGGTCGAGATGATGCTGCGTCTGGGGATTGACCTCGTCACCCCTGTGGCGACTCGCGAGGTAGCCGGCAACACGCTCTACAGCCTCGCCGGAACCCTCTACGCGTTCTTCGGAACTGACGTCACAGTCGAGACGGCAGATGAGATCGCCGGCGCGATCGTCGCCTGGCGAGACCTTGAGCCAGTCGACTCCGACATAACGGTCGTCGTTCGAGACACCGGGTTCAAGGACTCGTCGGCCAAACTGAACCTCGCGGCCGCTCTGCAGCAGGCCGGCATCAAGACGTTGCGGAGCATCTGACGTGAAGTTCACCTTCGAGGCGGATCTTGACTACCAGCGTGACGCGATCGATGCAGTCACGGGCCTCTTCAAGGGGCAGGAATCGCTGACTTCCCAGTTCACCGTCCAGGCGCACGCGGCACTGAGCGAGGGACTGTTCGAGGCATCGGGCGAACAGCTCGGGATCTCCACCCAGGGCTATGGCAACCGTCTGCGCCTTGCTCCCGAAACGATCCTTGGAAATCTACACGCCGCCCAGGACCACATTGGCCTCCCGCCAGAACCCAAGCTGGACTCGATGAACTTCACCGTCGAGATGGAGACAGGCACGGGGAAGACCTATGTCTACCTGCGCTCGATCTACGAGCTCAACGCGATGTACGGCTTCACCAAGTTCGTCATCGTCGTGCCGTCCGTGGCAATCAACGAGGGCGTTTCTACATCGATCGACATGCTGCGGGAGCACTTCGGTGCCCTCTACGGCAATCCTCCGATGCAGTGCTTCCAGTACTCAGGCGACAACGTCTCCCGGCTCCGATCGTTTGCCACGTCGTCCGGGATTGAGATCATGATCATCACCATCGCGGCGATGAACAAAGCAACGGCCAAGATCAACAGGCCATCCGAGGACCTAGACCTTGAGGTGCCGATGGACCTCGTGCGCGCCACGAATCCGATCGTCATCGTGGATGAACCGCAGAGCGTCTACGGCGATGACGGCAACCCTCGCAAGAAGAAGGGGGCCGGCCGGCTTGCGGTCGAGGGCATGAATCCCGCGGCCACCATTCGCTACTCGGCCACCCACCCCAAGTTCGACAAGGGCAATCTCGTCTACCGGCTCGATGCCATCGGCGCCTACGAGAAGCAACTCGTCAAGCAGATCGAGGTTGACGACCTCGTGACCGAGGCCAGCGGCACGACGCCGTACGTCCGACTGCTCAGCACGAAGCGCACTGGTGCCAACTTCACAGCACGGCTCGAGCTCGACGCCGAGACCGGTAGCGGCATCAAACGCAAGGCCGTCACGGTCCACATCGGGGAAAACCTCGGTGACCACACGGATCGCGATCTGTACCGCGACCTGATGGTCGACAGCATCAGCGTCGTGCCAGGCGCGGAGCACGTTCGGTTTACCGACTACAGCGAGGTGAGGATCGGCGAGGCGATCGGTGCGGAGGTCGGCCTGGCCGAGCGTGCACGGCAGATGATCGCCCAGACGATCCGCCAGCATCTTCGCAAAGAAGACGAGTTCGCATTCCACGGCCGCAGGATCAAGGTGCTTAGCCTTTTCTTCGTGGACTCGGTGGCGATGTATCGCGTCTACGACGACAACGGTGAAGCTCAGCCGGGCGAGTACGCGCGGATCTTCGAGGAGGAATACGCCAAGATTGCCTCCGAGCCCGAGTTCACAAGGCTCCTCGGCAACCGGCCCGCCGAGGCAATCGCGGCCGAAGCCCACCAGGGTTACTTCTCAGTCGACCGCGGCCGGGGAGGCGTCGAACGGCTCGTCGACACGAAGGAGACGACCGACAAGGGCCGGCAGCAAGCCGGCCTCGCGTATGAGCAGATCATGAAGGACAAGGTCGGCCTGACGACCCCCGGCACCCCGATCCGGTTCATCTTCAGCCACTCGGCACTTCAAGAAGGCTGGGACAATCCCAACGTCTTCCAGATCTGTGTGCTTCGGAACATGGGATCTGAGCGTTGGCGCCGCCAGAGCATCGGCCGCGGTCTACGTCTCTGCGTCGACGGCGACGGCAACCGTGTACGCGGCTTCGACGTAAACCGGCTCACCGTGATAGCGAACGAGTCGTACGAAGAGTTCGCTGAGCAATTGCAGCGCGAACTGGCGGAGGACCTCGGCATCGAGTTCGGCGTCGTCACCGTCGACGGTTTCGCCCGGCTGATCTACAAGCCCGTGGGAGAGACCGTTGCTAAGCCGGTCGGCGACGAGTCAGGCCGCAGTCTCTTCGTTGCACTGCTGAAGGCCGGCTATATCGACGACCGGGGCAAGGTGCAAGACAGCCTCCGCGACGCTGTCCAGCAGGACGCTGAAGCGCTGCGCCAGCTTGTGGTAGGCGTCGTTGCGGACGAACGCGCTCAGTTCGAGGTGCGCCGGCTCATCAAGCGCCTCGCCAAGCCGATCGACATCAAGAAGGCCGGCTCACGGCTTTCGGTTCCGATGGTGCACGAGCGGCTGGAGAGCCCGGAGTTCCGAGCCTTGTGGGACCACATACAGCACCGGACCGAATTCCGAGTCTCGGTCGATGAGGACGCTTTGCGCGCTGAGATGGTGAAGGCGTTGCGCGACATGGTTCCCGTGCCGAAGCGGAAGGGCGAGTGGCTCACCCATGTTGTGGATCGCATCGACCAGGGCGGGGTGTCCGCCGAGACCAGCCATGCGCGGCGGGCGGACGTTGTTTATGAGGACAGCCAGAATCTTCCGGACATCCTCTCCGTCCTGGCTGATCGGACTCAGCTGACTCGAGCCACGATCGCCCACGTCCTCACCACGTCGGGAACCCTGCACCAGTTCAAAGTGAACCCGCAGGTCTACGTCGACCGCGTGACGACCGTGCTGAATGCTACGAAGGCTCGCTTCCTCATCAAGGGCCTCCAGTACGAACTGGTCGATGCGGGGCGCCCCGAACGTGACCGGCGCTATCCGCTGTCCCTGCTCGAGGAAGCCGACCTGTCGGGCTACGCGGGCAGCGGCGGGAACATCGTCTCGGATGACGACAACGAGCCCATCTCGTTCGCGAAGAAATCGCCGTACAAGTACTTGGTCGTTGACTCTGCTGTGGAGAAGGAGTTCGCGATGCTTATGCGGCGCCGGGATGAGGTCAAGACCTTCGTGAAGCTCCCCGCCGCGTTCGTTATCCCGACGCCACTCGGTGACTACAACCCCGACTGGGCCGTTTTGGCGGAGCGCCCCGACGGCAGTCAGTACATCGTCTTCGAGACCAAGAGCACGACTGACCTGCAGCTTCTTCGACCGGCCGAGCGTGGCAAGATCCTTGCAGCGCGACGGCACTTCGACCGCGTGCGCGCGGAAATCAAGCTCACGGATCTCAAGTATGCGGTAGTGAACAACGTGGAGGCTGCCGACGGGATCCTCGACGGTGCTGAAGGCGACGACCTGGTTCTCATTGAGTGAGACGCACATGTTCAAGGCCGGCTTGGAGCCGGTCTGCGTAGCCATGGGTCTGGTCGGTGGCCTCAGCCTGACGGGAGGAGGTTGCGTCACTCAGCCGGTCAGCAATGTCGCACAAGAAATCATGAGGCCAAACCCTCTGGATGGCCCAGGTTCAAAGAGCTCTCAGAGCTAAGGTGCAGCCTGCCGCCGGCGCTTGTCTGCACCAATCCGAGCTTCATGAGCTGGGGCAGAATGGTTTGGCGGTCCTGAGAGCTGATGCTGCTGCGGATGTCGCAGCCTTCCTGTATGCGTCGCAGGAGACGTGCCTGGCTTAGGTCCATTTCCTCTGGCCCCGTGGCAGCAGGTGGCCCATCGAAGATGGAACGTTTCCTCGCGTTCATCAGGTCTGCCGGGTCAGCGTCGAGGGCCATGCAGATTCGTGCGAACTCGCGGAGGGTGAGGTTGCCGTCGTCCCCGCCCAGCTCGAGGCGTCGAATGACCTGATAGTTCAGGCCCACGAGGCGGGCGAACTTGCGCTGCGAAAGGCCGCGTTGGGTGCGGATCTGGCTGAGGGCGATGGCGTTGATCATGACATGGGAAGGGGCGTGAGTCCGAGCTTCTTGAGCCAGCGGCCGGGGTGGATGTGGCGTTCGGCGCGTCGTCCGTGCACTCGGATATCGAGGTCGGCGTTCGCGTCGTTGAGGGCTTGCGAGATCGCCCGCTCCGGCACGTTGAGGAGCGGGGCCTCGTCGGCGACCCCTGGCATTGAGCGGGTTCGGAGGAGGGCGCGCAGGGCCCGGGCGCTGTGCTCGGGCATGGTGACTTTTCGCCCTTGCGACAGCGTGATGGTGGAGCCGTCGGCGGCTGCGTGACCCAGTTGGAGGGCGACGATGTCGTGCACACCGACTTGGTGCATGGCCAGGGTCACCGCGACAGCCCGATGGGGCTGGCGATAGGCCACGAGCGCTTCGTCGACGGTGACCGGGTCGGTTAGCTGTCGCTCAGGGCTGGCCAGCAGCTGCGGGATGTCGCTCTTGAGGTACACATCGTTGTGCCAGGCGGCGAGTTGAAGGGCGCGGATGTCGGTGACAAGTAGGTCGTCAGCCGGTGCGGTACGCAGGATCCCCTCGGCAAGCCGGGCGATGACGTCGGTGGTGGCGCCGTCGCGCTGGAGTACCTCATGGCAGCGCACGGCGGTGGAGGCGTGGCGGAGGGTGACCCGGTCGTGGGCCTTGGGGGCGAGGGTGATCTGGCAAGCCGTGCGGAACTGATGAAAACCGGCCGCCGGGAGAGTGACATTGAGTGTCGGCCTGCTCGCCGTGATGGGTGTGCGGGGCCGCGGCTGGGGTACCTCGTCCAGCGGACGCGGGTGCACGAGAAGCCGGTCGAGGGAGTGGAGGAAGGCGTCAGTCCGAGGTGCGCGGTGCAGCAGCCACAGCGGCACCTGCGCCTCCTTGGCCAGACGAACGAGCTGGCGTAGGCACAACGGGCTGAGTCGCTGGGCCTCCGTGGCGACCAGGGCGGTGACGTCGTAGGCGCGCATCCAAGCGACCGACAGCGCGAGGTCCTCGTTTTCGTTGCGGCCGATGCCGGCGACGTCACGGCGCTTGCCCAGGGCGGCGAGGATGTCCCCGGCGATGACGGCGCTGCGCTTGAGGTCAGGGCGGAGCTCGACCCAGATCGCGCTTCCCGCTGCGGCGGGCTGGTGCGGCACCTGAATGGGGAGGTTGGTTGTGTCGACCTGGTGGGTGGGCATGTCAGCGTCTCTTACTGGTCTTGAGGGTGGGCATGAGTTGGACGACGGCGCGGGCGAGCTGGGGGTCCAGGAACGGGGGATCCTCGCCGCGCTCCACGGCGAGTCGCTGCAGGTAGAGCGCGGCCCGGAGGAAGCAGGCCCAGTTCTTCAGCATCCCCTTGCAGACCTGCTTGTCGATGGCTTCGAACAGCTGGTCCGGGATAAGGAAAAGCTGGTGCATCGCCCGGACCGCCGAGCGAATCTCGGAACCGGTGAGAGGACGCATCTCGACCGCCGCGATCACCTCCCCGCGCAGCCCGGCGCTGGTGGCGACGGTGCGGGCGGTGTCGGGACCCCCGAGCAGGACGAGCGTCCAGGTGGCGGTGACGCGCCGGTGCAGGTAGTGCAGCTGTTCCGCGGCGGCTGCGGTGAGCTGCTCGGCGCCGTCGATGACGATGATCCTGGGCGTGCCGGAGAGCGTTTCGATGAGCTCGTCCTGCATGTCGCGCAGGGCGAAGACGTCATCCTCGTCGTGAACGGCTTCGTAGAGAAGCCGGACCATGTCCTTGGCCGAGACGGCGGGCGGCATGGTGACGAGGTGGAACGGCAGGTCCTGTTCGCCCAGGCAGGTCATCAGCGCGAACCGCTTGCCGGTGCCGTGCTCGCCGGCGACGACCATCGTGCCGTGGAAGGTCTTAGCGAACGCGAGCTGGGTGGTGATGTCGGTGAAGGCGGGGGTGCGGACGGTGTGGGCTTCGTCCTCCAGCCCGCGGAGCATGAGGTGGTTCACCACAGTGCTCCCTGCGGCTGGTCGGGCAGGTTCGCGAGGGCGTCGAGGGCCTTCTGGCCGTCTTGGCGCAGGTCGAAGTCGGGACCCAGGACCTCGTAGCGGGTGGGCTGGCCGTGCTCGGAGAGCTTGGTCAGGGGGCTGGCGTCCGGGCGGTTGCCGCGGAGCCGGTTCGCGGTGCGGAACGTGGCGCGGGCCGCGGTCTCGGCCTTGTGGCGGGCCGCCAGGAAGGCGATCTGGTCGTCGGGGCGCAGGGCCTCCGCCGGGAAGCAGGTGGCCAGGTGGGTGCCGTCGTGGAAGACCTCGATGAAGCTGTGGTCGTGGGGCAGGTGGCGCACCTCGACTAGGCGCCCGAAGACCTTGTCCAGTTCGCCGTTGGGTGCGACGTAGTCGGTCTTCTTGAATCGGACGCCGGCCTTGCCGACCTTGTGGGTCTTGCTGATGAGGAAGTCGTGCCAGAGCTGGTCGGCCGGGACGCTGCGCAGCGGGGTGTGGTCGTTGCGCCAGGCTTGCAGCGGGGTGCAGCCGAGGGTGCTTACCGTGTGGTGGCCGTTGTAGCGGTCGATCCAGTCGCGCAGCTCGTTGACCAGGCCCTGCTGGTCCAGGGCTTTGGCGGCGAGGAGGAAGTTGCCGCGGAGGTCTCGTCCGGCGTCGATGTAGCCGGGCAGGGGGGCCAGGGCGTCGCTCTTGAGGAAGCGCCAGAACCGTTCCAGGGATCCCTTGAGGTGCGGTGAGTAGGCCGGCAGCGCCACGGGGGTGACGCTGAGCCGCAGGCAGGATTCGGTGATCAGGTCTGAGAGGAAGTCCAACCCGCGGTCCCACAGGGCGCGTTCGGGCAGTCCGCCTACTGGTGTTTGGCCGTCGGCTGCGGGGCGGATGGTGAACGCGGACATGAGCGCGGCACGGATCTCCTCGGAGGTGGGGG
Source organism: Oryzihumus leptocrescens (assembly GCF_006716205.1). Classification (GTDB taxonomy): domain Bacteria; phylum Actinomycetota; class Actinomycetes; order Actinomycetales; family Dermatophilaceae; genus Oryzihumus; species Oryzihumus leptocrescens. The sequence continues at coordinate 2,520,763 of NZ_VFOQ01000001.1, read as the reverse complement.
TGCCGAAGGTGAGGACCCAGCTGAGGATGTACCGGGTTTCGGCGTCCATCACCGCGGTCAGCCAGGGGCGCTGGGCGGTGCGGGTTCCCTCGGGAACGGCGAAGATGGGCAGCTCGGTGTGGTCGAGCAGGTAGCTGTAGCCGCGCGACTCCCGGGTGCGCTTGAGGTGGACGCGGCTGAGCCTGGCCTGAGTGGAGGCGTTCTTGGCGTAGGCCATCTTGGTGCCGCCCATGGTGTCCAGGACGCGGCGCCGGAAGGTGCTGAGGCTGGGCACCGCTTTGCCGCTCTCGCGGAGGCGACGGTGGGCGCCGCTGATGTTTCCGCATGTCAGGAAGACGGTCTCGATGATGTCCTCATCGACGGTGAACTCCTCGGCCGAGTCCGCCTCCGGGCGGTCGAGCTTGGCGATCTGGCGCTGGAGCTGACGCACCGAGTAGCCGCAGCTGTCGGCGGCCATCTGGTAGATGCCACGGTTCAGCGTGCCGACGTCCGCTCGGAACTGGACCAGGTCGGCGACCGCGCGGTCGCGGCCGGTGCGGTGGATCTTGGCCTTGTTTGGCATGGTCTGGTTCTCGACTTTCAGATCAGGTGGGCGGTCGCGGCCAGCGGGGTGGGCTCGGCGTAGGGGTCGGGCAGGAAGACGGACTGGGCGGGGTGGCTGAGCGAGAGCAGGCGCAGCCCGCTCAGGTAGCGGCCGTACCGGCCTCGCCCGTCGTGCAGGTAGCGGCGCGCCTGGGTGAGGTTGGCGCTGCTGGCGAACAGGCCGGCGTGGCCGGTCTTGAGCTCGTCGATCAGGAGCGCGCCGTGCGGGGCGCGCCAGAGCAGGTCGATCCGCCCGCGGCCGAGGTGGAGCTCGGCGCCGTGGAAGCGCCACTGCGGCGGGGGGAGCAGCCGGGTGAAGTAGGTCTTCACGGCGCCGGCGAGGTTCTGCCGGTGTGCCCTGGCTTCGTGCGGGTGCAGGTGCGGCAGGGCCTGGTCGACCGCGTCCAGGATCGTGCGGATGTCGGGTTCGCGGGTTCGCGCGGCCAGGGTGGCGATGATGCGGTGGCACGTCGCGCCCATGTCCCGGTGTCGGGCGAGGGTTTCGTCGTCGAGGATGTCCATGCCCGCGCACCGTCAGGCGCGCGAAGCCGAACGCAATCACTGCATAGGGCCCTTGCCAGACGTCAGGTGTTGCCTACTGGCGGGGGTCGGGGCTGGTAGCCAATGGCATCGACAGGCGTCCGCGTCGGGGCCCGGCGGCGGGCGCGCCGTGGGCCGCCCGCCAGGTACCGGGTGGCGGCCAGCGGTCGACGCGTGCGGTCGGACATCAGCATCCACGAAGTTGCCGGCTCGGCGGTGGCGAGCACTCGCACGCCGAGCAGCGCTGGCCCGTACGCGGCGGTGCCGGCGTCCAGGTACCGCAGGGCCTGCTCTGTCGTACCGGCCAGCGTGGTGCCGAGGCGGCCGGTCTTGATCTCGTCGATCAGGATCTGACCAGATGGAGCACGCCAAAGGACGTCCGGGCGCGCCCGTCCGACAAGGGGTTCGGCAGCGAGCACCGACCACGACGGCGGCGGCAGCAGCCCGCGGAAGTAGGTGAGGACGGCCGCGCAGAGGACCTGGCGGTGGGCCCGTGCTTCCACGGTTGGCGGCTGCAGGAGACGTTGCGCGTCGGCCAGCACCTCAGCCACGGTGACCTCGATCGTGGCCGCTGGGCACCCCAGCCTGCGGTGCAGGACCGTGGCGATGACGTGGTGCGTGAGGAAGCCGACCAGCGCGAATCGGGCCAAGGCCTCATCTTCTGGCGGGGCGAGCCACGCCTGGGGCGCTAACGGGCGCCCCATGGCCGTGCACCTGGTGGCTGTCCCCGCCACGTCGGTGAGGTGTCACTGTGTGTGGAGAGCAACGGACACTGCCGCTGCCAGCACGGTCTCGCCCATCCACTCGTAGCCGAGCAGACACAGGCTCCAGTACTGCTTGGAGAACCCGAACCGGGCGGTGGTGCGCCGCGCGGTGAAGCGCTCGAGCTGCTGCTCCTGGCGCACCAGGACAGCGACGTGGTGTTGGACCAGGGCGACGGCCTGCGAGACGGGGTCCCCGCCCGGGGGCAGGACGGTTGTGACGCCAAGCCGGTGGCCGAAGATGAACGGGTCGGCGAGGTAGTCGCGGGGCAGGAGATTACGCCGGTCCAGGCGTCGCTTGCGGGTGGGCATGGAGCCGACGGTGCGGGCGTCGGCGCGTGCGGCATTCCCCCTGATCTGAGCCTCCCTGCGCCGACGGATGACATTCCTGAACGACAGCACAGCCAGCGGGTGGCTGTCCCCGGCCGGGGCGGATCGTCCAGCAGGCCCGCACCCCGACTGGACCGGCCTCAGCCCCCGGTTCCCCGCCCGGCCCAGCGGCACGATGCTTGGGACTCTGACCGGGCGGAGGACGGACATGAAGGCTGAGATGCCGGCGGAGCTGGGCACCTGGGCAGATGCGCGACTGGCGCGGCTGCGCGACCTGCCCCGGTTGGGGCAGGCGGACTGGCCCGTCGTGGCCGGCGCCCACACCGGCCGGTACCCGCGACCCCGCAGGGCGCCCTCGCGATCCGGTCTGGCCGAACATGCTGGCCTGGCTGAGGGGTGGTGGCCGCTGCTGTCGACCTGCGTGGTGCGCCAGGTCGTCGAACTGGACGAGGAGGCCGGGCTGCCCTCCCTCCTGCGGGGGCCGTTCGGAGCGTGGACCGGGGCGCACTTGCCGCAATGGGCCGCGGCGACAGTCAGCCTTTCCACCGTCCGTGGACTCCGGGGCAAGGCGGTGGAGCTGGACGTCGAGCTGTCCGCCGGGCTGCAGCTGCCCGCGACCTGCGTGGCCGAGGAGCTGGTGCGGCTGGCCGTGGACCAGGACCTGCGGTCCTGGGGGCGCCACCTGGGCATGACGGAGCAACCACTGTCCCTGCCGCACTGGGGTGGCGCGCCCCTGTTAGCGACCCGGTTGTGGGATGGCGATGCCGATCGGGACACCGCCGACCTCGCGCTCATGGCCGCCCGCGGCCACCTGGGCCTACCTCCTGCGCAGTGGTTCCGCACCTGGCGCGACCTGCTCGCCTGCCCGCCCGCGGTGGTGTTCGAGCGTCGAGGGCCCGCACCGACACCAGGGCTGCCCTCACCCCGGCCACGCATGGTGGTCAGCGAGTTCGGCCAGATGCGGCCAGACACCGCAGCCGCGGCGACGGCGGCGGTGCAGCACGGGCGAGCCCAGCTCCGGGGCAGCCGCACGCACGTCGTCCCCAGGGGCGGCCCGCGCTTTGGCTTCCAGCTGAAGGCCCTCCTGCTGCCGCGGCGGGCGCAGGAGGTGCATCTGCGCTGGCAGCCGGTGGCGACCGGGCCGATCCGCGAGACCCCCGTGCTGCTGACCGGTCTGGAAGTCGACGAGGAGGGAACGCTGTGGCTGCTCGCGGTGTGGGAGGCGTCCCTGGTGGTGGTCCCGGTTCCCTACGTGGTGGGGATCGGCTTCACGGTCGTGTCCGTCGCGGAAGCAGCGTCCCGCGCCTCTCGTGATGTGAACTGGCGACCTGCTCAGCGCTTGTACCGGGAGGGTGCAGATGTAGGGCGCTCTCGACGTGGAAACCAATCCGTTTCGAGTCTCGATGTCGCCGGTGGCGGCTAGGGTCCCTGGGACGGCCGAGGCAAACCGGGGAGCGAGCGTGCAACGGATCGACGAGCATCTGGTGCTGAGTCCGACCGACCTCACCAAGCATCTGGCCTGTCCGCACATCACCACGCTGGATCGGGCCGTGGCCGAGGGTCTGCTTCGCAAACCCGCCGTCGAGTCCGAAGAGCTGGACCTGATCTTCGCGCTCGGCATTGCGCACGAGCGGGACTACCTGGCTGCCTTGAGGGCCGAAGGTCGATCAGTGGTGGAGATTCCCACCGCCTTCGACGGCCCAGGGCGGCGCGAAGCCGAACGGCGGACGGTGGACGCCATGCGCAGCGGCGTGGACGTTGTCTACCAGGGCACCTTCTTTGACGGCCTGTGGGGTGGGCAGGCCGACTTTCTGCTCAAGGTCGACCGACCCTCGTCGCTGGGTGACTGGTCGTACGAGGTCGCGGACACCAAGCTCGCCCGTCGCCTGAAGGTGCCGGCCCTCCTGCAGATGGCGGTCTACGCCAACCGACTCCAAGCCCTCCAAGGGACGGTCCCCGAGCATCTGTACGTTGTCACCGGCGACGGGCAGTCCCGGCCGTGGCGGCTCGTGGACGTCGCGGCCTACGCGCGCCGGGCACGCGCCCGGCTGCGTCAGTTCCTGGAGCAACCCACGGACACCGAACCGGTCAAGGTGGGGCACTGCGGCCAGTGCCGCTGGCTGGCGCGGTGCGCCGCGCACTGGCGGCGCACCGACGACCTGACCCTGGTCGCCTTCATGCGCAACGACCACCGCGAGGCGCTGCGTCACGCCGGCATCACCACGCTGGAACAGCTGGCCGCCTTGAGTGCTGACGAGCTCCCCAGAACGATCGGTCGGGCCAGCCGCGAACGACTGGTCCAGCAGGCCGCCGCGCAGATGGTTGAGCGCACCACCGGGCAGCCCTTCTACCAGCTGCTGCCGCCCGAACCGAGGACGGGGCTGCTGCGCCTGCCCGACCCCGACGACGGCGACCTGTACCTCGATTTCGAAGGGGACCCTTACGCCGACGGCGGCCAGGGTCGGGAGTACCTGGCCGGGCTGGGGGACCGGCATGGCCGGTTCACGCCGTTGTGGGCCCATGATGCCGCGCAGGAACGCCAGCTGACCGAGGCCCTGGTGGATCGGCTGCTGCAGACCTGGCGCGACCATCCCGGGATGCACGTCTATCACTACGCGCCGTATGAGACGACGGCGTTGAAACGGCTCACCGCCCGGCATGGCGTGCGGGAAGCCGAGCTGGACCAGCTGTTACGTGGGGAACGGTTCGTCGACCTGTATGCGGTGGTGCGCCAGGGGATGCGGATCAGCAAGGGCTCCTATTCCATCAAGAAACTGGAGGCGTTCTACTGGTCGGCCGAGCGGAGCAAGAATGAGGACGTCGCCGACGCCCTGGCCAGCGTGATCGCCTACGAACGGTGGCTGGTCGAGGGTGGTGAGGAGGTGCTGCAGGCGATCGAGGCGTACAACCGCGACGACGTCGCCTCCACCCTGGCTCTGCACGACTGGCTGGAGCAGCGACGAACCGAGCTCGAAGGCACGCACGGGCCGCAGCCGCGACCTCACGAGGTCCCGCCCGACCCGGACAAGCCGCTCAGCGACCTGGAGCTCGCCGAGATCGACCTCGCCGACCGTTTGCGCGCCGCAGGGGAGACGCTGCTCGCGGACCTTGTGCAGTGGCACCGCAGAGAGGCCCGTCCCGCCTGGTGGGAGGTGTACCGCCTCGAAGACCTCCTCGAGGACGAGCTGGAAGACGACGGGTCCGCCCTTGGGCCGCTTTCCCCGCCGGAGCTGGTCGGGCAGGAGAAACGCAGCCGGTTGTGGCGCTACACCTTCCCGCCCCAAGACACGAGGGTGCAGGTCGGCAAGGACGCGTTGGACGCCAAGGACCACCAACGCGCCGGCACCGTCGTCGAGCTGGACCCGGCCGCAGGACACATCGTGCTCAAGCTCCAGGCCGAACCCAAGGCCTCCCGTGGGTTCGGCCCGCCCGGGCCCATCAACACCGGCCCGCTGCGCGACGCGATCTTCGCCACCGGCCAAGAGACCTTGCGAGGTCAAGGCGGGCTGGGCCTGGCGGTGCTCCGCCGGCAGGTCCCCGTCGGCACCGCCCGCCGAGAGGGTGAGTCGGCACAGCAGGCCGTGCTCCGGGTCGGGCGAGGGCTGCGCTCCGGGGTCCTGGCCGTCCAGGGGCCACCAGGCAGCGGCAAAAGCACGGCAGGGGCCGAGCTGATCCGGGCGCTGCTCGACGACGGCAAACGGGTCGGCATCACCGCCACCTCCCACGCGGTCATCGGCCACCTCCTGCGCGCCGTCGGTCGCCCCGCCCTGCAACGCTGCAACGCCGAGGACGACTTCTGCGCCGGCGACGGAGTCAACCAAGCCACCAGCAACCAGCAGGTCGTCGCCGCCCTGAGCGCGGGCCAGGCCGCGCTGGTGGGCGGAAGCGCCTGGCTCTGGGCGGACCCGGACATGCAGGCCGCCGTCGACGTCCTCGTCGTCGACGAAGCCGGCCAGTTCTCCTTGGCCAACGCGGTGGCGGCCGCACGCGGCGCACAGGCCATGGTGCTGCTGGGCGATCCCCAGCAGCTCGCGCAACCCACCCAGGCCCAACACCCCGACGGTGCCGGCGAATCCGTCCTGGCGCACCTGCTCGACGGCCACGACACCGTTCCAGAAGATCGCGGCATCTTCCTCGACGTTTCGTATCGCATGCACCCGGGCATCACCGCGTTCATCTCCGACCTCGCGTACGAGGGGCGTCTGCAGTCCGCGCCCGGCCGGGAACGCCAGATGGTCCTACCCGGGGGAGCTGTGCACGGCAGTGGGCTGCGGCTGCTCAGTGTGTCGCACCAGGGCAATGCCGCACGGTCCGTCGAAGAAGCCCACGAGGTCGAGCGGGTCTGGCTGTCCCTGATCGGGCAGTGCTTCACGGACGCCGACGGCGTGACTCATCGCCTGGGGCCAGAGCACATCCTCGTCGTGGCCCCCTTCAACACCCAGGTCGGGGAGATCCGCCGACGGCTGCCGCAGGCGCGCGTGGGGACCGTGGACAAGTTCCAGGGTCAGGAAGCGCCGGTGGTCCTGTATTCGATGACCAGCTCCAGCGCCGAAGACGCCCCGCGGGGCGTGGAGTTCCTCTACGACCTGCACCGCCTCAACGTCGCCGTCAGCCGCGCTCAAGCCCTGGCAGTCATCGTCTGCAGCCCGGCACTCTTGAATGCCTCGGTCAGCACACCAGAGCAGCTGCGCCGGGTCAACGCGCTGTGTCGCTTCGCCGAGATTGCCGCCAACCCCGAGTAGGGAGGCGCAGCTGCGACCTACGGCACAGGCGCCCGGAGAAGGAGACCATGTCCGGCCCGGGTCTCCCCGTCCAGCCAAACGGCCCTTCGTTGGACAGCTGGCCAGACCTAAGCCAATGCAGTGGAGCATCTGCTGACGTGGAATCGTGACTGATCACGCCAGGGACCGAGGCGAGAACGCGGGAAGGTGGATGTTCGCGCGGATCGGGACTGCGGGGCGGTGGCGCGTCAGGACTGAAACCGCGGTGTATGACATCGACCTCGACGCCGCTTGGATCTGTCGGCATCCGGCTAACGAGCAACGCGGGGGAGCGCATGATGCGCGGGTCGCGGCTTTGAGGTTGGACGACACGCCCATCCCGCTCGTCACCGTCCACCAGTGTCAGCTCGGCGCGCCAATGATTCTTGTCCTGGATCTGAGGGGCGACGGAATCCTCACTGTGCGTCTGTCGACGGAAGTCCTGACGATCGAACGCGCGAGGTGACAGGTCGGCGGCGGTGCGGGCCTCGGTACCGCTCCCGGTCACACTTCTGGTCGTGTCATAGGCCGGCCGCGACTAAGGCTTGGAGAAGCCCGGCCGCCATTTCCACCCGGTCCACTGTGTCGACTGCACGCCCGTCGACCTCGGTCTGCGGAACGGCGAACAGGTAGCCGTTCTCGGTCAGGGTCAAGCCGTCCATGCCGAAGCGCACCTGGTCGAACACATCGCGATCCTTGCCGGTGGGCGGGTCCAACAGCCAGCCGTCCTCAACACACCGCAGGCCGGTGTTGCTGGCGTTGAGGCGGAGCCAGCGCTCAGCGGTGGCGTAGCCGGTGAACCGCGGGCCGTCGGTTCCGTCCTGGACCGCGTCCCTAACATCGGCTTCGCGCAGGGCGGCGACGAGGTACGGGTCGCGGTACAGGCTGTTCATCTGCTTCGCGCGCAGCATACAGACCGAGTAGCCCATGCGTTGGTCGGGGACCGCATAGATGCCTGAGGTCCCGGTTCGCATCGTGTCGTACCGAATGAGGTAGTACCGCCAGTCGTAGGGACCGGCCTCATGCTCGACTAGCCAGTCCGAGCGCATGTCCGCGAGCGTCTCTGCAACGGGGCACGTCGACGCGGCGACCTGGTCGAGGAAGGCGCCGAGCACTGCGCGAGTCCGATCGAGATTGGCGTAGGACGTCGCGGTGAACAGCTCGCGCCACCAACTTGTGCGCTCCGGGGAGCCGAACTGGAACACGTTCGGGCTGCGCGGCCGGGAGTAATCCCCGCAGGTGAGCATCGCGCCGGTGAGCGCGGGCAGAACGGCGTCGTCAGAGAAGAACGCCCAGAACGCGTTCACCCGAGCCACCAGTCGGTCCGGGTCCAGCTCGAACGAGGCCAACGCCCCTCGCAGGACGGGGTGGTCCTCAAGTCGGAAGACGACGTCGGTCAGGTCGGGGGAGGCTGTGAGGAACGCGGCCTTGCGCTTCTCGTCCTCGACCTGATTGATGTTGAATCGCTCAACCTTCTCCAAGGCGCCGTCGACGACAACCCGGCGGACGTCCTCGACCAGGTCGGGCATCCGCTCGGCACGCAGTTCGTTCTCCGAGGCCTCGATCAAGTTGCGGAGCAAGCGGAGCCGGCGCGGGAAGTCCTCGGTCTGGTGGATCCTGTGCAACAGGACCGCGTAGAGCAGCAGCATTCGCGGATAGCCGAACCGTGTGGTCCCGTAGTCGTGGCAGCAGGCATCGAACAGGTTCGGGTTCACGTCGGTGCCGAAGATGATCACCCGCTCGGTCTCGCCGGGAGTGGCGACGACGCTGAACAAGTCGTCCATCACGGCCGCGATGTCGACCGAACGCCAGGTGTCGAACGCGTCGAAGAGGAAGTCCAGATTGGCTGCGGCCTGGGGGTGGTCGTGACCGAAGATGACCGCGGCCCGGTCGATGAGCCGACGGCCGTCACTCTCGAAGTCACCGTCGCGCCACTCGCACAGCTGGGTGACGAAGGTGATGTAGTTCTCGAACTCGTCGTCGACGATGTCGTTGTCCCCCCGGTACGGCCAGAGCACGTCGGACCAGACGGTGTCGATCCGCAGGGCGAGGTCAGCGGCGCGCGTCGACCATGCCACGGTCTTCTCGAACCCGGCTTTGAAGTTCTCGAAGTCGGTGAGCGGCTTCCCGCGCGAGTTCATCTTGATGTAGAGGTCCTCGCCAGAACCCATGTCCGAGATCGGTAGCAGGTGGAACGATATCGCCGGCTGTTCGGCGTCGGTGAGCCGTGCCCAGACTGCGTCAACGTCCTCCTCGCGAAAGCGTTCGTCGATGGCATCGAGGACCACGAGCATCGACTGGATAGTCGGGTCGTGGCGCCAGCCGTGCTGGTACCAAGGCTGGTTGCGGACTCGGTCCGAGAGCAGCCCGGTGCCGGCTTCGGCCGTCCAATTAGCCAGGCGCTTGCCGAAGGTGCGCGCACTCGGGCGGGTCGCATAGGAGAACGACTTCCATGCGTGGTTCTCGCCCAGTCGCCCGCTGCGGAACGCCAAATACCAGTGCAGCAGGAACAGGGTGGTCAGTCGCTGCTGGCCGTCGAGCGGACGAAGCGTGCCGCCGTCGATCTCGCCGTAGACGAAGTCGAGCCCGATCGGTTCGCCGCCGGTGACCGCGGAATGCAGGGCATCCAAGAAGTTGCTGCGGATGTCGGTGACCTTGGCGTCCTCCCGCCCTTGGGCGTAGTCGCGCTGGATCAGCGGGATCTCGATGTCGGTTAGCTTGGGTGCGTGGTTGCCCTGGGCCTCGAACATCCCGGTGAACGACGTCACGACGCTACTCATGCTGGGCCCCCTCCGGGGTGAGGTAGTCGGCCAGGACGTGCACCATCGCTTCGAGGTACGACGCACGGTCCTGCGGGCCCCAGAAGTGGATCTGCTGAGCGTCGGAGGCCGTGTAGTACTTGAGGAAGACATTGCGGGTACACGCGGGGATGTAGTGACCCGTGCGGTCAAGCTGCAGTATCGCGGTCCGCTTGGCGGCGAACACCGAGTTGCTCAGCGCGCTGTTTGCCTCGCGGCCGAGCAACGCCAGGTTGGAGACCGAGTGCACCTCGTCGCCGTCCGCGCCAGTGGCCCGCTTGAAGAACGAGATCACCTCCTCCTCGGCGGCGTGGAACGCGTGCGCGGTCAGTTCGGTCGCAGCATGGTCGATCCGCGACAACAGCGCGGCCCGCTGCTCCGGGTCGAGGTCGGGTAGGGCGACCAGGGCGGCCTTATGCAACTGAAGCCAGGTCGACCACTGCTCGGCCTTGTTGAGCGTTTCCGCAGACTGAGCGTCGATGTGCTCCAGCGACCAGGACCCGGCCGCGTGAGCGCGGAAGGAGTACCGCTCATGGGAGTGCTCCCAGCTGCGCACCGTCTCGACGTTCATCAGCAGCAGAGCGCGGGAGGCCTGTCGGTAGTGCTGCTCGTAGGTGAGGTCGCGCAGCGCGGTTTCGGTCAGGCCGAGCCGGTCGGTAATCATCGCGCGCAGCTCTACGTTGAAGACGTCTTTGGCCTTGCCGTCGGCCTGCACCACGAGGTCCTCGAAGCGCGACCCGGTGGCTACCAGGTAGCCGATCCAGTGGAACAGGCCTCGGTCGTCATACCAGCCCTGGACCAGCGAGTGCAGGTCGACCACGGACTCCCAGACGTCCTCGGGCGAAGTCTGCTCGATGAGTTCTCGGATTCGGTCGAAGGTGTAGAACAGCGGGCGTTCCCGGCCCCGTGGGCCGCCGGCGAGGGTGTCCAGCAGCAAGCTGATGTGTGTCGGCTCTTCGCCAGTTCGTCCGGTTACGAACGACCAGACCTCCGGCACCCGTAGGTCGCGTTCGATGCTGTCCCACTGCGCCGCAACCTCCTCTGGCCGCCGGGCGCGGGAGAGTAGCAGCGCCTTGACCAGCTCGGCGTCGGTCAGTGGAATACGGCCGACGTTGAGCCGGACGAATAGGGTGCGGGCGTCCACGTCGTCGGGCGCCTCGTACCAGATCACATGGACCTTCTCGGACAGGGCCTTGTAGAAGTTCACCGCTGCCATGGCCGGGTCGTCCTGGCTCTCGAACCAGGTCCGGATCAGCTCTGCTGCCTCGTAGATGTGGAAGAAGTCGATGTTCTGCCCGCGCAGCTGTTCGACCGGGTCCTCCAAGTACGCCGCGCTGCCCGCACGGGTCTGGTACTCCAGTGTGTATTCGCGTCTGGCGGCCGGAAGGTGCTTCCGGATGTAGCCCAGGATCAGGTACAACGTCGTCAGCCGCTGCTGGCCGTCGACGAGCTCCCAACGTCCGTCGTCGATCTTCTTCACCACGACTGGCTGCAGGTAGTAGGGCTGGCCATCGCTCGCGGCGATATCGTCGAGCAGGCACTTCACCTCGTGCTCGCCCCAGCGATAACCGCGCTGATAGCTGGGCACGTAGAACTTGCCCCCGATCTTGCCGACCAGCCGCGGTTCGAGGGCGCCGCCGGCGAGCGTTGTCGCAGTCATGTTCGGAACTTAGACCCGGGCGCGACAATTTGGGCGGTTCTGTCCAAACCGATCAAGAGAAAGCGCTGCCGCCGACCTGGTCGGGAGAGCGCCTGGTGGCGGCCCGGTTCGCATGGTTGCAGAGTCAGGAACCAATCTTCCCAGCTCAACGACGACAGTCGGCGAGGGAAGGTGCCGGATCGAAAATGCCGTCTTCCGACACTGCGCTCGCGGCACTCCGGGCTGAGTGAAGCACTCGCTCCTCAACTCGCGCGGCCTTCGCAGATCCAGGCGGCTGCCTCGAACAGCGGGGGCGAACTGGCCAGTCCGTCCGTCGCGCCTGCTGCTCATCGAGTGAGCATGACCTCTTGCGGCCACCGCCGCGAGGGAGCAAGCCGTGCAACCGCCGCCCTGCGCTTCTACCCCGCGAGGAACCACTCGAAGCGTTGCTGCAGACGATCCGGGTCGGGTCGTTCCGCCTTCCGGCGCGGAGTTCTGATCTCCCGTCCGTGCATCTCCTGCAGCCCGTGGCGGAGCATCGGGCCATCGACCTCATCGAGCAGCGGGCCGTTGATTTGGACGACGTAGCTCGGCGTGATTCCTAGGAGTCTTCGGTCGTAGGCAGCGTGGTGGATCTTGCACAGGCTGAGCCCGTTCGACACGAGGGGGTCTCCGCCCGGTCGGCCGTCTTCGATGATGTGAGCGGCGTCGAGCAGCACCGCGTGCTTGAGCTCGCAGACGCAACATGCTCCCTCGTAGGCCAACATGACTCGAGCCCGGAACGCGGGCTGATGCACCCGTTGCCGCACCATTCGCGCGGCGTATGCCTTCTCGATGGGCGAGAGCTCGCGCCCGGAGGGAATGGAGCGCAGCGCCTCGTCGACGGTCAGCGTGAACTCGCGGGTGATGGGGTTGTCGCCCACCACGTAGACGGGATAGATCGGAGCGTAGGCGCCCTTAGCGATCTTGTTGAGCCGGATGAGCGGGAGGTTCAGCTCGCGGGCGAGGCGCAGCTTGACGTTCTTCCCACCCTCGGGCCCCTTTTGGTAGCTGTACTGGAGCAGGCCCCCATCGATCTCACGGTCGGGGTACGGGCCATCGGGGGAGGTCGTGATCGACAGCGTCGCCACGAAGGTCTTGGGATTCCAGATACCGCCACCGCCTGGATCCACCAGCCGTAGCCGAGTTCCGTCGGGAAGGGGGAAGTCGGACAGCTCGTCCAGGGGAACGTAGCCGCCAAGCTCTTCGGCGCGCATCAGCAAGGCCTGAGCGATGACCTCACGCCGCAGCAGCTCGGACTCGATCTCGAGGGGCGGCGACACGAGGGGAGCTTACGCGGCAAACCATGCAAGGCGCCCCTGGCCAGCCAAATTGCCCAGGCAAACCCGAAGGATGTCAACGGACACCCTCTTGCTGTGGAGCGCCGTAAGCCCGCAGCAGCACGCCGGCCTCATGCCAAAGCGGGCGCAATCTCCTTGGCGTCTGTCACCCACTGCCCGTACAGCCACGACATGCGTGATAGCTCGCGTTGATGGCCTGTCCAACAGTGACCGGGCGCAAACCGGTTACGCCGCCGCCATCACCCAGAGATTTCGCCCAGCCCATCCGGAGAAGGTGGCAATCAGGGTCCCAGTGATAGGCCTGGCCCTTCCCAGTGATGTACACCATCCTTTCGGCGACTCCTCCCGAAATGAGCGTCACGGGGCGGTTGTAGAAGGATTGAGGGTTGTTGATCGATGGGCGCGTCGGGGCAACGGGCTGCTGGTGCTTGTCGCTAGGAGAAGACAGGGGCAGTCTTCGTTGAGTCGCAGCGGCTCCTGACGCTGTCTTCAAGGACCACTTCCCGTGGTTGAGGCTGTAGTCATCGAAGTGGGCCAGATGTAACAGAAGGTCCGCCTGTGAGATGTCCTTCCATCCGCGTTGACGAAGGTGTGCGTGGAGCTCTTCCGCTGTCAACGCTTCTTCGTCGGTCAGCCGCTGACAGACGAGCTTCTCCACCCAGTCCGGGAGGACCGCGAAGTGTAGAGGCCCCCGTTGATATCTGCGGGCTTTTGTTGGGCTTCCAGTTTGCAGCTGAAGCACCGCTGCCGGTGTCAGCCGGGCCACAGACCAGCGATCACCCTCTCGTTCGAACAAAGGCGCATTAGACGACAAGATCGCTGTCACACGGCTCGGCGTCACGCCAGGGCGTTCGATCTGCGCAGATATCTCCGCAGCTGTTGATGCGCCGTGTTTCTTCAGCACGCCACGTATCAATGCTACGACGATGTCAGCTTCGCTGATGCCATCCCCCATGGGGCCAGTGTGCGCAAACTTCGGACACCCAGCAGCGATTTCCGCGAAGATGGGCCATATGGGGGATCCGTTTATCGACGTCGCCCACTTGGGCACAGAGGCCACGTTCATGCGAAACGCCGTCTTGGCCGAGCTCGGTGCGCAACGGGCGGCTGCGAGAGAAGAGTCCGTGGTCGTGCGCGACGGGCTGCGTGTCGGGGGGACCGCGAGGTCGTCGGTCTTCAAGTTCAAGTTGGACAACAGCTTCGAAGTCTCAGACGGCTCACCCGTGGTCCTTACCGTTGGCGAGGCGGTCGTCGAAGGTGAGCTGCTTGGACAAAGAACCGGTGAGGCGACGGTGCGGTTGGAAGGTCTGGCAGCCGCTTGGGTGCCGCACGGCACGCTAGTTGCAGACGCGACATTCCTTCTTCGACGGCTCCACCAGTTCTTGGAGCCAAGTTACAACCGGCCGCCTCATTTCGACCCTTCGGCAGCCAACCTGCTGTTCGCGCCTGCCCGCCTGACAAGCTCCACGCTGCAGCTCGGACAGGCTCAAGCAGTCTCCATGGCGCAATCCCGGCGGGTGGGCTACCTGTGGGGGCCACCGGGCACCGGAAAGACGCAGACGGTCGCCGCAGCCGTGCTGGACTGGGCCCGCGCAGGTCTGAGGGTTCTGGTCGTCTCCCACACGAACGTCGCAGTCGACACGGTTACGGCACGCTGTGTCCAGGCCCTGCAGCCATGCGATGCGTGGGCATCGGACGGCGGCATCGTCCGCGTCGGAGACCTTGTCCGAGCGGACATCCCTGCAGAGGTTGCAGGCCGGGTCCAAGTCGACGAGATCCTCGCAGCACGAGGCCATACCGAGGCGCGCGAGCGGGTCAGGCTGCGAGCTCGCCTTGACGGCCTCCTGAAGGAATACCGAAAGGTGTCTGCGGCACCGCGCGGCGAGTCTTGGCTCGCGGATGAGGTCACGAAGGCAAGTGAGGAGCTCGACGCCCTGGATGCGCGGCTCAAACATCTGCGCCACACCGTTGTGGACGCTGCCCGGGTGCTCACCTGCACCGTCCACCGCCTCTACATCGGCGATTGGATCCACAGCAACTTCGACGCAGTGGTGATCGAGGAAGCATCCATGATCCCCACGCCTCTCGCGTGGGTAGCGGCAGGGTTAGCCCGTCGACATGTGCTCATCGCGGGCGACTTCCGTCAGTTGCCGCCCGTGGTGCGTAGCGACCAACCACAGGTCCTTGAGTGGTACGGCCGCGACGCGTTTGAGGTCGGTGGCGTCGTCGCTGCGGTGCGTCGCAACAGTGGCCGTGCGGACCTCGTGGCGTTGGACCTGCAGTACCGCATGCACGCCGAGATCGCGGACCTAGTCAGCGACAGCTTCTACCGACCACTGCATTTGCGCACAGCGCCGACTGTGCTCCAGCGTGGTTGTCTGGCCCAGACGCCTGCCGGCCGGCCGTTGGCATTGGTCGATCTCTCAGGGCTGGCGACCTGGTGCGCCCGCCCCGGCGGACTCGCCAACAGCGGTCGCTACAACCTTCTCTCCGCGCAGTTGGGCTACCTCGTAGACGCGCTGGCCCGTCAGGACGCCCAGGTGGCAGGCGGCGAGGGGGTGGTAGCCATCGCTCCTTATCGCGCACAAGGGAGGCTCCTGGCGGCAGCCGACCGCGATGCAGCCAGCGCACGGCAGGAAGATCCCGCAATCGTGGCGACGGTCCACCGATTTCAAGGCAACGAGAGCCACACCGTTCTGCTCGACCTTGTCGACGCGCAGCGACTGCCGACTGGCCGCTTCTACCGCCCCGACCCACTGGACAGCGCAAGCCGGCTGCTCAACGTAGCGATCAGTCGCGCTCAGCAACACCTCATCGTCCTTGCTGACGTCGACGCCATCCTCAGCAGCGACCCACCGGAGTCGGTGGCTCGCATGCTCAGATCATTGCGCGGCCAAGCGAACGTACTAACCCCCGACGCCTTAGCTGAGCACGCGGGGCTACCTGCTTGGATAGCGCGATCAGCCGAGGCCAGCGCGCGAGTCCTCGAACTCATTCGGACCGCAACCAGCTCAGTGACGATCCACAGCAGCGGAGTTGGGCGTGCGGGTCTTGCAGCCATATTGCCAGAACTCCTTGCCGCAGCGGCCCGGAACGTTTCGGTTCATCTCGTTCTCCCCGCGGTCGGGGCACGCGGGGGCGACCGTGTGGCGTGGACCCACCTTCTAGACCATCTAGAAGCTGCAAACATCGCCATCGATCAACAAGCCCACGTGGCCGAAGACCTAGCGCTTGTCGACGACTGGTGCGTGGGGGCCACCCACCCGCTGCTTCTCGAGGCACCTGACCAGGTGGGCGCGACCCGGCAGCTGGTCGTCGCGACACGGACACCGGAGCTCATATCCGTCGTGAAGCAGCTCCACAAGCGCAGACCGCTCAAGAATCAACAACCCTTGCTCGAGGGCAGGATCGTCCCCATCTGCGACACATGTCAGCGCCCGCAGACCCGACACGAGGCCTGGGGGACCAAACCTGGAGCACCCCCGCGTCTCAACCATTGGGCCACCTGCGACGCGTGTGATATCCCCCGACCCGCCCAAGGGTCGAACTGGCGAACCTTAGTTGATGACGCCCTCCGCTCGACGGTTTGGGACAACGCCGGGAAGCCAGAGTCCACTGGCCGTCGAGAGGCCAAGGTCGAGCGTGCATGGGCTCGAGCATCGGCTGCGACCGCCAACAAGACAGACGATTTCCAGTGCAGCCGCTGCTTCCTCATCCACCCTGCGTCGTTCCGTTCCGCCGGATCGGCACTGATCTGCCAGGACTGCAACTGACACGGCTCAGTTGCCCACGACTGACGGTCGCGGAAGTGGCGGTCGGAGCCGTCCTTTGCGACCTACTAGTCCAAGCGCTCCTCAGACCGTCAAGTGCCGACGCGGACGGCACGCCGACGAGACCCGTCCTTGGTTTGGCAGCGCTGAATAGGCCCGCCAACCTGGGGTGGGCGAATCATGCAAGCCTCGCGAGACAATACGGCTCAGCGTGCAGGTGTACCTGCTGGGGCGAGCGGTAGCAGCAAGTGCCCGGGCTGGCACCTTCCAGTAGCGTCCGTGCTGAGTCCCGTCCCCCAACCAAGGGTCGGACCTCTGATCGTGCAGGACTACGCCGACATCGTCGATGAGCAGCGCGCTGACCAGCGGTGCCGATCGACCTTCGAGAACGAGGAGGGTGCGGTGACGGGCCCCAACGAGGCAGTGCGCTCCGAGCTCGAAAGGCTGTTGGACACCGATGACACCAGGACTGGTGACGTCTACCGTCATCGGCATCTGACTCCCGAAGAGATCGCACACCAACTTGGCGTAAGGACCTCCGGGTTCGTCGCGAACAACATGGCCACGATCCGTGCTGTGCTGGAGGGGGCGCTCCCTCGGGGAGCGACGATCCGAGGGCAGGTGGCGACCAGGGTCCGGGCGCTCGCCAAGGGACCTGATGTCACAGATTCGACGCGCCAGTACCTGAGCGACCTGGAGCGCAGGCTTATGGCCAACACCAACAACGGGCTGGATGCAGCAGGTCCTCAACGGGCCCTGACAGGACGGCAGCCGACCGCGGCGTCCAAGGAGCACCTCACGGTCGGGCACGATGCCCCGGCGGCGCGCTCCATCAGTCTTCGAGACGCCGTGGACGAGGCCCTTCGCCGCCGGGTGCGTGTCCTAGTGGAACGGATCGACAAGGAGACGTCCGTTGCCCGGCCCCTGGACTACTGGCGGGTCGTAGCAGCTGATCGCCCGCTGGACGCGCTAGTGACACTGCTCCGCGCCCCAGCCGAACGCGGCACGTTCGAGGAGCTGCGGAGAGTTCGCCGACTGGACCTCTCGCTCGAGGCGGCGGTCGTTGCTTGGGCTGCCGACTTGCCCTTCCAGAGCGATCTCGTGGATGAGGCACGTGCCCGGAAGGACTGGTACTCGTGAGTCTGCGTGGCTGCAGTCTGTGCTATGCGGCATGGTCAGCGATGTACACAGTCCGTGTCTCTCTACCGGAGGTTCCGCGATGACCCTCGACGATCCGACCTACGGCGCGCCGGCGCAGATCGCAGCTTCGGACGCGACACGTACGTTTGCGCGATCTGCAGCCGGTCCGGTGGAGGCGGCTGCACGAGAGCTGGCGCGGGCCTGGGCGGACGGCGACTCAGCATTCACACCGGGCACTGGGGTGTGGACAGCCGAGCACGCCGCAGAGCTCATGGAGGCCTTCGTCGGCCAGCCGGACATGTCCGGTGCATCGTTTGACGACAAGCTGTCCAAGCAGCTGGCCGCCGTGTCCCCCGGGGCGGTGCAGCTGTTTGCCGAGCTTTACTACCTCGACCTGCTGCCTCTGTCTGACTACCGCGGGGCCACCAAACGCAGCCGGATCCAGTCGCCTCTCACGATGGCCGGGATCGACATTACGCTGCCTCGCACCCTCGACGCGGCCCTCGACCACGGCGTCATGAACGGAGGAGTGGCCTTCAAGACGCGCCGGTTCTGGCAGTTGAGCTACCTGGTCCAGTGCGCCGCCAGTCTCCTGGTCCTGCCCACAGGCGAGCGTCGCGAACTGCTCGGCGACCCTCTCGCGTTCCGCGACTTCATCGACGACCACACCACCGTGAACGCGCCATCGCAGAGGTTCGCGCTGCTGTACCTGCTGTTCCCGTCGCTCTATTTGCCGATCGCCAAGGGGGAACACCGTGCGCAGATCCGCACCGCCTTCGCCAGCTTGCTGAGCGAGCCCTCCAATGATCACGACGTCGACCTCCGCGCCATCTACGACGCCTTGGTGTCTGAGGCCGGCGGACACGTCGACCTCTACCAGGCGCCCTATCGGGAGCAATGGGACCCCAAGGCGCTGTCCTCGACCACGTACCAGATGGACCCTTGGACCCGGTTCATGGGCTGGGCCGCCAAGGTCGCCATTGCGCACGATCTGTCGGCCACCGAGCGCGCCTACAAGGTCGACTTGGCAAGGCGGCTCGAGACCGTCCGGTCTGGGCTCCTATCCGGCGACAAGGACTGGGCTGTCCAGCTCAGGGAAGCTCTCACCTACGGCAACCTCCTCGACCCCTTCTTCAGGGTGGCGTTCTTCGAAGGGCTTGAGCAGCACACTGAAGAGATTCATCAGGCCCTGAGGCGCTTTTGGCGCGACGAGGCCGACCCTCAACTGCTGACCGCTCTCCAGGTCGAGCTCAAGCCGGCGCTGCCGCAAGGCATCACCCCCGGCAACGCGACCGCGCTAGGCGCAGTGCTGATGATGGAGCGCGACAGTGCACAGTTTCCGCCTTACAGGCCGACGCCTGTGGACAAGGCCCGGGCGCTCACCGAGCAGCCGGCCTCGGGAACAAGTCCCGCTGAACGTTACGACGACTTGCTCACCATTTGCGACGAGGTGCTCGACAGGTCGGCAGACTTCGGGATTGAACTCGCCGACCGGCTTGACGCGCAGGGCCTGATCTGGGCTGTGGTCTCCTATCCGCCGCCGGAGGTCTGGCCCGCCAACGAGAGGTCCGCGTTCGTCGCGTGGCGTGGAGAGGCCGTGGCTGACGACCCGGCAGGAATGACAGCGCGGGCCTGGCTGGTGCGTGGCAACAACATCAACGGCAACGACATGGTTCCCAGCTGGCTGGATAAGGGCCAGGTAACTCTCGCCGCGAGCACCTTGCGCGAGGTCGAGGAGGGCATCGACAGGTCCGAGCTCAAAGTCATCGTCGACGAGGACTACGCCCATTCCTCATACTCCGCCCGAGCGGAATGGTTGGACGATTTCCACAACTTCCTGTCGCGGATGAGCTCCGGACACTTGATCGCCACCATCAGCGACGCGCGGCTGCACGTGGGCCGGATTACCGGCCCAGCGACTTACATCGCTAGCGACGAGGGCCGTGCGTACCTTCGCCGCGAAGTGGCGTGGGTCGGATCGTCCGAAGGGGTGGACTACGCAGATCTGTCCCCGGGACTTGCCTCCCGCCTACGTGTGCCCCGCAACGTACTTGACCTCACCCAGGAGCTTCCGGAGTTGGAGGCTCTGGTTGCGGCGGAAGGGGACGCCGCGCCACTGCCCAGCCCGATCCAGCTCACGTTGCCGAACGCCACCAAGGAACTGGCAGGTCGCCTGCATGTCGATCGTGCTTGGCTGCAGGAGTGCATCGACCTGCTTCAGGACCGGCCACAGCTGATCTATTACGGCCCACCAGGGACAGGGAAGACGTTTATCGCGCAAGCGCTCGCCGAGCACCTCGCCGGCGACAATGTGCGCCTGGTGCAGTTTCACCCGGCCTACTCCTACGAGGACTTCTTCGAGGGCTATCGCCCCGTGCCCAGTGGAGGATTTGAACTGCGGCCCGGTCCTATGCGCAAAGTGGTCGACGCGGCCCGCGAGAACCCCGACGTACCCCACGTGTTGATCATCGACGAGATCAACCGTGGCAACCTTGCGAAGGTCTTCGGTGAGTTGTATTTCTTGCTCGAGTACCGCGACCGCAACGTTGACCTGCTGTACGCCGCTGACGACGACCAGGGCTTCACGTTGCCCCGTAACGTGTTCGTCATCGGCACAATGAACACCGCCGACCGGTCCATCGCTCTGGTGGACGCGGCCATGCGACGCCGGTTCGCGTTCGTGCCACTGCACCCTGCCGAGTCACCCACGTCAGATGTGCTGCGGTCCTGGCTGGCGTCCGAGGGTTACCCGGCCCGGGTCGCCGACCTGTTGGACGAGCTCAACGCGCGCATCGAAGACACTGACTTCCAAATCGGCCCGTCATACTTCATGCGTCATGCAGTCCATGCACCCGGTGGTCTCGACCGGACCTGGCGCACGGCGATCCTGCCGTTGTTGGAGGAACACCACTACGGCGAGCTGTCCCGCGAGCAGGTTGCGTCCCGCTATGGGCTCGATGCGATCTCGGGCCGTGTGAATGGCCGCCGCCAGACCGACGAGGCACTCGAGCGCGATGAGCAGGTTGCCGTCCATGCGACATCTGATCCTGACTGAGGGCCACCCGCCCCAATCCGTGGCGCTGACCGCAGCCGAGGCCAACGCCCTCGACGAGCTTGAACTCGCCCTTGTAACCCGGTCCCCGCACAGCACCGGTTGGGACGTCGCGGCGGGCAACAAGGTGGGCGTTATGGCTCTCGGTGAGCTGCAGGTGACCATCCTCCCGAAAGTGCCCATTGACCGGCTCGTCTTCATGATGGGCTACGCCCGCAATCCGGCCTTCTGGCGCAACCACGACGTGCGCCTTGACCTTGACGACGACTTGGCTACGGCCTTGGCTCACGCCTTCGTTCGGCAGGCCACCCAAGCCCTCGAGCAGGGACTGCTTCACGGCTACCGGACGCGCGATGACACCCTGCCGGTCCTCCGCGGCCGTGTGCGCGTTGGCGAACAGATCGGACGTCGATTCGGGGTGCTCGTCCCCCTGGAGGTCACCTACGACGAGTTCACCGCCGATATTGCCGAAAACCAGATCCTTCACGCTGCCGTAGTCCAGATGCTCCGCGCACCCAGCGTGCCGGCGACCATCCGGCGATCCCTCCACCGACTCCGCCTCCAACTCACCGACGTCAGCCTTCTCGACCGCGGACTGCCTCTACCGACCTGGCAACCCTCACGGCTCAACATCCGGTACCAGCCGGCCCTGCGCCTGGCCGAGCTGATACTCGCCGGCAACTCCTTCGAACAGCGGCGAGGCGACCTCACTGTGAGCGGCTTCGTGCTTGACATGTGGCGCATTTACGAAGACTTCGTATGTGTTGCGCTAGCCGAGGCGATAAAGACATGCGGCGGCACAACGTCCCTCCAGTACCGCTCTCACCTTGACCGGGCCGAGACTGTCCCGTTGAAGCCCGACCTCGTTTGGAGCCGCGGAGGCAGCCCCCAGATGGTTGTAGACGCGAAGTACAAAGCGGAGAAGCCCGCTGGCTTCCCTCAGGCGGATCTCTACCAGCTCCTGGCCTACTGCACGGTGTTCCAACTCGATGACGGGCACCTGGTGTATGCGAAGGGCGAAGAGGTTGCCGCTTCCCACCACGTCATCGGCTCGCACGTTCGAATTCACTGCCACACACTCGACCTGACCGGCTCGCCGCGTGATCTGCTCGGCCAGATCGAGCGACTCGCAGCGGGCATGATTGAGATCGCCTCTTCAGGGTGAACGACCTGCTCGCTCCGTGGCGTGCCCGAGACTGTCGGGACCCCTTGGGCATCGCCAGCGCCTGAGCGGCCCCAGCTGACTTGCCTGGCCAGCTCGCCCTGACCTCCCGATGTCAGCGCGTCCGGTGGAATGTCCAGTAGCTCACTGCTGTTCAGGAACCCAGCGCGGTTAGCTCGCTGCGCCTCACCAAGCCTCCCGGGTCCGTTCGCGTTCGTCCCGGAGCTTGTGGACTGTCATCCACTGAGATTGGTCCAACGAGCATGGGGGTTGATGGACGGTTCAGAAGTCGGGTGCTGTGGCCCCACCCTGGGGCCGGATACTGCGCGTGGATGCAATTGATCGGGTAGGGAGCTGACGCTGGAATGGGCAGGGAGGCTCGCTTCCCCCGGGTGCCCGGATCAGAGGGGGGCGGATCGGGTGATTCGTGGGGGGAGCCCGACAGACTCGTGGCAGGTTGTCACTGCGGGGTGGCGGTGAGCGATCGGTTAGGCCGCGCGGCTCCAACGCCGGGACCTCGGTGCTGCTGTGTGGGTCACGAGGACCTGCCTGCTGCAGCGCTCGGGGTGTTCGACGACGGCGAGCATGCTGCAGCTGACGTCCCGTACTGCGCTGACTGCGCGGCAGTGCTCATTGCTGCCGGCGAGTACCGAATTACCGCAGTGCTGGACCCGGTAGCGCTTGCCGCCGGCGCGTGCCCCGTTTGCGGGGGCACCGGCCAGGTGCCCCGACCCCTAGGGCAAACCGGCGGACAGGCCCAAAACGTGATTCGTGACGTCGTCACCCTGGTTCGGCAGTTTGATGACACCCCGATATCGCAGATGTCCGCCCTCTTCTACCAGCACGGCTACGAGGAACTCCGTCTCGCAGTCCGCCACCTGCTGCGCTTGCTGGGGGCGGCCGACTAGGACTTCACCGGCCGTCGCCGCACAGGGACTGCCCCGGAATGTCTCTAGGAAGAAGAGCGCGGCGACTGCGGAGGGGCGGTGCCTGCCGCGCACTCTCTGGCTCTTGACTTTGTAGCCACGTGGCCGGATGCCCCGCGAGCGCGCATGCGGCGGCTCATCGTTTGGCCGGCAGCCGCATCGGCTGACGGGTTGTCGCTTTGGGGCGTGACTGCCGGACAGCGAGTTGGGGCGTGAGGCACACCTGATTCGCCTGGTCGAGTGCCAGTGCGGCACGTCAGGGTTTCGCAACTTGGACCATCTCGCGTCCCGCTGACGGTTAGGGTCCGCTGGCCGAGCATTAGCCGGGACCGGTAGGACATGGGGGCTTGGGTGGAGACGGATGAACTCAATGATCCAGATCTGACAGACCTGATAGCGGGGTCTGTTGGCGCCAGCCTGCACAGCGGGCGAAATCTGCGGCGACCGCGAACTCGCCGCGGCGTGACAGAGACGCGCCGACGACTGCAATGTCTGAGCTCCTCGGCTGTGCCCCGTCGCGTCTCCGATTACGTGACAAGTCTGGCGAGCGGCGGCGCCTTCGGAAGCCACACCATGGGCCGGCATGTCCCGGCACGGTGACCCACCGCCGCGGCTGCGCCGGTCACCAACCGGCCGGGTCCCGCAATGGGTCAAAGACGAAGCCGCGGGACTGCCCGCCCCCGACACCCGGTGGCGGGCGTCATCCGACCCGTTGCTGGCACTGCGCTCCCCAAGGCCAGTTGGTCGATTCCGCAGAGCATGTGGGGTACTGGTCGCCGCGGCGCTGATCGCCGCCGCGGCGCTGCTTCAACGAGCCCATCCCTTGGGGCTTCCCCCCGATCCTGGCAACCTTGCGCGGCCGCGGGCGACCGCTGTTCCCGCCAATCCGGATGCTGGCCAGATCGACCATCCCATCGGCACCCCTGCTCACGCGGACGCCCACGGCCATCTCTACCTCTTCGAGCGGCATCAGCCTGGCAGCGCAGCGCCCGTCACCTACGACCGCTGCCGACCGATCCACTACGTCGTCCGCACCGCCGGCGAGCCAGCTGGTGGGTCAGCGGCGATCTCGAATGGCATCCGCGAGCTTGAGGAAACCACCGGACTGCGGTTCGTTTTCGACGGCGCGACGACCGAAGTGCCCAGCGAGCACCGGCCGGCATACCAGCCGGCGCGCTACGGCGACCGCTGGGCCCCGGTCCTCATCGCCTGGGTCACCCCTCAGGAGGTGCCGAGATTCTCGGCCCACGAACTCGGCGACGGCGGCAGCGCTGAGTACGGTCCCGCGGCCGGGACGCGGGCTTATGTCACCGGCCAGGTTCGCCTGGCCTCAGCCAAGCTGGCCCAGGACGGCGCTCGCGTAATGCGTGCCACCGTCCTCCACGAACTGGGCCACCTCGTTGGCCTGGCCCACGTCAGCGACCCAAGCCAGCTGATGTTTCCGACCGTCCGCTCCGGCCTGACCGACTTCGGCGCGGGGGACCGGGCAGGCCTGGCAGAACTCGGGTCCGGTCCCTGCGTCCGCTTGTCCCAGTGACCGACAGGCTCGGATGGGCGCCGGCTCCGGACGTGATCGAGCAGAGGGCCAGGGGCATGGGGATTCAAGTCTTTTGGAATGCTGTATGACGGTGATTCGTCGTTGATCGTGCTCAAGCGCTGACGGCGCTGGTGGCGGTGTCCTCCTGGTGGTCGGTGCTGCCGGTGAGCAGGGCGAGGAGGAAGCCGCGGTCGAAAAAGGACTGTCCACCGGTGGGGCTGCGTCCCATCTTGGTGGGCAGTCGCTCCGCGCCCTCACTTGGGGACCGGAGGACGGTCGGCGCGCCTGGCGATGGTGGTGCGCCGGGGCCCGTGCAACGCGTCGACAGGTAGTGGTGATGCGCCAGCATCCGAAGCGTGCGCGCTCATGAGTCCGAAAAGACGCGGATCGCGGCGTCGTGTCGTTGGGAATCTGCCACGATGGGCACCCGTACGACGTAACGATATGCGAGGACCGGCATGACCGACGAGACCGACCTGGACTCGGAAATCGAGACCCTTCCTGCGACTGATACCGGTGAGGTCGAGGATGGCTCCGAGCCCGCGACTGCGCTCGTGCAGATTGCAGACGACCTGGCTGTCTTCTTTGGGGCCCAAGCCCCGGACGGCCTCGACCTGATCCCGTTCACGCTCATTGACGAGGCGACTCGCGCGTCGTTGTCCTCGTCGATCGCCAACGCGGCGGGCTTCGGCAACGCAGTCGCTCAGGGGGTGAATGGCATGGCTCAGGCGCAAGGCTTGGTGCGACTCGCACCGCAGACTCTCGAACAACTCAAGACTGCCGCACCTCTCGTGAAGGACGGCTGGAACCTGGGCACGCTCGCCGACGGGGGCAAGTTCGTCGCGCAGGTCAGGTGGCTGCCGGCGGCTGGGGCAACGGCGGCCTCGGTCATCGCGTCGTTGGGGCCGGCGTTGACCCTGATGGCCATTCAGTTCCAGCTCAATCAGATTTCTGAGCTCGCGCAGCACAACCTCGCGTTGACCTCGAAGGTCCTCGAAGTAGTTCGCCAAGAGCAGTGGTCCGAGGCGACGGGCTACCACAACACCCTGATCAAGGAGCTTGCCCACGCCCGAGAGGTGGGTGTCGTCACCGACTCCATCTACAAGGAGATCTGCGGGTACCAGGGACGGCTGTCGACTCAGTGGGATCTCTTCGAAAGGGCCGTGCGGGGCCACGTCAACGAGCTTCGAGCCCAGCAGGGGCACAAGCAGCGTCAGCAGTACTTGATTGACCACGGCGAGGCGATGATTGCAGACGTACAAGCGCTGCTACTTGCGCAGACGTCGTGGTTCACCTACCAGGCCCTGAGGGCCGGCCATCTGCTCAACAGCGCCGCATCGAACCCGCAGGATGAGGTGCTGCTGAAGAAGCTGGTGGAGGACGCCCGGGACCTGCACAGCAAGACGCTGGAGGACACCGACTGGCTGCTCGAGCAGCTCGCTCGCGAGTTCGCTGTGATTGGCGAGTTGCCCGGCAAGCGGAAGTTCAAGATCGGCGCTAACGCCCGCGCAGCCAAGGATGTCGCGCACATGGTGAGGCAGCTCCAGAGGGCCCTCGCGGCAATCAGCGATGCGGCCGCGCCGAAGGAGCCTGAGCCACTCGAGCTGCCGTCGATTCGGGTCTTCGAAAGGAGCGTTCCAGAGGAGCTGAAGCGCATCCTTCCGCTGCGTCTGCAGCGCGGAGAACGCATTCGCGCGCTTGCGGATGCGTCGTGCGGCCGTTGGGACTGGGACCTCCGCGACGCGGGATGGGTCGCGGTGACCAACCACCGGTTGCTCATCACCAAGCAGGACTCGCTTCGTCGTCTGGGCGCCATTGAGATCGCAATAGACCTCGAAGACATCCGCTACGTCCGAAGGCCCAACAATCATGGCGACAAGGCTCCCACTCTGGACGTCATCACCAAGGAATCCAATCTGACTTTGAAGTTCGAGTCTTGGTCCAAGACCGGCGCGCGCCGTGCCAGCACAGAGCGCTTCGGCGAACTGCTGGCGAGCTACATGCAGCTCCCGGCATCCGAGGTGCCGACGTTGCAGATCGACCAAAGTCCCCATGCCATCGAGGCGTCCGGCAGCACCCCTCCCGCGGGCGCTGTACCGCATTCCGCGGCACGCGACGAGAGTCTGTGACAGCGACAGTGGCGCTGCCGCAGCGTCCGTTTGACCCGGCCGCAACCATCGAGACTCGGCAGGCGCGAGATCAACGCACTCAGCGCACAACCGTGGCACGCTTGACGCCATGGAGCCCACGATGGATCCTCCGTTCACGGCGTTGTACGAGGAGGCAAGAGCTGCCCTCCTCGAGGGTTACGAAGAAGGCCGATCAATGCGTGCTCTCGTTCGCCATCGAGCGGGGAACATCCGCCGCAGAAGTGTGGCGCCTCCTCGGCGAAGAGGCGTCATTGCAGGGGGATCAGGCAATGGAGTACCTCGCGGAGCACCCGCTTGAGGAACGCCACTGGACGTCGAATATCTCCGTCGATGTCCAGGCCGGCCCCCAGCCCCAGTCCGACGCCGTGGGAAAGGCAATCGAGTGGGCCTGGGGGAAGTGGTCTAGCCGTAGGCGTCTGTAGACGACCACCTCGGTTCCTCTCCTTTGGCCGCGGGTCGGAGACCTGACACATTCGCACCGGACACAGTCAGCAAGTGCCACCCTGCCTAATCCGGGTCGCCGGAGCGGTAGCCAGTTGCCCAAACAGGCTATTAGGGCAGTGCGCTCGACTCCCTAAGGCGGGTCCAAGGCGCTTTCACGCGGCTGCCCAAGCGGCGCCCGTGCTCAGAGTGGCACCCCGCCAGCACCGCGCTCGCGACGTCGCAGGCAGGGGACCTGCGAGGGGGCGCACCGGGGACCCCTCTGGCCATGGCCCGCTTCCCGGGCAGACTACGACGAAAGAGAGTACGCAAAAGCCGCGCTCCGCGCGGAGTTGGTGGACGTCTTGGGGTGGGGCTGCATTTCGCGGCAGCCCAACCCCGATCTGCCTGGTTCCATCGTCGGGCAGGCACGCGGCTCGCAACCGACAGATGGACGCTAAGCAAGATGCAACCCGACAGCCCAGTCTGCGGGTAACCGGCCTCGCGTTGCGACAGACTGCCCCTCATGGCCATCAACCTGAAACTGGCGCCCATCTGGGCGACCGATCCCAAGGACGAGCCGTGGGGTCGGGCCTGGGTCGGCTGGGACCCGACCATGTCCGATGAGGAGATCTGGGAGAGCAACCGGGGCATCTGGTCCCTGTCTCTGACAAGGCTCACGACGGAACGTTTCGCAACGATGTCGACCGACGGGGTCATCCGTCTGGTCGCGGAGTTGGAGGGCCACGACATCGTCTATGACCACCGAGTCGGCAAGGACCGCGTCGCGTTGATCGGGACGCTTCTCCAGCCAGGCGATCCCGTCCGTGACGCTCTCGTTGGCCAGACCGTTGACCAGCACCGGAATCCGGTGTCGTACATCGACACGTCTGTCTACGACGAGATCACCACCGCGGAGCGGGCCGTCCCTCCTGCTCCGGCCGACGGGGCGTTCCTTCTGACCAACAACCCGGCGGTCTGGGAGATCGACCCGAGCACCTACGCGGACTGGATGCAGAAGACCGCGGAGGGAGGAACTGTGACCTTCCGTTGGTCGACCGGGCACCGCTCCGGCGGTATCGAGATCGGCGACCGGGTCTTCCTCCTGATCCAAGGCTCCGGTCCACGGGGCATCATCGGGAGTGGATACGCGAGCAGTCAGGTCTTCCAGGAGTCGCATTTCGACGAGAGTCGTACCGGTGAACTGGCCCACTACATCTTCGCGGAGTGGGATCACCTCATCGCCCCCGACGACGCCCTGCCGACGTCCGAACTCAGGACCGTCTTGCCACGGCAGCACTGGAACACGCAGGCGAGCGGAATCGCCATCAGGCCCGAGGTTCTTCCAGAGCTCGAACGGCTGTGGGCGCAGCACCTGGGGGAGCCGGAGACCAGGACAAAGGCCCGTGGGAGAAGTCAGGGCTGGCAGCTGGATCCGATCCGACGGAAGAAGGTCGAGGATGCGGCTCAGGCCCGGCTGGCTGCCCTCTACGAAGCGGCCGGCTGGACAGTAGAGGACCACCGGTACGGTCACTCGTACGACGTCTTCGCGACCAAGGCTGGTGAGGTCCTCTACCTGGAGGCCAAGGGCACGGAGACAGCCGGGAACGCGGTGTTGGTGTCTAAGGGTGAGGTGGAGCACGCACGCAAGTTCGCCGGTCGCTGCGTCATGGGGGTCCTGTCTGAGGTGAAGTTCCTCCCCAACGGAGAGGTCGATGCCGAATCCGGCATCTTTCAGCTGTACGAGTGGAACCCAGACGCGGGTTCGCTTGTGCCGGAACGCTTCTCATTCGCGCCAGGCATCTCCATCCCTGTGCCCGAACCGGAAGCGTGACTCACTCGGGCCGGGCGTGGTTGCACGGCGGAGCCCACACGTCGATCAAGCGGTGCGGGTCGCATTACGCTCGGGCTTCTCCATGTCGCACTTGAGTGATTGCGTGCGCGGCCGGGATGGGCGAAGCCGCCCTGGTCACGGCGATGGAAGCCGTCAGACGGAGCGGCTAAGCGGGACTGCCTTCAAAGATGGACCCAACTAAAGAGTCGGGACCGGTGACCAGTCGAAGCCGGAGCGTCACACAGGCGGCAGGATGGCGGACTCTACAAGTCATAGACCCGCACCAACTCGCCGAAAGGGGGACCCGCCGACTCCTCCATTCGGGTCGATCCCAGGTCGTCCCGCTGAGCGGCTCGTCAAACCACCGCTGCGCGCCTCATCGGGAACCTAAACTCCCGCCAAGACCGGTGCGGACCCTGGGGTGGGTACATGGCTGACGTGCGACAGGATGACGGTGACGGCCTCAGCGCAGCCGTTGCACCCGCCACTGCGGGTGCGACTGCTGCGAACGGTCACGGCGCGCCGGTCGGACCTGGGCAGCAGGTGGGCTTGGTCGTCGGCACGGTGCCCGCCACGCCGCTGAAGTTCTCCGTCGGGCTTGCCGCCGACCAGTATCTCCAGCTCGACGACATCGTCGTGACACGACGTGTGATGCGGGGCCAGCCGCCGGTGCAGCTCGCGGGCATCGTCACGAATGTCGAAGCTGCCCATGAAGGTGCCCGATTCTCGTCCGATGTGTTCCTGATCCAAGCCGGGGCTCTGCCCGCCGAGGTCAGCGAGGTCGCCGAAGTAACGGTGACCCGGGTCGAACCTGAGGTGTATGTGCCGCCGCGGCCCGGCGCACCCGTCTCGAGGGCGACTGGACCGCAGCGAGATTCGGCCCTGTACTTCGACGAGATGGGCGACGCGAAGGTCCCGGTCGGGCTCGGGCGCGACGGCCAGCCAGTGTTCGTCAACTTCGAGTTCGTCGATGGCACCCGCGGCGGGCACGTGTCGATCTCCGGGGTGTCCGGCATCGCTACGAAGACGTCGTTCGCAACCTTCCTGCTGCACTCGATGTTCAACTGCGGCGTCCTCGCCGGCGAGGCGCACAACACGAAGGCGCTCATCTTTAGCGTCAAGGGCGAGGACCTGCTGTTCCTCGACTACACCAATAGGAGGCTCACTGCCGACCAGCGGGCCTCGTACGTCGCGCTTGGGCTGCCACCCACCCCGTTCCGCAACGTCCAGGTTTTCGCGCCGCCCCGGCCCGGGGACAGCTCCGGCACGCCGAACGTCGCCGCCCGCGACAAGGCAGTCAACCCGTTCTACTGGACACTCGCGGAGTTCGCCGAGCAGGAGCTGCTCCCATTCGTCTTCGCCGACGCTGAGGACGAGCGCGCGCAGTACACGATGCTGATCGGACAGGTCGCCGCCCGGCTGCGCCGCGACGCTGCTCCTGTCGGCACTGACGGCGCCATCCAGGTGGCGAACGTCGACCCGGCGAACGCGCAGGTGCTGCGCACGTTCGACAATCTGGTGAGCCTGCTCGAAGCCGAGCTTGCCGACGACACGTTGCGCCCGCAGTGGGTCGCCGGCAGCAGCGCCACCGGCAGCGTAAACGCCTTCCTGCGCAGGTTGCGTTCCTCGGTCAAGCCGCTTTCTGCAATCGTGCGCAGTGACCTCGCCTACCGCGGCGAGCGGTCAGTGACCACATCCAAAGCGCAGGTGACGGTGGTCGACCTGCACAACCTGCCGGACCGGGCCCAGCGATTCGTCGTCGGCGTCACGCTGCGGCAGGAGCTCGCACGCAAGGAGCGCTCCGGCACCGCCCGGCCGCTAATGTTCGTCGTCCTCGACGAGCTGAACAAGTACGCACCCCGGGAAGGCGACTCCCCGATCAAGCAGATCCTGCTCGACGTCGCCGAGCGCGGCCGCTCGCTCGGGGTCATCCTCGTGGGGGCGCAGCAGACCGCGAGCGAGGTCGAGCGGCGAATCGTTGCCAACTGCTCAATCCGCGTCGCCGGCCGCCTCGACGCGGCCGAGGCCACGCGGCCCGAGTACGGCTACCTGCCGCCCTCCCAACGTGCCCGCGCAACACTCGCAAAACCCGGCACGATGTTCGTCTCTCAACCCGACATCCCGGTGCCGCTCGTCGTCGAGTTCCCCTTCCCCGCGTGGGCGACGCGGCCTACCGAGAAGGGCACCTGGGTCGGCGTGGACGACGGCCCCAAGCCCCCCGACGACCCCTTCGCCACGATCCCCGGGGCCGACGGCGACGCGCCACCGTTCTAGCCGACCGTTCATCCCGGGGGTACCGATGAAGTTCCTGCATACCGCCGACTGGCACGTGGGCAAGGTGCTCAAGGGCCAGCCGCGCCATGACGAGCATGAGGCCGTCCTGGGCCACCTGGTCGAGCTCGCAAACGCCGAAGACGTCGACGCGATCCTCATTCCCGGTGACCTGTTCGACTCGGCCACGCCTAGCCCCAAAGCGCAGGGACTCGTGATCGAGACCCTGCTCGCACTGCGGGGTCACGGTCGGCACGTCGTCGCGATCGCCGGCAACCACGACAACGGTCACCTGCTGGATGCGGTGTACCGGCCGTTGCTTGGCGAACTGGGCCTGCACCTGCTCGGCACTCCCAAACGCCCCGACGCCGGTGGCGCCGTCACGCTCACCACCCGCGCCGGCGAGGTCGTGAATGTCGCGGTGCTGCCATTCCTGTCGCACCGGTATGCGGTACGGGCCGCGGAGACACTGCTTCGCGAGACGTCGGAGCACACGCTCAGCTACAGCCGCCGCGTCCGCGAGATGGTGGCGGCGCTTACCGCCGGGTTCACCCCGGACGCGGTGAACATCGTCATGACGCACGGCACCCTGCTCGGCGGCCGCCGAGGCGGCGGGGAACGCGACGTGCAAACCAGCCTCGATTACGAGCTGCCCGCG
The DNA here is from genome assembly GCF_006716205.1 of Oryzihumus leptocrescens. Classification (GTDB taxonomy): domain Bacteria; phylum Actinomycetota; class Actinomycetes; order Actinomycetales; family Dermatophilaceae; genus Oryzihumus; species Oryzihumus leptocrescens. The sequence goes on along the minus strand of NZ_VFOQ01000001.1, from coordinate 2,489,093 downwards.
ACCGTGTTCCCCGCGAGCGCGCACTACACCGCCTTGGGGCACCTGCACCGCAGCCAGGACATCGAGGGCGCCTGCCCCATCGCGTACTCAGGGTCACCACTGGCGATCGACTTCGGTGAAGAGTCCAACGAGTCGGTCGCCCTGGTGGTCACCGCCACCCCCGACACGCGCGCGACGGTGCGGCGAGTCCCGGTTGTCGGCGGAAGACCTCTCATTACCCTTCGCGGAACCCTTGACGAGGTCGTCGCAGCCGGAGAGCAGGCGGCCCACTCCTGGCTTCGGGTCGTCCTCGCCGAGCCAGCCCGCGCCGGGCTCGGTGATCTGGTCCGCGGGACCCTGCCGAATGCCCTGGAGGTTCAGCTCGACGAAGCACACCGGGTACGCCCCGGCGGGCAGCGAGCCCAAGGCTCGGGCCGCCTGGGCCGCTCCCCCCAGGAGCTGTTCACCGACTACCTCACCGAGTCCAACATCGACGACCCGCGAATCGCCAGGCTGTTCGGCGACCTGCTGGATGAGATCACGTCCCCACCAGACGCGCCCCTGACGGACCAGGAGGGCTAGATGCGCCCGCTCCGTCTGTTCCTCGACGGCTTCGGCAGTTATCGCGAGGCCACGGACCTCGACTTCACCGACGTCGACTTCTTCGCGCTCGTGGGGCCCACCGGATCTGGCAAGAGCACCGTCATCGACGCACTGTGCTTCGCCTTGTACGGCACCGTGCCCCGGTGGGGCAAGGAGAACGTGATTGCCCACGCACTTGCCCCGTCCGCCAACGCCTGCCGCGTGGCCCTGGTGTTCGAAGCCGCCAATGCCAGGTATGCCGCGGTGCGGCTACTGACCCGCGACGCCAGGGGCAAGGTTCACACGAGGGAAGCTCGGCTCGACCGACTGGACCGTGGCGTCTCGCCGGACGGCGACCTCAACGCAGTGCTCGAGGCCAGCGTAGAACAGATCGCTGAAGGCGCGGACCGCGTCACTGCCGCGGTGAAGGACCTGCTCGGGCTGAGCTACGAGCACTTCACCCAGTGCGTCCTGCTGCCGCAAGGAAGGTTTGCCGAGTTCCTCCAGGCCAAGCCCGGTGAGCGGCAGGACCTGCTCGTCCAGCTCCTCGCATACGGCGTATACGAACAGGTCGGCCAGCGCGCCCGCCAGCGGGCACAGCTCGCCACCGCCAGCCGGACGATCCTGCAGGCCCAGCGCGACGAGCTGGCCGGCGCCACCAAGGAAGCGGAGGACGAGGCACGAGCTCGCGTCGACGAGCTCGGCCAACTCATGACCAGCGTCACCACGCAGCTCGACGGGCTCGATGCCGCCCGCACCGGCGCCGCCCAGACCGCCGCCGCCGCCAACGAAAACCGCGCGGCCGCCGCGCAGCTCGCCCAAGTCGCGATTCCCGACGGCGTCACCGATCTGGCCGCCCGCATCGCGGCCGAGGACATGAAGGTAGCCACAGCTCGGTCCGCCCGCCACCTGACGGAAGTGGCCGAGGACGAGGCCCGCGTCGTGCGCGGCAGCCTCGGCGACTCCGAGCGCTACGAGCGCTGGCGCTCCGCCTACTCCGCTTGCGCCGACACGCAGCAGACGCTCACACATCAGAACGCCGCGCTTGAACGCCTGCGCGCGGCACAGGCCGAGGCACACCTGCGCCTTGAGGCAGCGGAGGCGGCAGTCGAAACGGCCAGCGCGGACGAGACGACTGCCCGGGCCGCGCACGCTGCCGCAGCAATCGCTGCGACGTTGCACCTGGGCGACAACTGCCCGGTCTGCCAGCAGCAGGTGCAGGCGCTGCCGCATCACGAGCCAGCAACCGACCTCGAACAGGCGACCGCAGCTCTCACCGCGGCCAGGCAGCAGTGCAAGAAGGCGGCCGCCATCGCCCATGTGAGCGCCGCCAAGGTGGCCGGCGCCCAGCGGGACGTCGAGACGACCGAAGCGCTCCTGCTCCAGCACACTGCCTCCCTCGACGGCGCGCCGAGCCGAGCCGACGTCGAGGCAGCCCTCGCCGCGATCATGGCAGCGGATCACGCCGTGACCGACGCCGCCGAGCAAGCCCGGCGTGCCCGCGCCGCCGTCTCCGCCGCAGAAACCGCGCGCGCCGCGCTCGACGCTGCCGAGCAACAGGCTCGCAGGACCCTCGGCGCGACCCGGGACGCCCTCTCTGCGCTGACGCCGCCACCGCTGACCGGCAACCACCTGGCCGAAGACTGGAACACGCTTCTCACGTGGGCTCAGCGCCAGAACGCAGCCTGCGCTGCCGCCCAGCCCTCGCTCGACCAGGCCGCCGCCAATGCGCGCGCGAAAGTCGGCAGCATCCTCGACATCGTCCACACGCTCCTGGCCGAACACGGACTCGAGGACATCCCCGACGCCGACGTCGCGCCGGTAGCTCTCGCCGGGCACCAGGCGCACGCCGACGCGGCCCTCAACAAGATCAGAACCGATCGCGAACGCGCGAGCGCACTCGACAAGCAGCTCGCCGCGTGCGCGGACGAGATCGCGGTCGCGACCACGCTCGGCGACCTGCTTCGGGCGACCCAGTTCGAGCGCTGGCTGTGCGGCGAAGCGCTGGACTCCCTCGTCACCGAGGCGTCCACGACCCTGATGGAACTATCCGGCGGCCAGTACGAGCTGGACCGCACCAGTCGCAACGAGTTCGCCGTCATCGACTACAACGACGCGGGCACCCGCCGACCAGTACACACTCTGTCCGGCGGCGAGACGTTCCAAGCCTCGCTGGCACTCGCACTGGCCTTGTCCCGCCAGGTGGTGGGGCTCTCCGCAGGGATGCGCGCCCTCGACTCGATGTTCCTCGACGAGGGATTCGGCACCCTTGACGAGAACACCCTCGACACGGTCGCCCACACCCTCGAACGGCTCGCCGCCGACAAGGACCGGATGGTCGGCGTGGTCACCCACGTCCCAGCACTAGCCGAACGTGTCCCCGTTCAGTTCGTGGTGAGCCGCGACGCAACCACATCACGCGTGCGGAAGATGCCCACATGACCACCGCCGCGCCGCTGGCCATCGGTGCTATCACTGTCGACCCGTGGGACCCCGGATACGGTCTGGCCCTCACCGCCGACCTCGACAGCGGGATCTTCCAGGAGTCCAGCGCCCAACTCAACCTCGACGTCGAGGTCCCTGCCGACGCATGGGCGCCAATCAACCCCGACCCAGCGATCCAGCCCCCGGCGACCGTGCTGTTCCTCGACGGCGTCCGCCGCATCGACGCCCGGATCTGGGTGCACGGCCCCGACCCGCACCCGACTCCAGGCATCGCCGCTTCGTTCGCCGCCGGCCTCGTCTGCTGCAACGGCGCAGCCCGCATCCTCGACGTCACCGTCGGTCGCGGCCTGTTCACCGCAGCACCGCACGCGGCCGACATCCTCACCCCCCTGGGGTCCTACCCAGTCCGCCCGGCCGCCGGCGGCGGACCGGCCGAGCTGTCCTTGTCCCTCCAACAACGGCTCGCAGACGCCGAGGTCGGACTCGCCCTCAACTTTCGAGCCCGCCACACCGATGAGGACGACCTGCTCCTCGTCGACGGGCCCCTGCGCGGCCGCACCCACCTGCCGCGCACCGTCGGATACATCAAGACCCACCACGCCGCATACCTGCCGACCCCCCAGGCTGCCACGGTCGCCGCGCTCGCGCCCGGGCAGCGGACCCCCGTGTTCACCATGGGCACCTCATGGATCCGCCACGCCTGGTACCTGCGGCTGCCCGGCCCCTCCGCGGCACCCTGGTCGGGCGTAGTCCGGTTGGAGTGCTCGGCAGACCTCCCTGCACCCCAGGCCGCCCGCCTAGCCAGCGTGACCGCGAGTCTCCTCCCGCCACTGGCCAGCGTCCCGCACAAGGACCCGCGCGCCCCGCAGAATCTCGTCCCGATCGGTGGTCTGGAACGCGAACTCCGACACAGGCTAGGCGACGCGCAACTGCTGTACCGGGCGCTCCGCAAGGCGGGGACGCCGTAGCCGCCAGCACCAGCCCGCGGCACCCACAACCCCTGCATGGGCCCGGCAATCGAGGGCTGGCGCCCACCCGCTCCGCATCGGGTTGACCACGGTTGTGATTGCTGGCGGGAGTGACTGCACACCCCGGGCCCGCCGCCGTTGATAGCGGTCTACGTCGCACCTCACCCAGATGAAGGAGGCACGCGACTCCTATGCGTGTGATGTTGCGGGAGCGGGGGGAGGTATTGGTGGGACGAGCGGCCGGGCACCGGCGCGCGATGGACGTAGGGCATCCGGCATTGATTCACGACGACGCCAGTGGTGGAACACCGAAGGTCACAGTCGCGCCCAGGGCCGCCCCGCTGGTCGGGAAGACAGCCATCGCGCGGCCGCCGCTAACCCAGCGCTTTGCGCGACGACCCGTCTCGGCGTCAGCCCCGATCCTCCGGAACCCGCGCCGACCTGGCATCTGGCCGGACCGCCAGCGTTGCGCGCCGGCCTGGGGGGTCTGAACCGCATGGCCTCCTGGGGTAACGAAGGTGTGGTGGACCGCTGGATCGAACGCGCGTTGGGGCTGTCCAACGCAGCCTTCAGCGGCGACTTCACCGACAGGCAGGAGCTGCATGTCGACGCGGGTGGGCGGCTCCGCCTCGCCAACGCGCCCATGGCCAGCCCGATAGGACCCCCGGGCGCCGTGCGCCTGTGGCTGCTCAACGCCGACCCCCAAGTCTCCATCGGACGGCATCAGGCCCTGGTCCGCGACCGCCTCCAACGCACCGGCATCCCCACGCTGAGCCTCCCCTTCGCCGTGCTCGGCGCCGCCGGCATCGAGCACGACACCATCGACCTCATCCACGACACCCCCGATGGGTTCACTGACGTCGACGTGCGCTCCATCAACCCACCCCTGGGGATGCGCAGCGAGCGTGAACCCATCATGGGCTGGGTGCGGCTGACCGAAGCAGAGATCGCCACGAGACTGCGGGTCCTGAACAGCCCCGACTACAAGCGACTCGGGTGGCTCAGCAAGAGCGGTCACGCCGACTTCGCCGAGGCCGGGCCCGTCACCCGAGCGGTGCTGACCGCTCAGCCCCACGGACTCGAACGCTGGGCGCCCGTCGGCTGGGAACAGGTCCTCCGCGCCCCCCTGGGGGGCCGGGTCACCCTGCAACCAGGTGAGGACGGCAACACCGTCTACCTCTGGAGCGCCCCCCGGCGGCGGCCGGGGGAGTCCCTGATCTGGGCCACCGCCGTCCACACCGGCCGGTGTCCCGCCTGCCGCGGCACCGGGCGGGTCGGCCGGTCCCGGTGGGCTGGGTGTGCGGGCCCACGGCAGCGCCTGCGCCGACTGCGGCGGAAGCGGCCACGGGCCCAGCCAGCGCCGCACCGCGTACTACCTGTCCGGCTTCGACCACCAGGAAGACACCCCGCTGTACTTCTTCTGCGAGCTCCCCGCCGGCGTGTACCCGACCACGGTGGCCGGAGCCTATGAGGCCCTCAAACCGGAACCGGTTCAGCTCGGCGAGCGCATGGGCCGCACCGTGCACCGGCAAGGAGACATCTTCGCGGTCGCCGCGCCCACACTGACGGTGCAGTCCCTACGCCGGGCCGGAGCTCGATTCGCCCGTGACGCCTTCCTGCTCGGTACCAACCACCGGGCCAGCGAAGTCGCCGTCCTACCCAACGGCGTCACCCTGGTCCGAGGCGTTCTCACCCACGCCCCCAGCGGCCGGCCCCCGGACCACGTTGAGCGCGCCCTGACCCCCCGTGCCGTCTGGCACGTGGTCCTGAAGAACACCGTGCCCCTGGATGAAAGGCAAGCCACATGAGAACCAAGACCCTGCAACCGGCCGAAGCGCCAGCGGCACCTCTCGAGCAGGCCACGCCCGCTGAGCCGCCGGCGGACGAGCTCGCCGACCAGATGCTCCTCTCCGCCGCCGCAGACGCACAGGTCGAGCCCGAGGCCGGGGCCTCGACCAGGTCCTGGTCCGTACCGAACCCCAAACCCAAGGCCACGCCTAAGGTCGAGCCCCGACCGCGGGCCTGGACCAGCACGGGCAGGGTGGACTAACGAAGTCGGCAGGGTGCCGATAGGGGCGGGGTACCGACCCCGCAGACCGAGCCCTGTCTCTCGCCGGTCCTGGTGGGGGACTTGCTGCGCCGCCAGCTGGGCTACCGGGGGCTGATCATCACGGACTCGCTGTGGATGGCCCCGGCCCGCGCCGCGGGAACCTCCGCCGAAGTGGCCATGCGCGCCCTGCGTGCGGGCGACGACGCCGCGGCTCTGCTGACTAAGGCGGCGCAGCAGGCATGACCGCCCCGACTACCACGCACCTGTGTTCGCGCGGCTCAAGCCGCGGTGGCCACTTGCTGCGAGGCCGTCGTGCCGAAGTACTCCGATCGAGCCGAGGCACCATGTGATCGACAGCTGCCGCCCAACGGCGTCACTGCTCAGCAGCCCTGGAGAACTGTCGCCAGGCCCGGGCCGAGCTTGGCCTCGTGAATGCTCGCTACCCCGAGCTCCGTGAGCAGGAGGCGCCAATCTTCCGGAGGCTCGAGTTGGGTTACAAGAACCGGCCGCACAACGGTGTGCGTCTGGCGTAGTTGATGGGCATAGCGAAGCACCTGCCCGAGGCCAAGCCGGAGTTGGCCTTCGAGATTGTCGTTCGTGCAGGATTTGATCTCGGCCACTACCAGTGCGTCGTTGTCGTCACGAAACGCAAGGTCAAATTTCGCCTCTGTCGCTCCGGGGCTCAGGGGATCGCGTCCATGAGCCTTCACGAGGTTCGCGAGCGAGTTTTGAAGTTTCGCGTGGTTCCGGACTGCCTTCTCCAGTTCCGGAAGGGCGGACTGGGTCTCTTGAACCGCCGATAGGAGCGTAGTCTTTTCGTCGGCCGGACTGTAAGGAAGGAACTCCGGCGATGGCTGGCCGAGTCCGGTCGGGATGGCGACATCAAGGTCATCCTGGTCCAGTTGATGGTCATGAACGACTTGCCAAGCGCGCACGAGCGCGGTGTTCCAAGAGCCCAGTACGCGCACGGCTATTGCCGGAGACGGATGGCCTTCCTTGCCTCGCTGCCACTTGTCGTAATCTGCAACGGTTGGGGGATGACCGAGGCTCTGCCAACATGCAACCACCGACTCCAGGACGGTTATGGGGTTGTCGTACTGCTTGGGTGGGCCTGCAGGTGGGTTGGCCGGTAAGCCTGCCGCTTCGAGGGCGCCGTTCCAGCTGCCGAATCGCAGGTGCATGGCTTGTGGACCAGGCCGATTCCGTCCGGTGGATAGCGTTGGTGATGCCGAAATGAACCGCCGATACGCCTCAACTGACAGGTTACCGGGTACGGTGGTGGCGGCCTCTTTCAGGCTTGCGGCCAGTTCTTCAGTGGTGAAGTTCTTGCCCACATTGCGGGGCGCCCGGGCCAATACTTGGTAGTCAGGCACCTCCTGGGCAAGATACGTCTCGACGACTTTCTTGGCGACACCCACTTCGGCTGCGGTGACGGCTACGTTTCGGGTTTGCAGGAAGGACTCCTTTATGGCGTCCCCGTGTTTGGCGATTGCCAATTTTGTGCGCAGCGCGTTAGTTTCGGAGAGCGTGCGGACCGGAATGTCCAGTTCCTTGAGCCTGTTCGACACTTCCTGGTGACTGATGCCCCCGATCAGCCCGGCCTCCCGCAAATCGGCTCCCAACTCGAGATACGCGTGCAACCACGGCTCCTGGTCGGTCATTTCTGGGTCAACCCCCATGTCAGAGCGGGCACTTGAAAGTCTTTGGTTGCCCGCGGTTCAGCGGAAGTGGTTCTAGGCGGCAATTTGCTAGGCCTATGGGTGCCACGCAAGCCGGCGCACCGGACTCTAGCCATCCGGCATCAACGAGCTCTTTCCACCGCCGAAGGACAGCCGGTGTTTGGAAGGCCATGCCACCGCTCGGCAACATTCCGACGCAATGACGTCGAATCTGGAACCAGTCCCCTTGGCCGCCTTTCCGCTGGGAGGTACGTGAACGTGCGGGACAGCACGGCGTCGTTGAGGGAGGCATCGCATTTGGTCTGCGGCTGCGGCGGCCGCCTGCGGAGTGGAGGGCCTCCTCGCGACCGTCTCTTCGTGAGTGCCTAATGACAGTGCTCGTTTGGACTCGTCGGCAGGGTTCGCCGGCTCCGACAGGATGACCGCAGATCTGCCGACACCCCGGAGAGCGCACGGCCAGGCCCTGCATTGCCCCAGAACCTGTTCGTGCTCAGCAATGTTGCCCCACCATCGGACGGGTCATTGTTTGACCACCACACCTGCGAACGAGGAGCCCGTGGGGCCCTGTATGCGTGCCGCTACGACGCCCCGCAGAACGGCTCGACGCCGGCCCCCGAAGGTCAGCCCCCGACCCCCGGACCTCGACCGACGCCCGCAGGTCGTGCCCGGCATCAAGGTTGTGTCGCGGCCGCGTCATCGTGGGCACATGCCATACGGTTCACCAGCCAGTCGGTGAGCAAGATAGGTCGAAAGCGGGAAGAAGACCATGCGCGTCTCGAACGATGGTGCCAGCCTGCTGCGCGTGTTCGCGGCACGACAGATCGCTACAGCGATCAGTGAAGCGGAGTTCGTCGACCACGCGGAGGCTCCAGTCGTGGCGCACGAGCGCCTGACCACCCGCCGATTTGACCAAGCCCCAGTGACTCAAGATGGACGACTCGTGGGCTGGGTTTCAACGTCGACGCTCAAGGCGGCGAACAACGTCAAAAGTGTTCTCCGACCGCTTTCGCGATCCGCGCTCGTGTCTGGCCAGTCCCCCATCAGCCAGGTGCTCGAACTGCTAGCCAAAGACGGCTTCGTGTTCGTCGTGGGCGAAGGAGGCATCGACGGCTTCGTCACCCCGAGCGACCTCGACCGGCACGCAGTGCGCAGCCACTTCTACCTCCTTGTGGCGGGCATCGAATTGCTCCTTGCCGAAGCGGTTCGGACAGCTGTCCACCCAGATGTCGTGCTCGCGCGCGTGCACGGTGACGTTCGCGCACGGTGGGAGGCCGCGTACGCCGCCAACTCGGAAACCAGTCCGGTGGAGTACCTGTACTTGCAGGACCTCGCAGAGCTCTTCCTCTCACATTCAGCCGAGGGCGCTTCCCCCTGGGGCAAGGGGTTGCGCGACAAGTTGACCGCAATTTGCCAGTTCCGGCCCACGGTGATGCACCCAGCGCGTCCGTTGATGAGCGGACGCAACGCTAGCCAGCTGGCGACCCTCAGCAGAGCGGCCGAGGAGGTATCGACAGCTCTCGCCACCCTGACTTCCGTGTCCTCGATCCCCTAGCATGCGGACCCCGAAGGCTGGCTGCTGCGCTCGTCCGGCATCGGGGTCGTCGACGCAATCGCGAACGGGTTCGCGAGCCCAGTTGGCATTTGGACCTATTGGAGGCGCACATGAGCGGATCCGGCGAGTCGCCGACCGAAGCTTGGGCGCGGAATCGCCTGGAACCATTTCTTGGCCATCTCGAACTTGCCGATGTCCCCGGCACGACGGGGAAGCACGATTTCGAGCACCTAGAGGGGGAAACTGTCACCGATGCCGTCGAGGTAACGGCCTGGACAGACTCCGATCGATCAGCTTTGCGTTCGGCCTTGTCGGATCAGACTGAACTGAGAATCAACAGCAAGCTCAGCTGGAGCGTGTCCATCTATCCGCTGACACGCGTGGAGGAACTGACGCGCTCGCCCGAACTACCTGAGCTGTTGGCCGCGGCGGAGCAACAGGGGGTTCGGAAGCTTCCCTCAGCGGTCAGCCCAGAGCTGATCTCAGCGGTAGCACGCCTGGGTATTGAAGCCGTATTCGCCCATGACCCAGCGCCCGGGCGCGAGGGGGTTGTTCGCATAACGACTGGAACCTTCGCCGCAAGCGGATGGGACGGGCCGGAGATCGACAAGTGGCTGGACGACGCTTTCGCGGGGGAACAGCTCGCCAGAAGAGTTCGCAAGTTGGAGCGTGCCAACGCCGACCGTCGACACCTGTTTCTGGCGCTCGACACGGACACGAGCGCCGGCATGGGGGTGAGTCTCGCACTCGACTCGTCATTTCTCCCGGGCGCAGCTGGCCTCGCAATGCCGAACTTCGTGCCTCCAACGCCGCTCACAGACCTTTGGCTTTGGCCGCGCATGCCCGGTGCCGGCCTGCGCTACAGCGACCCCGACGGGTGGTCCGTCGTACAGGACCGGTCAGAGTCCTAGGTCCGGCCAGGGCGTGCTCAACAATGTCGTTGTGACCATCGGACGGACATTGTTTGACCGACCACACCAGGGACCAGGACCCGGCGGCGTGAGCGCGGAATGAGTACCGCTCGTGGGAGCGCTTCCACCTCCGCACCGTCTCGACGTTCATCAGCAGCAGGGCGCGGGAGGCCTGTCGGTAGTGCTGCTCGTAGGTGAGGTCGCGCAGTGCGGTGTCCGTGAGGCCGAGCCGGACGGTGATCATCGCGCGCAGCTCAGCGTTGAACACGTCCTTGGCCTTGTCTTTGGCCTGGGCGACGAGGTCCTCGAAGCGTGACCCGGTCGCTACGAGATAGCCGATCCAGTGGAAGAGGTCTCGGTCGTCGTACCATCCCTGGACCAGCGAGTGCAGGTCGACAACGGACTCCCAGAAGTCCTCGGGCGAGGACCGCTCAATGCGCTCCCGGATTCGGTCGAATGTGTGGAACTGCGGGCGATCCCGGCCGGTTGGCCCGCCGGCGATGGTGTCCAGCAGCAGGCTGATGTGTGTTGGCTCCTCGCCAGCTCGCCCGGTGACGAACGACCAGACCTCGGGGACCCGCAGATCGCGTTCGATGCTGTCCCACTGCGCCGCGACCTCCTCGGGACGCCGAGCGCGGGAGAGCAGGAGCGCTTTGACCAGCTCGGCGTCGGTCAGTGGGATCCGGCCGACGTTGAGCCGGACGAACAGGGCGCGGGCGTCCACGTCAGCGGGCGCCTCGTACCAGATCACATGCACCTTCTCGGACAAGGCCTTGTAGAAGTTCACAGCCGCCATGGCCGGGTCGCGCCGACTCTCGAACCAGGTCCGGATCTGCTCTGCGGCTTCGAAGATGTGAAAGAAGTCGATGTTCTGCCCGCGCTGCTCTTCGACTGGGTCCTCCAAGTACGTCGCACTACCCGCGCGGGTCTGGTACGCCAAGGAGTACCCGCGCTTGGCGGCAGGAAGGTGCTTCCGGATGTAGCCGAGGATCAGGTACAGCGTCGTCAGCCGTTGCTGGCCGTCGACGAGCTCCCATCGTTCGTCGCCGGTCTTCTTCACCACGACTGGCTGCAGGTAGTAGGGCTGGCCGTCGCTAGCGGCGATGTCGTCGAGCAGGCACCTCACCTCGTGCTCGCCCCAGCGGTAACCGCGCTGATAACTAGGCACGTAGAACTTGCCCTCGATCGTGCCGACCAGTCGTGGTTCAAGGGCGCCGTTGGCGAGCGCTGTCGCAGCCATGTGCCGAAACATAGACCCGGGCGCGGCAACTCGCGCGGTTCTGTCCAAACCGATCAGACGGAGTTGCCGAGTACCACCTGGTCGGGAGATCGCGGAAAGTCCCAGGGCAGGCCACTTGGACATGCGGCATCGACAGGTCCGGCAGCACGACGTCCCGGTCGAAGGTGAGCGACTGCCGCGCCGCGTAGTCGCCGTCAAGCGCGGGCGCCCACCACTTCGATCCCGGCGAGCAGCTTGCCCGAATGGGTCGGACATCTCGGCGCCCCCGTCTCTCAGCATCGTCCGAACGGCTGATTCGGCTCCGATTCGGGTGCGGACTGCCGCGGGGCATGGCTCACTGATCCAACGATCACAAGCAGTGGGGGATCCATGGATTCTGGACAGCGAGCCGAGTCGAAGACCGTTGTGTCTTGGCGCTTCTCCTGGGAGGCGGTGAAGCCGTCGGTCGCCCGTGCCCTGTGCGTTGCTGCCTACGCGGACAAGGGGCAGGCCGGGGACGTGGAGCGCATGTTGCTGCTGCAGGACGGCGTCATCGCGGCACAGGCCGCGAAGGTGCTCGGCTCGCCGCCCGGGGCCGGGCACGAGGTCGTGCTTGCGCCGGTGCTGCGCGATGAGTGGCTCCCCACCCTCACGCGAGCCCAGCTCGAGCCGATCGCGACCCTGGTCCAGCTCGGCCTCACCGGGCGCGAGCGAAGCGTCGAGTTGAGGACCAGGTCCCAGATGCGCGACTTCCTGAGTCGCCGCCGGGCCACCGACCACCTTGGGTCCGTCCTGCGGAAGGCCTTCATCGAGGCGCACAAGGTCGGCATTGAACATGAGGCCGGGGTCGCGCCGCCCGCTGTCCCCGCCAAATGGGGCCGCATCCTCCTCAAGGGTCAAGGGGCACCGGACCGGCGTGAGCCGTACGCGCACCAGCGCCAGGCGTGGCAGCGGCTGACTGACATGGGGGCCGCCACCAGCCGCGAGGACCGCGCTGGTCTCATGGTCCTCCCCACGGGTGCCGGCAAGACGTACACCATGGTGCACTGGCTCATCCAGAGGCTCGCGAGCGATCCTGCCCTCCGGGTGCTCTGGCTCGCCGACCAGCAAGAGCTCGTGGACCAGGCCGCTCACGCCTTCGTCGACCACGCCGCGGTGCTCCCCGCCAGCCGGGCACGGCTGATGAGAGTCATCCATGGTGGCGGCGATCCGGCCTCTGCCCTGGCCGACCCCGAGGTCGATGTCGTCTGTGCCACGAGGCAGTCGGTCACCGGCGCCGGCTTCACCGACCCGGCGCGCAAACGGCTCGAGGCATTCCTCGCGCGGCCGTGCGTCGTCGTCGTCGACGAGGCCCATCACGCTGTCTCGCCCACGTATCAGCGACTGCTCGACTACATCGTCGAGAAGGCGCCCATGACGATGCTGGTCGGCCTCACGGCAACGCCGTGGCCGAGGGGCGGCGCGATGACGGCGCGCCTGCGCGAGCGGTTCCCCGTCCGCATTGCAGACATCGAGACCCGGGACCTAGTCAAGACCGGCGTGCTGGCGACACCGCGGCTCCACACGGTGGACACCCACGAGCTGGTCAAACTGACGCCCGAGGAGGCCAGGGAGATCGCCGGGCGAGACGTGCCCGCCTCGGTGCTCCGTGACCTCGACCGGGAGTCTCGAAACCGGTTGATCGTCAACGCCTGGCTCAGCCGCCAGGAGGAGTGGGGCAAGACCCTGGTCTTCGCCTGCGACATCGCCCACGCCGACCGCCTGGGAGCCCTCTTCGCCGCCGAGGACGTGACGACGGAGGTGCTGCACAGCCGCTCCGAGGACCATCGCACCCGGGTGTTGACGCGATTCCGCGAGAGCACCGGCAACTCGGTGCTGGTGAGCGTCGGGATGCTGCTCGAGGGGGTCGACGTCCCCGATGCGCGCACCGCGTTCCTGGCGCGCCCGACCAGCAGCCGAATCGTCCTGCGGCAGATGATCGGCCGCGTCCTGCGCGGTGTTGCGGGGGTGGCGAAGCGGTGGCGCACATCGTCGACCTGCGGGACCGCTGGAGCGCGGACGTGGACGTGCTCTCGCCGGTTGAGCTGCCCGGCATCGAGCCGGATGCGGACGGCTCGGATGGGGACCGCGGTCTGCCCCCCGTCCTGGACGAGATCTCCGGTGAGGCGATTCCGGCGGATGTCCTGTACCGGATCGCCAAGGCGTACGAGCAGCTCACCGGCGGGATCCCCTGTATGCCGACCCTCAGCTCGACGGAGCTCGTGGGCTTCTACGAGCTGGGGTACCTCAACGTGCCGGTGTTCGCCCACTCGCAGGATCGCTGGCAGCGCGTCATCGACGCCGAGCTCTCGGCCGAGCCCTACCTCAGACCAGTCGAGATGTTCGACGACCTGCCGATCCCGCAGCCGGTGGTCTCCGACGTGAAGGCCGTGGTGGAGTTCTGCCGCTCCGAGCGGGTTGCCCCGCCGCTGGTCAAGGTCCGAAGCGTGCTGTCCCTGAACCGGATCATCGCCGAGCTGCGCGATGCCGGCCCACTGAGCGAGGACGAGCGCCTCAAGCTGCTGCGTGAGGCCTACGAGTCGTCGCTGGCCCGGATGGCATACGCCAGCTTCTGGCTCTTCTACGACGCCGTGAACCAGGAGTCCGCGCGGCAATCGGACCTTCTCGGCAACCCGGAGAACGTCGACCACCCGGCCCCGGGCTCGACGAGCACGCTGCCCCTCCTTGCTCGACGCAGCGATCGGGACCTCCTTGAGCCGTTCAGACGCACCGCGCATCGCGGGCGCCAGATCCTCCGCGACGCGGCACCGGAGGTGGCGGATCTGCTCCAACCTGCCCTGTTGCCACCGATCTCCTGGACGCGTCACCCGATCTCGGGAGCGTGGGCCTTCTGGAACGTGCAGCTGCAGGGCAAGGGCAAGGGCAAGGGCAGGCCGATCATCGAGGTCAACTGCGCGCTCCAGGCGCCGAAGACCCAGATCTCGGACGAGCTCCTCGAGTACTTGCTCTGGCACGAACTGGTCCACCATGTGCTGCCAGGCCGGGGACACGACGGCGAGTTCAGGAGGCTGGAGTGCCTGTGGCCTGATTTCGCCCGACTCGACCACGAGCTGGACGCGCTCGAGGAGCGGTTCGACATGAGCAAGGCGTTCGCCCACAAGTAACGACGCGCGCGTCATGCTCGAGGCCCAAATGGATGAACGCCCTCCACCGTTTGTCCGGCTGGGTTGTCGCGCGCCTCGTCGGGATTGTCGGACGCCCAGGCCCAGTTCCCACCACCCTGGTCCACCTCCGGAGTCGCAGCGACGGCATGACTCCACCGGCTGTCGATGCCAGCGTTGCCCACACTGCAGAGAGGTCACGGCGATGCCGACACGAGGACCGGCCTCAGCGTCCTTAGCGCCACCAAGTGCGCGGCTGAGACGGCGGTCGCCTCGAGTTCAGCAATGTCGCTCTGGCCGTCGGATGCTCATTGTGACGACACCTGGCCCCTACTCACCCACGGACCCTAGGCGATGGCTGCGGCCCTAATCCATCGAACGTAAGCGTTCGCCGAGTTGGCAGGACACGGCATACCACTGATCGTCGCTGACGAGGGGACCGGGACGTGTGACGAGATCGAGGAGGCCACGCGGGTTGACCACGCAGGTGTCGCCCACGCGCATGATCCTGGTGAACCAGGGGAAGTCGGCGTCGACGAAGCACAGTGCGCGGCCGACCGGCACGTCTGCGAAGCCGCCGGCAACGAGGACGGACCGCACCGCGTCAACCTGTTTATCGAGGCCGTCAATGAGCTTGGAGCCGAGGCGACCACGCACCAGCAGCTCGTCGCGGCGAGGCGTGAAGATACCGCCGACCCGGCCGGTGCGAACTGTGGCGCCCTGGTAGCGCTTGGTGTCGACGACGAGGGCGCCTGCCGTCGAGACGACGATGTGGTCGATGTTGCTGCGCCGGCCGGGGATCCGTCGATCGTGCAGGGCCAGGACCCCCCGCTCCGCGAGGACCGTCAGGGGCCGGGCGACGACTTCTTCACCGACCGCGCCCGTTGCCCAGGCGGTCGTCGACTGCGGCTCGCGGGTGAACGCGGCAGCGAACCGGATGAAGCGACTCCGTTGCGCCAGACGTGCCGCCCTCTTGGCCGCCCGGCGGTCGAACTCGCGCCTCGCCTACCCTCCGGCTGTGCACGGTAGCGGAGGGGCGATCACCTCCGCGGCTACCGTGCCCAGGTCGACGAGGCCTGCCTGGCGGTCGGCCATACAGGCCAGGCAAACCACCTGTCGCAAGCTTCGGTCGTAGCCTGCCCGTTCGCCCCGGTCCATCGTGACCCCGCACCGGCACCGGCCCGAATAGCGAAGCCGGGTGACGTCGGGAGGGGTGCCCGCTGCGCCTCCCTGAGTCGCCCCATCGGTGGTCATGGCCCGAGGTTAGGGATGTCGCAGTCGTCTGACCTGCGGTCTTGTCGAGTCTTGAGGTTTCCAGGTGTCGACCCCTCGACGTTGCCGATCTCGAACCGGCGCGGCTGTCCCACCCCTGTGGCATGGTCGGGCCATGCAGCGAGTCGACGGGCGGCTGGTGCTCAGCCCCACGGACCTGACCAAGCACGTCGCCTGCCCGCACATCACCACGCTCGACCTGCAGGCGGCGACTTCCGGCGAGCGGGGCGGGGCCAAGGCGCCGGACGACGCGCTCAACCTCATCTTCGCCAAGGGCAACGCCCACGAGGCCGACTACCTCCAGCGCCTCAAGGACCAGGGCCTGACGGTCACCGAGATCGCCCGCACGAGCGACAAGCAGCTCGCCGAGATCGAGACGCTGCGCGCCATGCGCGAGGGCGCCGACGTCATCTAGCAGGCCACCCTCTTCGACGGCCTCTGGATCGGCTACGCCGACTTCCTGCTCAAGACCGACCGGCCCAGCGACCTCGGCGACTGGTCCTACGACATCGCCGACACCAAGCTCGCCCGCCGGCTCAAGGTGCCCGCACTGCTGCAGATGGCCACCTATGCCGAGCGGCTCACCACCCTGCAGGGTGTCGCCCCGCGGCACCTGGTCGTGGTCACCGGCGACAAGGAGCAGCACCCGTGGCGGCTGGTCGACGTCGCCCCCTACGCCCGGCTGCGCCGAGCGGCCCTGCTCGACGCCATCAAGCACCAGCCCGACACCGAGCCCGCCCCCGTCGGCCACTGCGTCCAGTGCCGCTGGCAGGAGCGCTGCGAGCAGGAGTGGCTCGACACCGACGACCTCGTCCAGGTTGCCGGCATGCGCTCGGACCAGCGAGAGGCGTTGCGCGCCAACGGGATCACCACCCTCAAGCAGCTCGCCCAGACGCCCGAGGCCGAGATCGCCTCCATCCTCACCCGGCAGACCGCCGGGCGCCTGAGCCAGCAGGCCCGCCTCCAGCTCGCCGAGCGCGAAGGCGAGCACGCGGCATACGAGCTGCTGACCCCGGAGCCGGGGCGCGGGCTGCAGCGGCTGCCCGACCCGAGCCCGGGCGACGTCTACCTCGACTTCGAGGGCGACCCGTGGGCCGAGGGCGGCGCGGGCCGGGAGTACCTCGCGGGGATCTGGGACCGCAGCGGCACCTTCACCGCGTTCTGGGCGCACGACTTCGACCAGGAGAAGCAGCTCACGGAGGACCTCGTCGACGAGCTGCTGCGCCGCTGGCATGACGACCCCGGCATGCACATCTACCACTACGCGCCCTACGAGCGGACCGCGCTCGCGCGCCTGACCGGCCGGCACGGCACGCGCGAGGCCGAGCTCGACCAGCTGCTGCGCGGCGAACGCCTCGTCGACCTGTATGCCGTGGTGCGCCAGGGCGTGCGGATCAGCAAGGGGTCCTACTCGATCAAGAAGCTCGAGGACTTCTACTGGGGGCACACGCGGCACGGCGAGGACGACCAGGTCGCCGACGCCATGAGCTCGGTCATCGAGTACGAACGCTGGCTCGTCGACCGGGAGGACGGCGTCCTCGAGCGGATCGCCGACTACAACCGCGACGACGTGAGGTCGACCCACGACCTGCATGCCTGGCTGGAGGAGCGGCGCGACGAGCTGGCGGCGGCGGGTCACGAACTGCAACGCCCGCAGCCGCCGGAGGTCGAGGAGATCTCCGACGCCGAGCGGGCCGAGACCGAGCTCGCCGAGGCGCTGGTCGACGCCGGGCACGAGTTGCTCGCCGGCTGCGTCGGCTGGCACCGGCGCGAGGCCCGGCCGGCGTGGTGGGAGTTCTTCCGCTACGCCGACCTCGACACCGAGGACCTCATCGAGGACGCCACGGCAATCGGCGCGCCGGGGGAGCCCGCCCACGTCGACAGCAAGCTCAGCAAGGCCGGCAAGGTCACCTCGCGGGTGTGGCGCTACCCGTTCCCGACGCAGGACTTCAAGCTCAAGGTCGGCGACTACGCCCAGGACGTCGACACCCACACCAGCGTCGGCAAGGTCTGCGGGTTCCACCCGGTCGAGGGCTGGGTCGACCTGTCGATGAAGGCCAGCGCCGAGCCATGCGTGCCCCGCGGGTTCGGCCCGCCCGGCCCGCTCAACGACGGCGTCCTGCGCGACTCGATCGCCGCGGTCGGCACCGGCGTGCTCGCGGGGGAGGACTCCATGGGCGCCCGGCTCGTCGCCGGCGTCGTCCCGCCGGCGGACGCGCTCGCCGCGCGCCCGGGGGAGGCGCCCGCCGACGTCGTGGTCCGGGTCGGGCTCGGGCTGCGCGGTGAGGTCCTCGCCGTCCAGGGCCCGCCCGGCACCGGCAAGACGTATGCCGCGGCGCACCTCATCCGCGCCCTGCTCGACGCGGGCAAGAAGGTCGGCGTCACGGCGCTGTCGCACGCCGTGATCCGGCACGTGCTCACCGAGGTCAAGCGCCCCGCGCTGCACAAGGTCGGCGACCTGCCCGAGTCCGGCGAGATCATGGACGGGCAGGTCCGGCTGACCAAGGACAACGGCGAGGCCGTGAACGGGCTGGCCGACGGGTCGGTGCGCCTCGTCGGCGGCACCGCCTGGCTCTGGGCGCGCCCGGAGATGCGCGAGGCCGTCGACGTCCTCGTCATCGACGAGGCCGGCCAGTTCTCCCTGGCCAACGCCGTCGCCGTGGCCGGGGCCGCGAAGTCCCTGGTGCTGCTGGGCGACCCGCAGCAGCTGACCCAGCCGACGCAGGCCACCCACCCCTACGGCGCGGGCGTCTCGGCACTGGAGCACCTCATCGGCGAGCACGACACCGTGCCCGAGGACTGCGGCGTCTTCCTCGGCACGACCTTCCGCATGCACCCGGAGGTGACGCGGTTCGTCTCCGAGCTCTCGTATGACGGTCGTCTGGCGTCGGCGCCGCATCGTGAGCGCCAGGTGATCTCGGGGGAGGGTCCGCTCTCGGGCGCCGGCCTGCGCTGGGTGCCAGTGGCCCACGACGGGCGCGAGGCGACGAGCATCGAGGAGGCGACCGTCGTCGCCGCGTTGATCGAGGACCTGCTCACCCGCTGCTGGACCGACCCCGACGGCGTGACCCGCCCGCTGACCCTCGAGGACGTCCTCGTCGTCGCGCCGTTCAACGCGCACGTGGCGACGCTCCATGCGCTGGCGCCCGACGGCATCCGCGTCGGCACGGTCGACAAGTTCCAGGGGCAGCAGGCGCCGGTGGTCATCTACTCCATGGCCAGCTCGAGCGCCGCGCTCGCGCCCCGGGGCGTGGACTTCCTCTACGACCTGCACCGGCTCAACGTCGCCCTCTCGCGGGCCAAGGCCATGAGCATCGTCGTGGCCAGCCCCGCCCTGCTCGACGCCGAGGTGCACACCCCCGAACAGCTGCGCGCGGTCAACGCGCTCTGCCGCTACGTCGAGGATGCCGCCGTCCCGGGCGAACTGCTCCTGGGGGACGTCGGCTGAGGTCACGGGCCCCGGGACGGGTGAGGTAACCGTGATGCGGGGGCCGGGTGGACCGCCCCGCCGGTCGGTTCATGGGTTCGCCGCCTACGATCGCGAAGTGCTCAGGTCTGCGGGTCGGTGGCGGTGGCGGGCCCTGGTGGTGGGTCTTGCCATGGTGGCCGTCTTGGTGGGTGCGGGCGTGGGTGTGGTGCGACGGCTCGGCGCCCCGTTGCCGGTGACCGCGGTGCGGCCGGCGCTGCCCGTGATTGAGATTGCGCCGGGGAGGCTTCCGGCTCTCAGCTGGCCTCACGAGGGGCAGGCAGCGGTCACCGCGGAGGGCATAGGCACGCTGGGGGTGCACGGGACGGGCCGACCCATCCCGATCGGGAGCGTCGCGAAGGTGATGACCGCGCTCGTCATCCTGCACGACCATCCGCTGACCGGATCACACAGTGGGCCACTCCTCAGCGTCGGGCACGCCGACGAGCACGCCTACACCGCAGCGATCGGGACAGGGGACTCGTTGCTGCAGGTGAGGGCGGGCGAACGGATCACCGAGCGGCAGGCACTGGAAGCCCTCATGTTGCCGTCCGCGGACAACGTGGCCGACCTGCTCGCAGCCTGGGACGCGCACAGCGCGCCGGCGTTCGTGGCGAAGATGAACCGCACCGCACGCCAGCTGGGCGCGACACGTACCCACTACGCGGACGCCAGCGGCCTGAGTCCGAGGACCACGAGCACCGCCACCGACCAGGTTCGCATCGGTGAGCGCGCCCTGACGGTCCCGGTCCTGCGGTCCATCGTCGGTGAGCGCACGGCACGCTTCCCCGTGGCCGGCCTCGTGGAGAACTACAACGTGCTCCTGGGTCAGGACGGTGTCATCGGGATCAAGACGGGGTCCACCCGCGCGGCGGGTGGAAACCTGCTGTTCGCGGCGAGCAAGGTGATCCTTGGCCGGCCGGTGACGCTCGTCGGGGCGGTCCTGGGACAGTCGGTGGGCATCGCCCCTCTGGACGCGTTGGCCAGGGCGCTGGCCACCTCGAGGACGCTGGTCAGGCAGGCGTTCGGGGCCCTGCAGCTCAACCGCACGGCCATCGCCGGGACGCGAGCCGGGTGGGCGGTGACGCCCTGGGGTGAACCGGTCGAGCTCGCCGTCGCCGCCGACCGCACCGGGCTGGTCGTCCCGGAACAGGCGACTTCCGTGCGCGAGCACGCGTGCGTGATCGTGACGCCCGCTGCCGCCCGCGCACCGTGCGGCAGCATCACCCTGACCCAGGGTGATGCCCTCAGTGGCCACACGACTGCCGAGGTTGGGCTGGTGCACAGCGCGGTCGTGGGGCCGTCCGTGTTCTGGCGCCTGACGCACCTGCCGTAGCCGTGGCGACGTGGATGAGTGCTGCCCGCCGCAGGACCGAAGTCCCATAGCCCACGGGCGCAGAGACCCGACTCTTGCCCAATGACGCAGACGCCCACCGCCTCACAGTCCCGACGCCAGCGCCTTCGCCAAGTGGCCGCCCGCTCGTGCTCCAACTGCCGCAGCACGCTCTCTCGTCGCCTGGTCTGGCATCCGGCCGGACCGGTCATCATCTGTGTGCAGTGCGGACAGGTTGGCCGGGCTTCCCGGAGGCTCGCTCAGGCGTAGGCCAAGAGCGGCGCGGCCCGGTCAGCAGGGCAGGCTCACCGCCGGCGAGGTGTCGCGTTGGATGCTGTGGCCGTTGACCCGCGACCGCCCGACCGCCCGGAAGGTGACGGTCGACAGCACCCCGGGGCACAGGACCGACTTCGAGGAGCGTGTCGCGCTCGCGGTCTGGTGGTCGGTGCCGCTCTGGGCGTAGCGATCCCCGCCGTGCCACGACCCCCCGCCGAAGTACTCCACCGTCACCCAGGTCCAGATCGAGGCGGCGACCTTGTCGCAGTCGACGTGCACCGTGGCCACGACGTCGGCGCCCTGCTTCGACGGTGGGTCGACAGACTGTGTGCAGGAGGGCGGCGGGGGTCCCGCCCAGGCCTGCCCTGGCGCGAAGACAGCCAGCGCGACGGCGACCGAGAGCGCTGCGGCCACCGCGACCGCGCGCCGACGGAGCCGGTGCCACGAAGTCCCGGTCGCCGTGGTGCCCATGGCGTCCTCCCGTGCAAGGCAGGTGGTCGCATGCCGCCACCCGGGCGGCTGCTCCGGTGCCCACGCTAGGTCCGCCGGCCGCGGACAGCACTCACCAACCGGGGTGAGGCCGGACTACGCCGCACCCTCCGCAGTCGTGCCACGCCCGCGCGTCAGCGGCGGATGACCACCTTCAGGGCCTTGGACTCGGCCGCGCGACCAAACGTGTCGTAGGCCTCCAACACCTGGTCGAACCCGAAGTGGTGGGTGGCGAACCGCTCCGCCGCGAGCTTGTGCTGGGCCACCAGCTTCAGCAGCATCGGCGTGGTCGAGGTGCTGACCAGGCCCATGGTGATCGACAGGTCCATGATCCACAGGTCCTGCAGCGCCAGCTGGACGGGAGCGCCGTGCACGCCGACGTTGGCGACGGACCCACCCGGCCGCACGATCCTCGTGCACGCCTCGAACGTCGACGGGATGCCGACGGCCTCGATCGCCACGTCCACGCCCATCCCGTCGGTCATCGCCCTGACCCGCTGCTCCCAGTCCGGGGCGCTGCTGTCCACGGTGTCCGTCGCGCCGAACGTCAGCGCCTGGTCGAGCCGGTTGGCGTCGAGGTCGAGGGCGATGATCCGCGCGGCACCGTAGAGGTTCGCCGTCATCATCGCCGCGAGCCCGACCGGGCCGGCCCCCACCACGGCCACCACGTCGCCCGGCTTGACCTTGCCGTAGCGCACGCCGATCTCGAAGCCGGTCGGCAGGATGTCGGACAGCATCACCGCGGCGTCGTCGCTCACGCCCGCGGGGACCTTGTAGACGGAGTTGTCCGCGAACGGCACCCGCACCAGCTCGGCCTGGGTGCCGTTGATGAGGTGCCCGAAGATCCACCCGATTCCGCTGGCGCCCTCCTTGGCCAGGCAGTGCGCGTAGAGACCCTGGTGGCAGTAGGAGCAGGCCCCGCAGGCGCTGATGCACGAGATGATCACCCGGTCACCGACCGCCACGCTCGAGACCGCCGGGCCGACCTCGGTCACGGTGCCGACGCCCTCGTGCCCGAGGATGCGCCCGTCGGTCACGGCGGGGACGTCGCCCTTGAGGATGTGCAGGTCGGTGCCGCAGATCGTCGTGGTCTCGACCCGGACGATGACGTCGGTCGGCTCGATGATCACCGGGTCCGGGACCTCCTCCCACGCCTTCTGCCCGGGTCCGTGGTAGACGAGTGCCTTCATGGGTCTGGTCCTCCCTCGATGGTCCCCAGGGCAGAGGCCCCGCTCCGGGTCCGCCAGTCCTCACTCTGGTCGGGCCCGGGAGGACGCGGGTAGGGCGCAACGTCCCAGCCGGCCACCCGGCATACCGGGAGCGACCCCACAAGGCGGGCACTAGGGACCTTGGGCACTCATCCCGTGCCCCGGACGGGGTGTTTGCTCGGGGGTGGGGCGAACCGGGGTGGCTCTCTCCCTGCGGCACGAGACCGGAGGAGCTGGCATGAAGAACGGCAAGTTCTGTATGGACGCGCACACGGGCTACTGGGACGCCAGCCCGGAGAACACGAAGAACCGGTACGGCGACGCCTTCATCGAGACGTTCTACGCCTTCCACAACGGCTTCAACCCGACCGGGCAGCCGCAGTGGACCATGGACTACGACACGCAGTTCCGCAAGGTCGACCCCGACTGGTACCTCGACACGATGTTCGTCCAGGGCGACTCGGACATGGCGATCCTGTCCACGCAGGTCCTCATGGACTTCTACAGGACCGGCTTCGTCAACCCCGAGCGCAACGCCGAGCTGGTCAAGCGCGCGCCCAACCGGCTGATCGCGCTCGGCGGCATCGACCCCCGCTCGCCGGATGCCCTCGAGCAGGTCGACCACCAGGTCACCGACCTCGGGATGCGGGGGTTCAAGTGGTACACAGCCGAGTGGCGCGGGGAGTCGCGCGGCTGGAAGGCCAACGACCCCATGGTGTTCCCGCTGTACGAGCGGTGCATCGAGCTCGGCATCACCAACATGCACTTCCACAAGGGCCCGGCCGTCGAGCCGCTGGCGCTCGAGCGGTTCGACGTGCGAGACATCGACGAGCCCTCGACGCTCTACCCCGAGCTGAACTTCATCGTCGACCACGTCGGCCTGCCGCGGCTGGACGATTTCTGCTGGCTCTCCGCGCGCAGCCCCAACGTCTACGCCTCGCTCGCCGTCGCGCTGGCCTTCGTGCACAACCGGCCGCGCTTCTTCGGCAACGTCATGGCGAACCTGCTGTTCTGGCTCGGCCCGGACCGGATCATCTACGGCACCGACTTCCCGATCTGGTATCCCCAGTGGCAGCTCGACGACTTCATGGCCTTCCAGATCCCGGCCGACATCGAGGACGAGTACGGCGTCTCGCTCACCGACGAGGTCAAGGAGAAGATCATCGGCGGCAACATCGCCCGGCTCTACGGCATCGACACCGAGGCCAGGCTCAAGGAGCTCAAGGGCGACGAGTTCGACGTGCGCCGCGAGGAGCGGATCGCCCGGATCCCCACGGAGACCGCGGGGGAGGCCGCCGAGAGCGAGACCGGCGTCGCCGGCACCCCGCGGTGACCGGTATGCCGGGTGCCCACCTCCCAGCGGTGGACCTGGCCGCCGCGCGGGTCGCGGCGGGCAGCGTCCCGGACCCGGAGATCCGCCGCACGCTTGCCGACCTGGACCTGCTCGACGAGGTGGGCGCCGACGCCTCCGGCACGGTGACCGTGCGCTACCACCTCACCTCGCCGCTGTGCCCTTCGCCGTTCGCCATCGACATCGGCCGGGAGGTCCGTCGCCGGGTCGAGGCCCTGCCGGGGGTGGCCCGGTGCCGCGTGGACATCCGCGACCACTTCATCGCCGAGGAGATCTCCCGCCAGGTGAACGAGGGACCCGTGACGGCCGCCCCGGCGTGGCTGCGATGACGGGCACCGAGGAGGAGGTGCGGGCGGCGCTCGCCGGCCGCCGCGAGTCGGCCCTGCTGGCCGAGCCCTCGGTCATGGCGGTCGCCCGGCTGCTCGTGACCCGATGCCGGGACGCCGGCATCTGGGTGCGCACCGCGGTCGGCACGCTGGACCGGTACGCCCGGGAGGCGGCCGGGGGAGACCTGGCCGGGCTGCTGGCCGCCGGCCGCGAGGACGCCTCGGTGGCGCAGCGGTCGCTGGAGGACATCGCGCTGCGCCACCCCGACCTGACCGCCGGGCAGCTGGCGGCCCTGGCCTTCGGCCCCACGCTGTGGTGGACCGCGGCGGGGGTGGCCGTGGCCTGGCGCCCGCTCGGGAACGCCACCGTGGCGTCCGCGGGCCGGCCGCCGCAAGAACCGCCGGAACGCCGACCCCTCCCGGTGCCGGGCACCGACCCCGACGTCCGGCTGCTCCTGCTGGCCCTCATCGGCAGCGGCACCACGGCATACGAGCTGCTTGGTGTCCGCGTGGGCGACGCCGGGTCCCTGGACGCGGCCGGCGAGGTGGTGCCCGACCTGGCCGCCGAGCCGCTGGCCCTGTCCTTCGCCCCGGAGGACGGCGGCCCGCGCCGCGTGACGTTCCTGCCCCCGGACGCCCGCGCGGCCCTGCTGGCCCGGCTCGCCGAGCGCGGTCCGCTGGCCCCCGAGGACCCGCTGCTGCTGCCACCGGACACGGCGGTGGCGACCGCCGAGGCGGCAGACGCCGTGTCCGCGGCGCTGATCGAGGCGGGCAACGACGTCAACGTCGCCCTGTGCCGGGCGACCGGTGACTTCTTCCGTGAGTGGGGCATGCCCGGTGCCCGCTTCGTCGCACGCGGCCACTCACAGGTGCCGTTGACCTGACGCTCAGGAACCGGGGGCATCCTGCGAGACGTGGCGCGCACCTCACTGCGAACGGCCCCGCTGGAGCACCGCGACCAGCTCTGGCGACGCGTGCGGGACCAACCCGGGTGGCTGATCCTGCCGCTGCGCGCCTTCCTCGGCGTGACGTTCACCTACGCAGCGCTGCAGAAGTTCGCGAACCCGGGCTTCCTCGACGCGAGCGACCCCACCTCGATCGGCCGGCAGATGGCGGCTCTCGAGCACAGCAGTCCGATCGGGCCGCTGGTGTCCCTGTCGCTGCACGTCCCGGTGCTGGTCGGCCTGCTCATCGCCACCGGTGAGCTGCTCGTCGGGGTGGCGACCCTGCTCGGCCTGTGGGCCCGCGCGGCCGCGGCCGCCGGCGCCCTGCTCGCGCTGACCTTCTACCTCACCGTCAGCTGGAACACCACGCCCTACTACGTCGGCGCCGACATCGTGTTCGTCTTCGCCTGGTCGGTCATCATCGCCTTCGGCGCCGGGGGAGTGCTCAGCGTGGATGCCTGGCTCCGGGACCGGGCCCGCCGCGACCTGCGGCTGGGGCCCGAGCCGGCCACCGTCGCTGTCGCCGTGCCCCGGCTGCGCCAGCTGTGCGCCCGGGGCGGCAAGTGCGGGCTGGCGGGCGACGGGCAGTGCACCCGGTTGGCGGGCTGCCCGGTCTTCCCCGTCGAGGAGCAGCTGCGCCCCGACCTCCGGGCCGAGATCCAGCGGCGCACCGTGGTCAAGGGTGGTGCGGCAGCCGCGGCCGTCGGCACCCTGGCCGTCATGGCCGCGGCCCTCACCGCGATGGTGGGCCGCGCCGTCGGCGGTGTCACCCGTGTGGCCGGCCCCGCGGCTCCCGGCCCGACCAGCGCCCAACCCACGTCAGCGGCCACGTCGGCCACCGTCGTCGGGACCGTCGCCTCGCTGCCGGTGGGCCAGGGGGTGTCCTTCACCAACCCCGCCGACGGCAACCCCGGCTGGGTCGTGCACTCCGCGGCCAACACCTTCGTCGCCTTCTCCGCGGTCTGCACCCACGCGGGCTGCCCGGTGCAGTACGACCCCGCCAGCGTCCAGTTCCTCTGCCCCTGCCACGGCGGGGTGTATGACGGTCGCACCGGCCAGGTGCTCCAGGGCCCGCCGCCCGCGCCGCTCCCGAGCATCCCCGTCCACGTCGTCGGCGGCCAGATCCGGGTTGGCTAACGGCCCGGTCAACGCCGATAGTGGCGAGGGTGGGGCGAGCAGCACAGGACCGGAGAGGCCGCGTGGGGTTGCGTCGGGTCCTGGGACGGGTCGGCCTCGCCGCGCTCGGCGCATTCGTGGTGCTGACCCTCGCGGCCGCTGCCTACGACTGGGGCAGCGCCGGGACGGTGCCGGTCCCGCCGCTGGACGACCACGGGCACACCGTGCGCGCCGGCGGCCTGACCACGCACTACGAGCAGTGGGGAGGGAGCGGTCCGCCGATCGTGCTGGTGCACGGGTTCATGGAGTCGGCGCAGGTGTGGGACCGCGTCGGCCCGCAGCTGGCTGCCGCCGGCTACCGCGTCTACGCCCTGGACGTGCGAGGGTTCGGCTACACCGAGCGGCGTGGCCCCTACACGCTCGCCGGGGACACCGCCCAGCTGCGCACGTTCGTCATGGCGCTGCACCTCGACGCCGCCCACCACAGCACGCCGGTGCTGGTCGGGCACTCCAGCGGCGCGGCCATCGTCGGTGACCTCGCGCGCACCGACCCGTCGGCAGCGCGCCGCGTCGTGTTCATGGACGGCGACGGCACGCCCTACGGAGTCGGCCCCGGCTGGGTCCACCACCTGTTCGTCGACCCGTACGCGACCGCGATGCTCCGCCTCGCCACGAGGCACACCAGCCTGGCCGAGCGCGCCTACGCCAGCGCGTGCGGGCCGACCTGTCCGCCGTTCGACGCGCAGCAGTGGCTCACGCCCCTGCGCGTGCCGGGCGCGGAGGGCGCGCTCAAGGCCATCCTGAGCCAGCCGCTCATCGGCCTGACCTACGCCCAGGAGCGGCAGGTCCACGTCCCGGCCGTGGTCGTCTACGGCACCCTGGACCCGCAGATGAGCCGGGCCAGCGCGACCGCGACCGCCGCGAGGCTGCACAGCCACGACGTGGTCGCGATCCCCGACGCCGGACACCTGGTGATGCTCGCGGCTCCGGACGCGGTATCCGCTGTCCTGCAACGCCTTTCACGCTGACCCGACCAGGTGGTCACTGGCCGTACGCCCTGGCCACCGGGTCGCCGGTGAACTCGTGCAGGCCGGCGAGGTTCGGTCGCGCCGGATGCACCAACCCGGCCGGCCCGGCGGCGAACGCGCGCAGCAGGTTGGTCAGCTCACCGCCGACGACCCGGGCGGTGGTGCCGGTTGCCCCGGCTTCGGGAAGCCCCTGGGTGAACCAGTTGCTGCCGGAGGCGAACACCCCGGCGCCGGAGGCCACGGTGTACCACGCGCTGTCGGCGAAGCTGGCGACGCCGCGGCAGGTGACCGGCGAGTGGGTGAGCACCTCGATGCTCCTCGGCGTGGGCGCGCCGGGGTTCACCCGGTCGTACTCCGGCCCGACCAGGCGCGGCAGGTGCAGACCCGCCGTCGCCCCGGTCCCGGCGAACAACC
This sequence comes from Oryzihumus leptocrescens, assembly GCF_006716205.1. Lineage (GTDB taxonomy): Bacteria > Actinomycetota > Actinomycetes > Actinomycetales > Dermatophilaceae > Oryzihumus > Oryzihumus leptocrescens. The sequence continues at coordinate 2,461,324 of NZ_VFOQ01000001.1, read as the reverse complement.
AGCTGTCCGGGTCGGTGACGACCATCGGGGCGCTGACCGGGTTGCACTCGTAGAACACGCCCGTGAGCACGCTCTCCGGCCGGGGCACCGGCGGCTCGCGCCAGTTGACGGTGACCTCCGCGTCGTCGACGCCGAGCATCGGGTCCGAGGGCGCCTTGTAGTTGACCTCGTCCCGGTCCGGCCCGAACCGGGTCGGCCTCAGCCGGATGTGCCGGAACACCGCGTTGGCGCCCAGGAAGGCCACGTTGACACCGGCGTCCCGCGCCCGTGTCACCGAGCTGCGCATGGCGGTCGACCAGTACTCGTCATGGCCCAGCGTCACCACCGCCCGGGCACCGGTCAGGAGTGCCGGCTCCGCGTGCAGGTCGATGTCGGTCGCGTACGCCAGCGGCAGCCCGAGCCGCTCGGCATGGGCGATCGTGGGCAGGTCCTGCACGACGAACCCGCCGGACCCGTCCCCGTCATACGGCCGGTCGAAGGTGACCACGCGCGACCGGTCCGCGTAGTCCGCCGTGCCGCCCGGGCCGTTGTAGAGGTCGTACCCACCCCACTGGTTGTAGGCCTGCCACGTGGTCACGTCGTCGACCAGCACGATCCGGCCCGTGGTGTCGGGCGAGCCCACCGTGAGGGGCACGAACCGTTGCCCCGCAACGCTGTCCAGCCGCAGCAGGTAGGCCCCCGGCGGCCAGTCGGCGGTGGGCAGGGAGAGCGACGCCGGCCAGTCCGTCCGGACGGTGTTCGTCGTCGGGTCGAGGGAGCCCGCGACGCGGGGTGTGCCGGGCAGCCCGCTCGCGTGCCAGACGCGCGCGCCACCCGTGGTGCCGTACCAGCCCATGCGGAACGCCGTCACCGACCAACGACGGGCCAGGCTCGAGACGTGCAGCCTCACCGGCTCACCCGGAAGGACGCTGGTGCGGTCGACCCACCCCTCGATGGCGTGCTCGGCGCCGAGGCGGGTGATCCGCCAGTGCGGGTCCAGTCGAAGCGTTGCGTCCGCCGCCGGGGCCGGCCCTGCGTTCGGCGTGTAGCGGGGTGAGACGGGGGCCGGGGCCGTGGCGTGGGAGGTCGCGGCCCGGACCGGGCGGGCGACCTGGCTGGCGACGCACATCGCCAGGGTCAGGGCCACCCCACCGACCGCCGCCAGAGCTCGTCCCACCATCGGCCCACGCTAGGTCCGGCCGGTCGGTAGGCACCTCACCCACCGGGATGAGGAGCGTGCGCCTCCAACGCATCTGGCGCCCCGGGGACCCGGGTGATCCGGACATAAGGGGCACATCTACCCTTGGCGCCCATGACGGCGTCCCTTGAGCAGCCCAAGACGACGTTCCGGGAGCGGATGACCAGCCTCCCGAGTGCCAGCGCCATCAGCAGCTGGCGGCCACCGAGCATCGCCGCGGTCACCGCGGCGACCCGCACCCGCGTGCCGGCGGTCGCCGCAGCGACCCGCGACCGTATGCCGGCCGCGCCCACCCGTGAGGACCTCGCCCGCTGGGGCTCCGCGGTCGCGTCCTGGCGGCCGCCGAGCTGGTCCACGGTCCGGGCCACGACCGTGGCGCTGTTCCACATCGCCGGGGTCGAGGGCTTCGCGGTCGAGCGCACCGTCGTCGACCTGTGGGACGCCCATGAGGTGACGCCGGACTATGCGCGGCAGCTGGTGCACAACGCCTTCGCCCGGGACAAGGCCGACCGCCTGGTCGTGCTCAACGCCGACCCGGTGACGGCGAGCCGCATCACCGACGCGGCCGCGGCGCACGGAGCGGCCTACCGGACCACGGTCTCGCTGCGACTGGTCGACCTGCTCCCGTTCGACTGAGGCCGCCCGTCAGGTCATGCTGCGCAGGCGCTCGGCGAGCAGGCAGTAGACCGCGAGCCGCTGCTCCTCGTCCAGTGCACCCGGCGCGGTGACCAGGTCGGCGAGCCCTCTCGGCCCGACGACGGCGGTCTCGCCGACGCGAAACTGCTTGGTGAACAACGGAAATCGTCCGTCGACGAAGCACAGCACGGGCGTGACCGGCACGCTCCCGAGCGTGCCGGAGTCGAGGACCGTCCGGACCGCGTCCACCTGACGCACCAAGCCCTCCACCAGCGCCGTCCTGAGCCGCCCGCGCACGAGCAGCTCGTCCCGGCGCGGGGTGAACAGCCCGCCCACCCGCCGCACCCGGACCTCGGCGTTCTCATACCGCTTGGCGTCGATGACGAAGACGCCCGCCGGCCCGACGGCGATGTGGTCGATGTTGCTCCGGCGCCCGGGAACCCGCCGGTCGTGCAGGGCCAGCACGCCGCGGTCGGCGACCCCGTGCAGGCACGCGGCGACGCGTTCCTCGCCGAGTGCCCCCAGTGCCCAGGCACGCGTCGACTGCGGCTCGGGGCCCAGCGACGCCCACCAGCGCACCAGCCGGCTGCGCTTCGCCAGCCGGGCCTCCCGTGCCGCGACCAGACGCCCGTGCCGGCGGCGGGCCGCTCCGCCGGCCACGCCGGGCGCCGGCGGCACGACGACCTCGGCCGCGAGGGCACCCAGGTCAACCCGCCCCGCCTGGCGGTCAGCCAGGCAGTGCAGGCACACGACGCGCCGCTCCGAGCGGACGTATCCCGCCCGCTCACCCGCGGCGACGGACTCCCCGCAGCTGCACCGGCCGGCATACCTGAGCCTGATCACCTCGGGCTGCGGTCCGGCCATCCCCCCGATGTCCATGGCCACGACGGTAGGCACGCCCCAAGGCGATGCGGGCCGGGTTGGCCAGATCCTGACCGTTCGGCCGATCCCGGCGCCGCCGGGGGTGGGGGCCTAGGGGACGAGGATCCCGCGGCCGCGGAGACGGCCGGCGTCCAGGTCGTCCATCGCGTCGTTGACCGCGTCCAGCGGGTAGGTCTGGGTCAGCATGTGCACGTCCCCGGCGGCGTTGAGGGCCATCAGCTCGACCAGGTCGTTGTAGCTGCCGACGAGGTTGCCGATGACGTTGCGCTCGGTGGAGATGACGTCGATCGCGGGGATCTGCACCGTGCCGCCGTAGCCGATCACGAAGTCGCTGCCCGCGCGCCGGGTCATCGCCCAGCTGTCGCGCTCGGCGCCCCGCTCGCCGACGAAGTCGAGGACGACCTGCGCGCCGTGGCCGTCGGTCAGCTCGAGCACCCGGTCCACGTGCTTGCCGTCGGCCACCACGGTCTCGTCCGCACCCCACTCACGCGTCAGCGCCAGGGCCTCCTCGTTGGCGTCGAGCACGACGACCCGGGTGGCGCTCATGGCGCGCAGGCACTGGATCCCGATGTGCCCCAGCCCACCAGCACCGACCACCACGCACGTGCTCCCGGGATACAGCAGCGGCAGCGCCTTCTTCACCGCGTGGTATGCCGTGAGGCCGGCATCCGCGAGTGCTGCCACCGAGGCGGGTTCCACCCCGGGTGCCAGCTTGACCACGGACCGCGCCGAGGTGTGGAGGAGCTCCGCCATGCCACCGTCGGTGTCGATGCCGGGGAACCGGCTGGCCTCGCAGTGCACGTCGTCGCCGGAGCGGCAGGCCCGGCAGAAGCCGCAGGTGATGAGGGGGTGCAGGATGACGGCGTCGCCGGGGGAGAGGTGCTCCACCGCTGACCCGACGGCGTGCACCCAGCCGGCGTTCTCGTGGCCGAGGGTGTAGGGCAGCGGCACGTTGCTGCGGTCGGCCCACTGGCCCTCGACGATGTGCAGGTCGGTGCGGCACAGCCCGGCGCCGCCGACCCGGACGACCACGTCGAAGGGGCCGGTCGGCTCGGGGTCGCGCACCTCCTCGACGGCGGGACGCTCGTGGTAGCGGTGCAGTCGTACGGCCTTCATGGTGGCTCCCCTCCTGACTGGGCAGCGCGCCTGGACGACGCGCCTGGGCGACGCGGTTGGGCGACGCAGCAGGGCGGCCCCGGTGGTCGCCCACAGTCCCCTCCGCACACAACCACGACGTCCGCCGCCCCGCCAGTGACCCAAGGCCCTTCCGGGTGGGGGACCGTGCCCCTGAGAGTCGGCATGACGGCACCGACCAAGGAGGGGCAGGCCATGGCCACACGCACAGCCGAAGAGGTCTTCGCACACCACGGGCAGGCGCTCGGCGCCGAGGACCTCGAGGACATCGTCGCCGACTACGCCGACGACGCGATCCTCGTGGTGCAGAAGAAGGTCTACCGGGGCAAGGACGGCGCACGTCAGGTCTTCACCCAGCTGCTGGGCGATGTGCCGCAGGCGCAGTGGGACCTCACCACCGTGTTCGCCGACGACGTGCTCTACCTGGAGTGGAAGGCGACCGGCGGCGGTCGCAAGGTCGAGGACGGCATCGACACGTTCATCTTCCAGGACGGCCAGATCCGCGTGCAGACGGTGGTCTACACGGTCCAGCAGGCCTGACGCCCTCCAGCGCGCCGGCCGGCACGGCATACCCGAAGGCACCCTGGCCGGGGGTTGCAGCGCGCGCCGGTCCGGCGCGCCGGCTGAGACGGCGCTGGTCACCCCTCGACCCCTGCGGGACCATGGGCAGCGATGTTCTCCAACGTCCAGCCGTTGACCGACTTCGTCGACTGGGCCCGCAGCAGCGGCCTGGAGATCGTCCTGCTCGTGACCGGGGCGCTCCTGCTGACGCGCTTCGCCACGTGGGCGGGTGACCGGATCACCCAGCGGATCGACGACAGCGCCGCCGAGACCGACTCCCTCGTGCGGTCCGAGGCGTCCAAGCACCGCCACGCCCTGGCCCAGGTCATCACCTGGGCCACGCTGGTGGTCATCTACTGCGCCACCGCGGTCGGTATCGCCCAGCGCCTCGGCGTCCCCGTCACCGGCCTCGTCGCCCCCGCCGCGGTGGCCGGTGTCGCCCTCGGCTTCGGCGCCCAGCGCGTGGTGCAGGACCTGCTCGCCGGCTTCTTCATCATCACCGAGAAGCAGTACGGCTTCGGCGACCTCATCCGCCTCAACGCCCCCGGGATCTCCGACCCCGCGATCGGCACCGTCGAGGACGTCACCCTGCGGATCACGACGATCCGGACGGCCGACGGCGAGGTGGTCATCACCCCGAACGGCCAGATCACCCAGGTCACCAACCTCTCCCGTGACTGGGCCCGCTCCGTGGTCGACGTGCCGGTCCCGGCCACCGCGGACGTCAACCGGGTCAGCGACCTGCTGCACCGGATCGGCGAGGACGCCTTCGGTGACCCGGCGCTGCAGCAGCTCATGCTCGACCCGCCGGCGATCATGGGTGTGCAGAGCATCGACGTCGACCACGTCTCGATCCGGGTGGTCGCCCGCACCCTGCCCGGGAAGCAGTTCGACGTCGGCCGGGCGCTGCGGGCCCGCATCGCGATCGGCCTGCTGCGTGAGGGCATCAACGTCACCACCGACCTCGACACCGCCGAGCCGACCAGTGCGGGCGGCGGCGTCAACGCCCCGACGAGCACCCAGAGCGGTTCCGGCGCCGACTGATGTCCCACCTCCGCGCCATCCGCACCTCGACGTGGGTGCTGCTCGCCATCTTCCTGTTCACCCTGACCCTCTACGTCCTCGTCCGCCCGCCGCCGGCCGGCTCACCGGCCCGCACCCAGGTCACCCCCGCCACCGAGGCTCCGGCCACGCCGAGCCGCACCACGAGCCGGACCCGCACCCCCACGCGCACCACGACCACCACGGAGCCGACCACGACCGGGACGTCCACGACGACCACCGAGGCGCCGACCCGCACCACGTCGAGCAGGACCGCCACGACGAGCGAGGTGCCCAGCTCCACCGTGACCACCGTGCCGAAGCCGACCTCCTCGACACCGGCCGGCGGCCCCACGCCCTAGCCACTCGCCCCTCTTCGGCGCCGGGGTTCAGCCTCGCGAGCTCACCGGCGCCAGGCGGCCGGTGGCCGCCTCCCAGAGGCGGCCGTAGCCCCGGGTGCTCGGCAGCACCGTCTGTATCGCGCGCGCCGCCTCGCGCGCGTCCGCCCCCTGCCGCACGGCATACCGCAGCGCGACGCTGGGGGTGCGCTGCTCGGCGTGGACGCAGTGCAGCAGCACCCGACGGCCCTCTGCGCGCAGCAGCTTCACCGCGGCCGCGGCGTCGTCGAGGACGAAGTCCAGGTGCGCGTTGTCCGAGGGCAGGTTGCTGTCGACCAGCCACACCTCCACGTGGTCGCGGGCCGCGACCCCGGCGGCAGGCGCCTCGGCGGTGCCGAGCCGGCAGAGCGAGACGACCGCGTCGACGCCGAGCTCGGTCGTGCGGCCCAGGTCCGCCAGGGTGCCGAGCAGCACGCCGGGGTCGTGCGGGTGGGGCACGGCGCGGGCCGGCTCGCGGCCGGTGGCCATGACCTCGACCCGCGGCCACGAGCCCTGCGGCACGCCGCCCCGCGCGGTCTGGATCCCGAGTGAGACCAGGTCACGGGCGGCGCGCATCCCGGGCCAGCCGTGGACCTCGCGGCGCCAGCGCGTCGGCACCGCCGAGGCGCCGTAGCGTGCCCCGAGCAGAGCGCCGGCGATGGCCGCCACGGTGTCGGTGTCGTCCCCGGCATGCACGGCCGCCGCCAGTGCGCGCTGCAGGTGCACCGGCGACCCGTCGCCCTCGTCGGTCGAGCTGATCGCAGCCCATGCGGCCTGGAAGGCCTTCACCGTGAATCCGTTGGGGGAGAACGTCTTCGGCTCGACCCCGGTCGCCTCGTGGATCCATGTTGACCACTGCCCCCGCCGCTCCTCGGGCAGCAGGTCCAGCCCGGAAATCAGGTCGAACCGGCCCTCCAGCACGGCCACCCGCACCGCCTCCGACCACAGGACGCACGAGTCCCCGGCCAACGGGTCGGTGTGGGTGAGCTCGGCGAGAGACCGGGCGGTGCGGGCGCTGGTCTCCCGCGAGTCCAGCCGGGTCAGGCCGACCACGCCGGTGCGCATCAGGGCCCCGTTGCCGGCGGTGTGCCCGTTCAGCGCGTGCAGCCGCTCGGCGGCCTCGCGCAGCCGGTGCGCGGCCGGGCCGTCCCAACGGCCGGCCTGGGTCAGCACGACCCGCGTCTGGGTGCCCACGTCGCTGGCGCCCCCGTGCAGCCACCCCTCGAACGCGGCCGCGACCTCGTCCTGCGCGGCGGCGGAGGTGAGGTCCCCGCGGGCGGCAACCCGCGCGATACACAGCGACATCTGGGTGTCGTCGCTCCACTCGCCGGGGACGTAGGGCCCGAGGCCGCCGCCGACCATCCGCGGCTCCCCGTCCGGAGGTGTGGCGAACTCGTAGGGCACCCCCAGCGCGTCCCCGCAGGCCTGTGCCAGCAGCACTCCTGCCGCCCGGTCGCACTGTCCCGTCGTCAGCTCCATGCCGACCTCCTCGTTATGTCGTCGAGGTGACGATAAGACGATCGGATGACTAACGTCAAGATGACGATTAAGGTGGCGCGCATGGCCTACGACCCGGACGCCTACCCGGCCTTCGCCGTGACGGCGGACCTCGTCGTCCTCACCCTGCGCGAGCACGCACTGCACGCGCTGCTCGTCCGTCGCGGTGGCAAGCCGTATGCCGGCCGGTGGGCGCTCCCGGGCGGCTTCGTCCAGGTGGACGAGGACCTCGAGGACGCGGCCTACCGCGAGCTCGCCGAGGAGGCCGGGGTCGGCCGCGGCGACGTGGTGCTGGAACAGCTGAGGACCTACGGCGCGCCGCGCCGCGACCCGCGGATGCGCGTGGTCACCGTGGCCTGGCTCGCGCTGGGTGCGGACCTGCCCGACCCACGCGCGGGCAGCGACGCCGCCGACGCCCGCTGGTGGCGGGTGGCCGACCTGCTCGCCGACCCCAGGCGGCTGGCGTTCGACCACGCGCAGATCCTGGCCGACGGCGTGGAGCGCGCCCGGGCCAAGCTGGAGTACTCCACCCTCGCGACGGCGTTCTGCCCGGCCGAGTTCACCGTCGGGGAGCTGCGCTCCGTCTACGAGGCGGTCTGGGGCGCCGCACTGGACCCGCGCAACTTCCACCGCAAGGTCACCGGCGCCGAGGGCTTCCTGGTCGAGACGGGGGAGCGGACCACCCGCGGGGGCGGCCGCCCGGCGATGCTGCACCGCGCCGGCGCCGCGACCGCCCTCACCCCGCCGATCCTGCGCCCGAGCCCCTGAGCGCCCGCGTCCTCTGCGGCGCCGGTGCCAGCCGGGACCCTCGATCACCGACGGCCAGGCGCCCCGGACCGACCACCTCGGACCACACGCCGAAGAGGCCGCGGTGGTGGCGGGCAAGGGTGCGGAAGATCTCCACGTCGGCGTCGAGCCCGGGCTGGGATCGCGTGACCATGGTGCAGCGGACGCACGGCTGCGTGGGGACCACGGTGACCCCACCCATCCGGATCGGGTGCCCGACCCAGGAGTCCTCGACCCACCCCTCGCCGTCGAGGCCGACCAGGATGTTGGCCCGGAAGCGGCGCGGATCCCACGAACCCCGCGGGTAGTGAGCGGCGGCGGTGCGCAACGACGCGGTGGTCAGGACCAGGATGGGGGCCGCGTCGACGTACCGGTCGGCTGGCATCGTCCATTCGACGGCCTGGCTGGTGTCGTCGGTCGCGTCCTCGAAGTACTCCGCCCTGCCCGCCCGAGCGCCGAGCGAGGACACGAGCGACACCGGGCTCCCCAGCCACTCCGAGAGCTGGCGGTCGGCCCGCGTTCCCGGACCGACGACCGTAGCGCCGTCCGGGAGCGTGATGACCGGTTCGTCGCCGTCGTAGGACGCCGAGGCGCCGAGGAGCTCGGGACGACGCCGGGCTGTCAGGATCCGGCCGGTGCGCTGGTCACGGAGTCCCCATCGCCGGTCACCGGCGACGCCGTCCGCCTCCAGGCTGGCAGCGTCAAGCGGCTCACCCTGCAACGACTTCACGGGGTAGCGCCACAGGCCCACGACCTCCATGACCGCCTCCGGATCTGACCGCGCGACTCACCACGAGAATCGCTGATCCAGGGGCAGGTGTCGATGACGTGCGATCGAGGCAGGGCCCCGTCCCCGGTCAGCCGGCGTTCTCGGACTGCCGGATGCCCCGGATGACCGAGACCACGTCGAGGTTGTTGGACTCTCGCCAGTCGGCCAGGCGCTTGAGGTCCCGGGTGAGCTCGCGCCGCCCGTGCCCGGCGCGGGCGTGGTGCCAGCGCAGGGCGTCCCGGGCGTAGTCGATGTAGGCGATCGGGCGGGCGGCCCGGATCGCGTCGAGGGCCTCCACCGGGTCCCAGCCCTGGGCCAGCAGCACGGCGAAGCCCAGGGACGGCCCGCGGTTGATGCCCATGTGGCAGTGGGTCAGGACGACGTGGGCGGGGTCGCCCTCCAGCGCATCGAGTGCCCAGCCGACGCCGGTGTCGAACCACGCCGCCGCCACCCGCTGCCCGTCGTCGTCCATGCCGTGGTGCAGGTAGCGGACCTGCGGCGCGTGGACGGCCACGAACTCCTCGTCGCTCCACTCCACGCGCACGTCGACGATGTGGCTGACGCCGAGCCCGACGAGCTCCTCCAGCTGGGTGCGGGCCACCGCCTCCCGCCAGTCGAGGTCACCCCCGACGGCGAGGCGGTCGGTCACGAAGCTGATGTTGGCGGGGTTCGCAGGCATGGGGGGCTCCCGGTCGGTGGACAAGGGGTCGTCCCCCCAGTGTGGTCCCGGTCGGGGCTCCCGTCAGGTCCCGGCCCTGGCCGGCGCCGGACACGCCGCTGCCGGCCCGCTCGGGTGAGCGGGCCGGCAGCGACCGGGGAGCGGGGCGACCTCAGTGGCCGAGAGCGTCCTTGACGACCGCGACGTCGGCCTTCGCCCTGGCCAGGGCGAGGTTGCCGGGGGCGAGGGCGGTGTGCGCCGCCTGGACCGCGGCGAGCAGGTCGGCGTGGGATGCGGTCGGGCTCACCGCGAGGATCGTCGTCACCGCGCCGGCGGCGTTGGCGGCGTTGGCCGACAGCGCGGTCAGCTGCGTGGCCAGGTCCGCCAGGGCCGCGGTCGCGGCGGTGGTGTCGGTGCCAGCCGTGGTGCCCGCAACGACCTGCGCCTGCAGGTCCGTGGCCGCCTGGGTCAGCGCCGCCGGGGCGGCCTCCTGGGCGTCGGCGAGGCGGACCACGGCGTCCTGCGCGCGGGCCACCTCGGACGTGCGCACCGCGGACAGGACGAGGCCGTGCAGGCCGCTCCTGGTCGTGGTGGTGCCCGCCGCGGCGGTGTCGGCGGCGAGGGCGTCCAGGGCCCGCTGGGTGGCGGCGGTCAGTGCAGCCTGGTCGGTGGCGTTGAGGGCGGTCGAGGCCTTCTCCGCGGCCAGCAGCCGCGTCAGTGAACGGGTTTGCGCCGCGATGGCCGCGGTCGTGCCCTTGCGCTGGCCGGCGAGCGGGTCGGCCTTGCCGTGCCCGTGGCTGCGGGTGGCGGCGTGACCGTGGCTGGAGGCCTTGCCCTGCACGTGGCGGGCTTGCGTGGCGTGGGGTGCGGCCAGGGCGGCGGCGGGGACGGCGAGGGAGGCCAGGCCGGCGAGGGCGGCAGCGGCGCACAGGGAGGTCAGGCGCATCGAGGGACCTTTCGGCAGGACGACCGTGTGGCGCTGGACGGCCCCGCCGGTCGCGGGTGGATGTGCTCGGCCGGACCCGGCGACCTCAGGATCGAAGGCCGTCGATGTCCGTCCGCCGCTGACGGTAGGGAGGCCGCGGCCCGGCCCGGGGCAGGGTTTACGCAAAGCAGACCAACCGGTGCCGAGGTCCTTGCCCACCGTTCAGGTCCCGTGCAGGGACGGCCCAGCCGGCGCCCCGCCACATCCGGTCAGGCCAGGGTCGCCAGGGTGTGGATCAGCAGCCCGGCCAGGCCGCCCACGATGGTGCCGTTGATCCGGATGAACTGCAGGTCGCGCCCGACGTGCAGCTCGATCCGCTCGGCCGCCTCCTTGCCGTCCCAACGCTGGATCGTCGTGGAGATGATCGCGGTGATCTCGTGGCCGTAGGTGTTGACCAGGTGGGCCAGCGCGTCCCCGGCGTACGTGTCGAGCCGCGCCCGCAGCGCCTCGTCCACGGCCACGCGCTCGCCGAGCCGGGCGACCTCCTCGGTCAGGCGGCGGCGGAGCAGGCCGTGCTCGTCGCGCAGCGCCGCCGACAGCGACGTGCGCAGGGTGCGCCACACCGCCACCACCGACTCGCCGACCTGCGGGTGGGTGAGCAGCCGCACCTTGAGCGCCTCGGCCCGCAGCATCGTCGGCTCGTCGTGCTGCAGGTCCTCGGCCAGCTGGGCCAGCAGGTCGTCCAGTGCGTGCCGCACCCGGTGGTCGGGGTCGTCGCGCACGTCGGCCAGCCATGCCACGACCTCCCGGTGCACCCGGGCGGCCACGCGGTCGTCGACCCACTGCGGGGTCCACCAAGGCGCCCGCTCCTCGACGATGCCGATGACGGTCCCCGCGTTGTCGACCAGCCAGTCGTGCGCCTCGGCGACGGCGAGGTCGACCAGCCCGTGGTGCGAGCCGTCGGCGACGACGCCCTCGAGCAGGTGCCCGACCACCGCGCTGACGGGCTCGTCGACCAGGCTGGGCAGCACCGCCTGCTCGACCACCGCGCGCACGTCGGCCTCGTCCACCCGGGTCAGTGCCCGCTCCAGGAGGACCGACCCCTCCGCGACGACCCGGGCGCTGTGCTCGGGCTCGCTGAGCCAGCGTCCGACCCGCCGGGTCACGTCGGCCGCGGCGTAGCGCTCCCGCGCGGCCTCGGCGGTGAGGAAGTGGGTGCTGACGAACTCCTCCAGGCTCTGGCCGAGCGCGTCCTTGCGGTTGGGGATGATCGCGGTGTGCGGCACCGGCAGCCCCATGGGGTGCCGGAACAGCGCGGTCACCGCGAACCAGTCGGCCAGCGCGCCGACCATCGCCGCCTCGGCGGTCGCGTTGACGTAGCCCCACGCCCCGCCGCGGTGCAGGGTCGCCACGAACACCACCGCAGCGAGGACCAGCAGCCCCAGCGCCAGCAGCCGCATCCGCCGCAACGCGCGCCGCCGGTTCAGGTCCGCCGCCTCGGGAGCCAGGGTCGTCATGCCCCGATCCTGCCCGACGCCGCCTCGCCCCGCCGGGACGCCGCCGCCCGGACGCCGGTATGCCGTGTGCCTCACCCAGGTGCGGCACACGGCATACCGGCCATCTTTGCCGCACCTTTGCCTGCCGTTGACTAACCCCGCGCAGGACGCCTCGTTGACCCCGTGACCGCCGCTGGCGGCCGAAAGTCACTGCAACGAAAGGCTCCTCGTGCACTCCACCAGGAACGACTCCGCCATGCCCCGACGCTGGCGGGCCCGGGCGCTCGCCTCGCTCGGCGCCTCCGTCCTCGCAGCTGGACTGATCCCGGTGGCCGCGCAGGCCGCCACCGCCCCGGTGCCCGGCGGCCCCGGCGACGCGCTGGACCACCCGTACCGCCACGGTGTCGTGCAGACGCTCGGCGCGAGCGTGCCGAACCTCGGGCTGAACAACCTGCAGTACGGCGGGGGCACCGGCGGGGTCGGCGTCACGACCGGTGCGCCGAAGGTCTACCTGGTCTTCTGGGGCTCCCAGTGGGGCACCGCGGGCACGGACGCCAAGGGCAACACCACGCTCAGCGGCGACCCCCAGGCCACGGCCCCGATCCTGCAGGGGTTCTTCAAGGGCCTGGGCACCGGCAGCGAGACCTGGTCCGGCGTCATGACCCAGTACTGCCAGGGCGTCACGCAGGGCAGCACGACCTGCCCGGCCGGGTCCGCGCACGTGGGCTATCCCACCGGTGGTGCGCTGGCGGGCGTGTGGGCCGACACCTCGGCCGCAGCCCCGGCGCAGGCCACCGGCAACCAGATCGGCGCCGAGGCGGTCAGGGCCGCCGGCCACTTCGGCAACACCACGGCGGCCTCGAACCGCAACGTGCAGTACGTCGTGCTCTCGCCCACCGGGACCAAGCCGGACGGCTTCAACACGCCCACCTCGCAGTTCTGCGCGTGGCACGACTACACCGGTGACGCCACGCTGTCCGGCGGCGCGGTCAGCTCGCCGTACGGCCCGCTGGCCTTCACGAACGAGCCCTACGTCACCGACATGGGCTCGAGCTGCGGCGCCAACTTCGTCAACTCCGGCCCGGGCGGCGTCACCGACGGCGTCACCATCGTCGAGGGCCACGAGTACGCCGAGACGATCACCGACCAGTTCCCGGCGGGCGGCTGGACCGACCTGACGGGTTACGAGAACGGCGACAAGTGCGCCTGGATCTCCTCCGGCCAGGGCGCCTCGGCGAACATCACCCTGAGCACCGGCACCTTCCCGGTGCAGTCGACCTGGTCCAACGACTTCAACAGCGGGCAGGGCGGCTGCGAGATCGGGCACGCCACGGTCAGCTGACTGGACCCCTCACGACGGTATGCCGTGCCGCGCACCCAGGTGCGTGGCGCGGCATACCTGTGTCGGGCCCATGCGGCCGCGAAAAGGCTTGCGCAGCAACGGGGCTCAGATGAACAGCAGCTGCGCGCCCTCGGTCTTCTCGATGAAGTCGCTGGCGCTGATGATCCCCTCGACCTCCTCGTAGAGGTCCTTCATCGTCAGGTGGTTCATGTCCGCCGACATCCGGCACGCCCACAGGTGCCCGCCCGAGGCGACGATCTGCTCGAGGAACTCCGGGATCTCGGGCACGTCGAGCTCGGCGATGGACTTCTTCAGCTTCGAGGTGGCCATCGCGGTCATGCCGGGCAGCCCGCCGAGGCCCTGCGGCACGTGGGTCGCCGTGTTGCCGAGCATGGTGAACTTCAGGTCGCCCATGGTCTTCTTGTTGATCATCTCGAAGCCCCAGAAGGTGAAGAACAGGTGCGTCTCCACTCCTTCGCCGAGCGCGGCGTTGGCCAGGATGAGCCCGGGGTAGGCCATGTCCAGGCTGCCCTTGGAGCAGATGATGGCCAGCTTGCGGCCGGTCGGGGTGGCTCCTCCGAAGTCGGGCACGATGGCGGGGGAGGTGTCCAGCGTGGTCATGACGGGCTCCATCTCCGGGTGCTCACACGCACCCTTGCGGCTTGGGCAGCCCGGCGACGTAGGCCATCTTCTTCGCGGGCTTCTGGGGGAACAGCACGAACAGCTGCTTGACGGGGATGCCGCCGACCGCGGAGATCCGACGGAGCGTGGCGGTCTCGCCGCGGTCGGCGTAGTCCTGGCGCAGGAAGCGGATCGCCGCCCAGTGCTCGTCGGTGAGGGTGAGGCCGATCTGGGCCGCGAGCGCCTGGGCGAGGTCCTCGTCCCACTCGGCCGGGTCGGTCAGGAAGCCCTCGTCGTTGACGTGGACCTGGTGGCCGTCGAGCGTGGTCACGGGCATGGCTGCCTCCTTCAGGCGGCGGGGGTGGTGGTCTGGTCGGCCGGTCGGGACTTGCCGACCATCGACATGTGCGCCGGCAGCGGCAGGGGGCGACCGGGCAGCAGGACGTTCCAGTAGAGCCAGCGGAACGCGAGCTTGCCGAGGTGGTTGGCCCGGGTCTCCTTGAGCAGCTCCATCGGCCCGAGCACCGGCAGCGGGTAGGTGCCCGGCAGCGGCTCGGTGTCGTAGTTGAAGTCGATGAGCAGGCCCTTGCCGCCACCGGACTCCACGAAGCAGTTGGCGTGCCCGTCGAACGAGCCCGTCATCGGTTGGCCGGAGACCAGCTGCAGGAAGTTGTCGACGAACACCTCGACCGAGAAGTGCGCCACCGATCCGGCCTTGGAGGTCGGGATGTCGTTGGCGTCGCCGACGGCGAAGATCGTGTCGTGGGCCCTGGACTGGAAGGTGTGCCGGTCCACGGGCACGTAGTTCAGCTCGTCGCCGAGCCCGGAGCGGGCGATGAACTCCGCGCCCATGTTCAGGGGCACCGTGACCAGCAGGTCGAACGGCACCTCGCGCTCGTCGTAGGACACGAGCATCCGGCGCGCGGTGTCGACGTGCTCGACGAGGAAGTCCGGCTCGACCGCGATCTTGCGCTCCTCGAGCATCGAGCCGAGGTGCTGCGAGGCGATCGGCTTGGTGAACGCTCCCGGCAGCGGGGTGACGTAGACCAGCTCGACCCGGTCCCGCAGCCCGCGCTCGCGCAGCCACGCGTCGGCCAGGAAGGTGAACTCGAGCGGGGCGACGGGGCACTTGATCGGCATGTCGGTGACGTGCACGACGAGCCGGCCGTGGTCGAACCCCTCCAGCGCCGAGGCCAGGGCCGTGGCGCCCTCGAGGGTGTAGAAGTCGAAGATGCTGCGGCGCCACTCCTCGCCCAGCATCCCGGGGGTCTGGTCCGGCCGCGGCGAGGTGCCGGTCGCGATGACCAGGTAGTCGTAGTGCAGCCGGTGCCCGTCGGTCAGGGCGACCGTGCGCTCCTCGGGGTCGACCCGGTGGATCTCGCCGAGGACGAGGTCGACCCCGTCGGGCAGGAACCGGTGCCGGGAGCGGACCACCTGGCTGGGGCGGTAGGTCCCGAACGGCAGGAACAGGTAGCCCGGCTGGTAGGTGTGCCGGTCGTCGCGGTCGACCACGGTGATCGCCCACTGCTCCGGGGCCAGCCGCCGGCGCAGCTTGTTGACGATCATCGTCCCTGCCGTGCCACCGCCCAGGACCAGCAGCTGCTTGGTCACGACCCACTCCTTGCCTCAGGTGTCCTTGGAGGTGCTCCTCCACTCCTGACGCTAGGAAGGGGCCGTCGGCCCGGTCACCGCCGAAGGTCCCCGGTGAGCGGGGTCACAGGTCCCGGTGCGGCCTCGGTCGCGTACCGGCCCACACGCAGGTATGCCGTGCCCCCCACCCGGGTGGGGAGCACGGCATACCGAGGGGCGGGTGGCTCAG
This sequence comes from Oryzihumus leptocrescens, assembly GCF_006716205.1. Classification (GTDB taxonomy): domain Bacteria; phylum Actinomycetota; class Actinomycetes; order Actinomycetales; family Dermatophilaceae; genus Oryzihumus; species Oryzihumus leptocrescens. Next base: position 2,445,603 of record NZ_VFOQ01000001.1, on the reverse strand, counting down.
GCGGTGACCAGGCCGGCCTCGGCCTGCTCGTCCTCCAGCACCGACTCCTCCCTGGCGCCGTGCATGCCCGACCGGGCGCCGAGGGCGTAGATGCCGAGGGAGAACGCCGCGACCACGACGAGGTCGACCCAGAAGGGGATGACCTTGTCGCCGCCGAACTGGCCGAGCTTGGAGATGACGGCCAGGCCGCCCAGCCACGGCAGGACCCAGGCCGAGGCGCGCCAGTCCAGCACGGGACGCTCGGCGGCGGGGGTGCGCGCGTAGTTGACCCCGAACAGCACCAGGCCGATCAGCGCCGCGACGAGGAGCTTGGAGTCGGCCTCCCAGCCGGACCAGTACACGATGAAGTTGGCGGCCACGAACGCCAGCGGGCTGAGCACCCCGGCGGCCGGCAGCCGGAACGGCCGGGGCCGGTCGGGGTCGACCCGGCGCAGTGCGCCCAGGGCCACGGGGGCGAAGCCGTACATGATCGCGGTGGCCGAGGTGACCAGACCGACGAGCGACTGCCAGCTCGGGAAGGGCAGGAACGCGATCTCCCCGACGATGAACGCCAGGATGATCGAGGTGAGCGGGACGCCGCGCGGGCTGACCCTGGCCAGGCGCCGCGGCAGGTGCCGGTTGTGCCCCAGGGCGTAGGAGAGCCGGGCGGAGGTGCCCAGGTAGAGCAGGCCCGTGCCGGCGGGGGAGATGACGGCGTCGATGTAGAGCAGCGCCGCGAGCCAGCCGGCGCCGACGCCGGTGGCCAGGGTGGCATAGGGGCCGAAGTCGCCCTTGCCGATCGGGTTGGCCCAGCCGTGGGCGAGGTTGGCCGGGTTGATCGCGCCGATGAACGCGACCTCGAGCATGAGGTAGATGATCGTGCCGATGACCATCGCGGTGATGACCGCACGGGAGATGTCGCGCTGGGGGTTGCGCGCCTCACCGCCCATCTGGATCGCCTGCTCGAAGCCCTGCAGGGCGAACACGACACCCGCGGGAAGGGCCGCCATCACGCCATGGGCGCCGAACGGCGCGAAGCCTCCGCCGGCGTGGAAGTTGCTGGAGTGGAACGACATCAACAGCAGGACCACCACGGTCAGCACCGGGATGGCCGTCTTCCACAGCACGGTCACCGTGTTGGTCTCGGCCAGCAGCTTGACCCCGACGATGTTGACGACGGTGAACGCCAGCATGAGCGCGCTGGCCACGACCAGGCCGACCATGGTCAGGGTGCCGTTGGTGCTGACCAGCCCCGGGAGCTTGTTGTTGGTGTACGACAGCGCCGCCTCGACCTCGATCGGCGCGATCGTCACCGCCTGGAGCCAGCCCATCCACCCGCTGGTGAAGCCGGCCAGCGAGCCGAACGCGATGTGGGGAAAGCGGGCCGTGCCGCCGGAGACCGGGTAGGCCGCGCCGAGCTCCGCATGGACGAGGGCGAGCACGGCGAGGAACGCCCCGGCCATCAGCCACGAGATGATCGACGCCGGGCCGGCGACCTGGGCGGCCAGCAGCGCGCCGAGCAGCCAGCCCGAGCCGATGATCGACCCCAGGGAGACGAACGTCAGCCCCCAGAAGCCGATGTCGCGTCTGAGGCGGGGACTGGACCCCGTGGTGGTCGGGGCGCTGGCGGTCTGGGTCATGGATGAACCTCCGGAAGCGTGGGGCCGCACGGGTGTCATGCGGGACCGCTTGATGAGGCCGCCGGACGCTAGCAGGACAAATCGGGCAAATGGAAGGATTCCCAGCGGACTCCCAGTCGACGTGGAGTGATCCCCCGTGGGCGTGTGATCAGGCTCACCACTTCCGGGCAGTGGTGTCAGCGCCGGCCGTCCGGCTGGTTCCTTCCCTGCAGAGTGCTGCGCTCACCCCGTCATGGACGGCAGGCAGCGGGCCAGGTGGGTGTAGACGCGGTAGCGCCGCGCCACGTCCAGCGGTCCGTCCTCGCGCACCATCCGGCTCATCGCCCGCACCCCGACGATCGGGACGTTGTCGACGCTGAGCCGGCGCCACAGCGGCAGCCGGGTGTGGGCGAAGCACAGCATCGGGCGCACGTGCACCGGCGGCCCGTCCGGCATCGACTCCAGCGCCGACTGCACCGCCATCACCTGGCGCTGCATGGCGCCGAGGAAGTCGGTGCGGTCCCGCCCGCACACCAGCAGCCGCTCGACCAGGCCGAACGCCCCCGGTGCCGGTGGCCGCACCTGCACCTCCGGGCCCGGCTGGTGCTTGGTGTCGATGACGAACACCCCGGACGGGCCGACGGCGATGTGGTCGATGTTGAGCCGGCGGCCGGGGATCCGGCGGTCGTGCAGGGCATAGACCCAGTCGTCGGCGAGCCGGGTCAGGGCCGCACCGACGCGCAGCTCGCCCCGTGAGGCCCGCGCCCAGTCGCGCATCGACCCCGGCTCCGGGGACAGGGACAGGATCGCCGGACCCAGGACCGGCCAGCGCTCCCGCACGTCCTCCTGCCGCTGCCGCCGCAGCCGGGAGTACTCCCGCCACGACGACGCCCCCGGCTGGCCGGGGGAGGCGATGACCTGCCCCTGGTCGCCCCCGTACCCCGCCGGCGTCGTGCCCCCGCCCGGCAGCACGCAGTCCAGGCAGAGCACCCGTCGCCGGACGTGCTCGTATCCGGCCACGTCACCCACGGCGACGTAGCGTCCGCAGCCGCACCACGCGGCATACCGGACCGTTGTCACGCTGACCGCTCCCATGCCCCCCAGGGCGAGCCATCCTCGATCTTGCATCCCGACCTCCACCCTCCACGTCGAGGGTGGACCGGCGCCGCCCCGCCTGGGAATGGGGTTGGGTCAAGTGCGCCCGAAGGTGCCGCGCGGGGGTCGACCGTTCGGTCCCCCGGCCTACGTCGTCTGCGGGACGGCTGTGCGCGCGCTTCAGCGGTGGTGGCCGAAGAAGCCCGCCAGGCGGTCGTAGAGCGGGGCGTCCTCGGGCAGCTCGACGGCCGGGCCGAACGCCTTGCCCTCGCTCTCCGGGCCGCGGAACTCCGGCTGGAGGGCCGTCGACGCCCAGGTCAGTGACGCCAGCCCGACCTCCTCGTCGAGGTGGGTGGACTGCCCCGTGGCGACGGCCAGATCCCAGGCGTGACAGGCGAACTCGGCGGTCTGCTGCGACACGGCGAACCGTTTCGTCACCTCCCCGCGAGGGGTGGTGAAGGTGCCGTCGAGGTCGCCGGCAGCACGCCAGGCCTCCAGCAGGGCCGACTCCCCGGCGCGGAAGGCGTCCACCCATTCACCGTCCACGGACTCGCGCGGAGCCTGCCAGTCGGGGTCGTCGCCGCGGGCGCGCCCGGTGAACTGGCGCAGGTCGTGCACCAGGTGCTCGACGAGCGCGGTGACGTCCCAGGAGCGGCACGGCGTCGGCAGGTGCGCCTGGTCGTCGCGCACCCCGGCGACGACGGCCCCGGCCTGGTCGAGGGAGCGGGCGAGCAGGGACAGCGGGTCGGTGGGCAGGCTCATGGGACTCCTTGGCGGGTATGCCGTGTGGTCGCCACCGATTCTGGCCCCGGGTCGGCGGCCGTGCAGGGGCAAAGCAGGAACCGCGTCTGTCGGGCCTAGTCCCCGTCATCCGCGGCGTGCTGCATCGCGACCGGGGCCTCGGGTTGCTCCGGCCGGGTGCGCCAGGCGTTCCACATGGACCACGTCACCGCCACCAGCGGCACCGCGATGACGGCGCCGACCACGCCGGCGAGCACGGTCCCGCACGCGACGGTGAGGGCGACCACGAGCGGGTGCAGCCGCACGGCGCGGCTCATCACCAGGGGGTGCAGCACGTGGGCCTCGATCTGGCCGATGACGACGATCAGGGCCAGGACGAGGAGGGCGATGAGCGGTCCGCGGGCGGCGAGAGCCACCAGCGTCGCCACGGCCAGCGCGACGGGCGAGCCGATCAGGGGCACGAACGCGGCGAAGAACACCAGCAGCGCGAGCGGCAGGGCCAACGGCACCCGCAGCACCAGCAGCGTCACGCAGACCAGCACGGCGTTCGTGCCGGCGATGATCACCACCCCGCGGGTGTAGCCGGCGAACGTGGCCCACCCCGCCCTGGCGGCGATGTCCCAGCGGCGCCCGTCGCCGGTGGTCTGCCCCAGGAGCCAGGCCCAGATCCGGTCGCCGGAGGAGAGGAAGAAGATGGAGCAGAACACGGCCAGGAGCAGGCCCGTGAGCAGCTCGATCGCCACGCCGGCACCACCGAGGGCGTGCCCGGCGAGCGAGCCGCCGTTGCTGGTGAGCCACGTCCTGGCCTGCTCTCCCATGCGGGTCAGGTCGACGGCGCGCAGGTGCAGCGGGCTGGCCGCGAGGGACCGTTCGATGTCGGCCAGCCCGTCGGCGAACTGCGCCCCCAGGCTCTGGGACTGGACGGCCACGGAGCTCCCGATGAACGTGAACACGCCGGCGATGAGCGCCAACGTCAGGAGCAGGGCTGCCGGCACGGCGACGCCGCGGGGCACGACCCGGGAGGCCACGTCGACCACCGGACGCAGCAACGCCGTGATGACGAGCCCGACGAAGACGGCGACGGCCACGAAGGTGAGCCGGGCCGCGGCCGCGAACATCAGGTACACCGCGGCGGCCACCACGATCAGGCGCCACCCGTAGCCGGCCGCCACCTGCAGCCCTTCGGGGACCCGCGCATGTGGCGGCACCGGCTGGGCAGGAGCCGCGGTCGCGGCGGTCGGTGTGGTCGCGGTGGTCGTCGCGACGCTGTCTGTGGAAGGGGCCATGCGAGCATCATCGGTCCTCCGGGCCTTCGCGGGGTCCCCATCGGTCGTCTGCGGTGCGGCTGGCAGGGCTGTGGACAGTGGCGGCGGGCGTGTCGGGGGAGTCGGCACGATGGCCGTCATGGTGGGGACCAGGGGGAGGAACCGATGAGGGTCAGCGTGTCGGGGGCCGATCTGGCTCAGGCGGCAGGGATGCTGCGGCGGGCCGCCGACGAGATGTCGGCCATGCGCCAGCACCAGGGGCCGATCCGGGGCAAGGCGCAGGACGGGGGCGACGCGGTGTTCGCGGCGGCGGTCGAGGACTTCGCCGACCGGTGGATGTGGGGGATCGAGCTGGTCGGACGCGACGTGGACGTGCTCGCCGACGCCCTGGCCAGGGCCGCGGAGGCCTATGCCACCGTCGAGCGGGACGTCACGCAGGGCTTCCTCGTTGACGGGGCTGACGGCCGATGACGGGGGCGCCCCTGCCCGGGGACCCCGACCGGGTCGCGAGCCTGGCGAGGCAGCTGGGGGCGATCGGTGCCGGCTTGTCCGCCGGGGCGCAGACCTTGAGCGACGTCGGGATCGGGCGATGGGACGGGCCGGCGGCCACGGCGTTCCTGTCGGTGCTCGGACTGGCACCGGCACCCCTGCGCACCGGTGGCGAGGCGTTCGTCGCGGCGGCACAGGCCGTCGGTCAGCACGCGGCGGTGCTGGAGGCGGCCCAGGAGCAGGCACGCCTGGCGGCGATGGTGGCAGACGACGCCAGGTCGGCCACCGGTGCCTGGTCGGCCCAGGTCTCGTCCCGGGAGGTGGTCCAACGCCGTGCTTCGGGCGGAGACGCGGGAGCGGTCGCCGCGCTGGCGGCCATGCCGGCGCTGGGCGTGGATCCCGGCGTGGAGGGTCGGGCCCGCGCCGCCCGGTTGCTCGCCGAGGCGCGCGAGGTGGTCGCCGAGTCGGCGCGGCGCGCGGCCTCGGTGCTCGCCCGGGCCGCCGCCCTGGCGCCGCGGGAGCCGAGCCTGTCCGAGCGTGCACTGATACGTGACGTCCAGCTGAACCGAGAGGTGGCGTTCGGGGCCGGGGAGTCGGTCGTCGACTTCGGTGCGCTCGTGTGGCGGACCTCGTTGCCGCGGGCGACAACCAACCCGGTGGAGTGGATGGCCGACCAGGTGGAGCTGGCCAAGGGCTACGTCAACGATGCCCGGCACCCGGCCGAGCTCGGCAAGTCCGTCGTCGACTGGGACACGTGGGCGACGAACCCGGCCCGCGCGCTCGGCCACGTCGGCGGCAACGCCCTCATCGGGGTCGCCACCGGCGGCGGCTCGGCCGCAGGCGAGGCGGGCCTCATCTCGCGACTGCGCCCGTCCGCGCTGTTCCGCAAGACCCCCAACGCGCCCTACGAGCTCTCAATCATCTCCTTCGCCGAACACGACCCGCTGGGAACCTATGCGCGCAACGTCCGCCCGCTCGACGGTCACTACGACGTCGCCGCTCATGGCAATGAGCTCCAGGTCCAGGTCCACAGTGCAAAGGGTCAGGCCGAGCGGCTCGGGGCGGACACGCTGGCGAAGCTGATCGTGGAGCAGCCGGACTATGACGGTGGCCCCGTGCGCCTGTTGAGCTGTTTCACAGGGTCGTCGCCGACAGGTATTGCGCAACAACTGGCTGATCGGTTGGGTGTCAACGTCGTCGCCCCGTCCAGCAAGCTCTGGATGTGGCCCGACGGGGAAATGGCCGTTGGTCTTGACTGGAAGCGGCCAACAGGCGGCTGGATCACACACGAGCCGGGCGAAGGAGCGTCGTGAAGTCCATCGGATATTTCCGTCAGCTTGATCATGGGATGCCGGACGGGCCGGATCTTGTCGAGGCAATTGCCGTCCCGTTGCCCGAAGGTGAGCGGGAGCCGGTGGCAAAGTATCTGCGGGCGGGCTTCCCCCTTGTTGTCACCGGCTCGTTGGGGACGGACTTCTTCGCCCCTGAACGTGGTGAGGTCAGCCGGATCAACACCATGACGGACGGGACGTTTCTCTGGCCCGAGGACCTCGCCTATTACGTCGAAACCTACGGCGCCAGGCCCCCAGCGGACTTCCTTGCGCACGTGAGGGCGCAGGGGTCGCCGCCGAGGCTGAGCAAGGATGAGTTGGCGGCGTTGATCACGCAGCTTCGTGGTCGGTGAGACGTCATCTGCGATCGCCGCTGGCGCCTCCCAAGAAGTGCCCCATGGGTTGCCGGCAGCGAGAACCCATGTGCACCCGCCGCAGGGCCACGACGAACGCGTCGCGCCTCCTTGAGAGAATGTCCCCGTGAACGAGTTCAGCAGGGACCGCTACGTGGCGCACGGGCTGGTGCGGCAGGGCGAGAGCTACCTCTTCCTTCGGCGCCGCGACGGCCGCTACCTCGGCGGCCTCTGGGACGTCCCGGGCGGCACGGTGGAGCCGGGCGAGACGCCTGCCGAGGCGGCGGTTCGCGAGTGCTGGGAGGAGGCCGGCCTGCGCACCACGGTCGGTGATGAGGTGACCCACTTCGAGAACGCCGACACGAACGGGCGGGACCTCACCTTCCACACCATCACCTACCGGCTGCACCTGGCCGACCGCTCACCGGAGGTCCGGCTGAGCGCCGAGGAGCACGACGACTTCCGGTGGCTGACGCTGACCGAGGCGCTTGACCTGCCGCTGGTGTGGCACGTCGCCCGAACGCTGGGCGGGGAGCAGCGGTAGTCGCCGCGGGGGATGTGGGCCAGGGGGCGGGTCAGCCGCGGAGGCTGCGCGCCTGCATCGGCTTGGGAGCCGGGGGGATCCGCACGTCGATCCGGCGCGGCGCGGTGCTGCGGCCCTGCTGCACCAGCGCCGCGACGCGTTCGCCGGGGCGGCGGCTGCTCTGGTCCTCGATGACGGCCTGCAGCAGCTGGCGCAGCACATCGAGCTGACGGCACTGCACGACGAGGTGGACGAGGTTGCGACGGGTGTGGTCGGGCTGCTGGGCCGGCCCGACCCCGGCCTCGCCGTCCTCGTCCTCGGCGACGACCAGGCTGCGCAGCTCCTCGGCGAGAGGGGCGCGGCAGTCGAGGTCCATCTGCCACCCGGCGTCCTCGTCGCGCCGGCCGCGCAGGATCGGGCGGCCCTCGCTCGGGACCAGGGTCAGCGAGGTCGGGTGCTCGGTCTCCAGCGCGGCGATGAGCCGGTCGAGACCCGGCACCTCACCGTGTGGCTGCGCCGTGCCGACCTGTCCGATCCCCTGACCACCCATGGCGGGATCCTGCCGCCGCGCGGGGGCGCGTGTCCGAGATATCGGACAAGAACCACCACAAGTGACTAGTCACCCGAGCCGCGTCGAAAGCGGCCATCCGGCCACAGACCCACGCGCGACCCTTGGCCCCCGTGGTGACCCGCTGGGGCCTAGCCTGAGCGCCATGGCAGCAGGGTGGGAGGGCGTCACCGGCGCCCTGGCGCGGGTGACGGACGTGCAGTGGTCGGTCCGGGTCCTCGACGCGGTCACGCGCCAGGAGCTGTATGCCGTGTCGCCGGACCTCGTGCTGCCCACCGCGAGCGTGGGCAAGCTCCTGCTGCTGCTCACCGTGGCGGCGCAGCTGGAGGCCGGCGAGCTGACCCCGGCGATGCCGCTGCTGCGGGCCCCCGAGGACGCCGTGGCCGACTCCGGACTGTGGCAGCACATGACCGCCGACGAGCTGTCCGTGCACGACCTGGCCACGTTCGTCGGCGCGGTCAGCGACAACTACGCGACCAACGTGCTGCTGCGCGCCGCGGGCCTGGACGCGGTCGACCGGGTGACCGCCGCGTTGGGGCTCAAGGCAACCCGGCTGCACGACCGCGTCCGGGACCACCGGACCGCGCAGGACCCGCCGACGCTGTCCGAGGGCACCGCGGGCGAGCTGGCCAACCTCATGGCCGAGCTCCACCACGGGGAGGCGCTCGGCCCGGAGGTGTCGGAGCGGGTGCTGGGCTGGCTCGCCGCCGGCGCCGACCTGTCGATGGTGCCCGAGCCGCTGCACCTCGACCCGCTGGCCCACGCCGACGGCGACCGGGGCGTGCGGCTGTGGCACAAGACCGGCACCGATGACGGGACCCGGGCCGACGTCGGCCTGCTGCAGGCAGGGGAGCGGGCGCTGGCCTGGGCGGCCCTGTGCCTCTGGGACCCCGCCGGCCCGGACCGCCGGGACGACGCGCTCGCGGTGATGCACGCGATCGGCGCAGCCCTGCGCGAGCAGCTCGGGGGCGCACTGCGATGACGCCGACCAGACAGGGAGGGACGCCATGACCGAAGGCACCGACGAGGGCGCCGGGCGGCACCGCGAGATGGCCGACGGGCAGGTGCTCGACGCCCTGCGCCGGGCAGCCGCCGACGTGGGCGCGCCCATCTCGGCTGAGCGCTACGAGCACGTCTGGCGCGACTACGACGGGGTCTCCAGCGCCCGGCTCATCCAGCGGTTCGGATCCTGGAACGCCGCCTGCACCGCGGCCGGGCTGCCCACGAACGCCGGCCGCACGGCATACCGGCGGGGCTGGTCCGACGAGCAGCTGGTGGCCGCGGTCGCGGACTACCTGCGCTCGGACGGCGCGAGCGGCAGCTACGCCGGCTACGACGAGTGGGCGCGGGCGACGGCGGACGCCCCGAGCGCCAACACGGTGCGCAACAACCTCAACGGCTGGGCCAACGCCAAGGCCGGGGCGCAGGCGCTCATCGCACGGGACGGCGGCTGAGCCTGCGCCGGCGCTCGGCCTGCTCGCGCTCCCACTGCTGCCGGCGGTGCCGCCGCTCGTCGAGGTCGAGCTCGCGCAGCACGCGTTCGACCGCCGCGAGCAGTGACCCGCGCAGCAGCCACAGGTTCGGGCTCTCGCGGGCGTCGACGAGCAGCAGCTCGGTGAGGAACGCCCGCGTCTCGCGCAGGCTGTCCAGGGCGTCGGCCAGCGTCCCCTCGGAGCCCTGCACGCTCGGGTCCCCTTCGGCCCGCACCAGCGAGCCGTAGGCCCGCAGCGACCCGGCGAGGTCGTGCAGCAGCGCCCCGAACGCCCCGAGCAGCTCGCTGGTGTAGGCGCTCTCCGGTCCGGCGTCCTCCTCCTGCAGGCCGTCGGCGATCGAGCGGAACAGCGCCCGCAGCGAGACCACGCTGTGCTCGAGCGCGTCCAGGCCGCTGCGCAGCATCGGCGTGGTGTCGGCGGTCCGGACCGCCCGCGGGTTGAGCCGCCGGCTCTCGGCCAGCTCCACGATCGCCCGGTCGGCGGCGTCCACGCGGTGCGACAGGGCGCGGAAGTCGCCGAGCCAGCCGTACGCCTGGTCGCGGCTCGCGCCCTGCGGCAGCTCGTCGCCCACCCGGTCCAGCAGCGCCGCGGCGTCGGTGGCCACCTGCTCCACGGCGGCCCCGGCCGAGCCGACACGCACCGGCTGCGGCAGCAGCACGTTGACGAGGATGCCCACGCCTGCGCCGACCAGCGTCTCGCCGATCCGGTAGGAGGCGGCCACGTCCGCGGTCGAGCTGACGCCCAGGATGAGCATCGCGCTGATCGGCGCCTCGAGCAGGTGCTCGCCCAGCCGCACCAGGTGCCCGACGAGCAGCGCCAGGGCGATGACGATGCCCAGGCTCCACCACGTCAGCCCCATGACGTTGGTCAGCACGACCGAGATCAGCACCCCGGACAGCACGCTGGCGACCCGGCGCAGCCCCGCGGTGAGCGTGGAGAACAGCGTCGCCTGCACCACCAGCAGTGCCGTGAGCGGGCCGGTCAGCGGCGGCGTCGGCTCGTGCAGCACCGCGACCGCCACCACGTAGGCCACGACCGCCGCGAAGGTCAGCCGCGCCGTCCGGGTCAGGATCGCCCGGCCGTTGCGGTGCCACACGTCCCGGGCGCCGCGCAGCACCGAGCGCACGGCCGCGGCCGTGCCCGGGGTGTAGGTCGTGCCGTGGCGGGGGAGCGTCACAGGACGAGGATGGCGGGTGGGCCGGCCGCTGTCAGCCGGAGGGTCCTCAGACCCTTCGCGTGGGGACGTCCGCCTCTCACGGGCTGGTGCCTGCCGGCGCACCGTGGAGCCACGGACGGCAGGGAAGAGGTGGTCGGCGGTGCGCAGCCCACGGCAGGTCGCGGCGCTGGTCCTCACCGTGTCCGTGCTCGCGATGGCCGCAGCCTGCGGCGGCTCCCCGGGGACCGGTGCAGCGCGGTCGCCATCCACCGCCGGTCTGCCGACCGCATCCGGCCGCCCGACGACCTCCGGGCCGGCGGCGAGCACCACGGCCCGACCCGCACCGACACCCACCCGGACGTCGGCACCCAGCCCCAGCGCCACGACCCGGCCGACCAGCACCCCGCGACCGACGACCCCGGCACCGACGCGCACCACCCCGCGGCCCACCACCACCTCACCCCGACCGGCGAACCCCGGACTGCCGGCGCACCTGCTCGGCACCGTGGTCTCGCGCGTCCCCACGACGTCGAGGGTTGTCGCGCTGACCTTCGACGCCGGCGCCAACGGCGACGGCGTCCCCGCGATCCTGGCCACGCTGCGGGCCCAGCACGTGCCCGCCAGCTTCTACCTGACCGGCGACTTCGTCCGCGCCTTCCCCACGCTGGCCCGCCAGATGGCGGCCTACGGGCGGATCGGCAACCACACCGACAACCACCCGCACCTGAGCACCCTGTCCGACGCCGCGGTGCGCACCGAGGTGAGCGACGGCGCCGCGGCGATCACGGCGGTGACCGGGCGCAGCCCCAGGCCGTTGTTCCGCTTCCCGTTCGGGGAGTACACCCCGCACACGCTCTCCCTGGTCAACAGCATGGGCTACGTCGCCGTCGGCTGGACCGTCGACACCCTCGGCTGGAAGGGGACTTCCGGCGGGCAGAGCGCCGACACCGTCGTGGCCCGGGTCCTGGCCGCGCGCACCCCCGGCGAGATCGTGCTCATGCACGTCGGCTCCAACCCCGATGACCACACCATCCTGGACGCCGACGCCCTGCCCCGGGTGGTCAGCGCGCTGCGGGCCGCCGGCTACTCGTTCGTGACGCTCTCGGCGCTCGGGGTCTGAGCCGCCCGCGGGCGTCCGCGATGAGAGACGGGCGTTCCAGCCGCCGGGAGCGCGGCCTAGTGTCGGTCACAGGTCATGAGTGTCAGCGCCAAGCCCCGGCTCGCTGACCGGCAACCCTCCACCGCGGTGGGGTGCCCCGGGTGAGGACCAGGCGGTGCGCCACAGGACGGCGCAACGCAAGCGCGGAGACACCCTTGTTGGTATCCCCGCACCTCGCGTGAGGTGCGCCCCGCACCTTTCGCGACCACTCGTCATACGTGAGAAGTGCTGAGAGGCAAGGGAACCCGATGACTGACACCACCCCGAACTGGTCCTTCGAGACGCGACAGGTCCACGCCGGCCAGGTCCCCGACGAGGCGACCGGCGCGCGGGCGCTGCCCATCTACCAGACCACCTCCTACGTGTTCCGCGACACGGACCACGCGGCGAACCTGTTCGCGCTCAAGGAGTTCGGCAACATCTACACGCGGATCATGAACCCCACCCAGGACGCGGTGGAGCAGCGGATCGCCTCGCTGGAGGGTGGCGTCGGCGCGCTTCTGGTCGCCTCGGGCCAGGCCGCCGAGACGCTGGCGATCCTCAACATCGCCGAGGCCGGCGACCACGTCGTCGCCAGCCCCTCGCTCTACGGCGGCACCTTCAACCTGCTCAAGCACACGCTGCCCAAGTTCGGGCTCGAGGTGAGCTTCGTGGCCGACCCCAACGACATCGAGTCGTGGAAGGCCGCGGTCCGACCCAACACCAAGCTGTTCTTCGCCGAGACCATCTCGAACCCCAAGTCCGAGGTGCTCGACATCGAGGCGGTCGCGCGCGTCGCCCACGAGGCCGGGGTGCCGCTGGTGGTGGACAACACGATCGCCACGCCCTACCTGATCCGCCCGCTGGAGTGGGGCGCCGACGTGGTCGTGCACTCGGCCACGAAGTACCTCGGCGGCCACGGGACGGCGATCGCGGGCGTCATCGTCGACGGCGGCACGTTCGACTACGGCCGCGACCCGGAGAAGTTCCCCAACTACAACACCCCGGAGGAGAGCTACCACGGGCTCGTCTTCGCCCGGGACCTCGGCGTCGGCAGCCCGCTCGGGGCCAACCTGGCGTTCATCCTCAAGGCGCGGGTGCAGCTGCTGCGCGACCTGGGGTCGGCGATCTCGCCGTTCAACGCCTTCCTCATCGCCCAGGGCGTCGAGACGCTCAGCCTGCGCCTGGACCGGCACCTGGAGAACACTCGCGCTGTCGCGGCGTTCCTCCAGGGCCGAGACGAGGTCGAACGCGTGGTGTGGGCCTCGCTGCCCGAGCACGAGAGCTACGCCAAGGCGCAGAAGTACAGCCCCAAGGGCGCCGGCGCCGTGCTGGCGTTCGAGATCCAGGGCGGCCTCGAGGCGGGGAAGCGGTTCGTCGAGGGGCTGACCCTGCACAGCCACGTCGCCAACATCGGCGACGTCCGCTCGCTGGCGATCCACCCGGCGTCGACGACCCACTCCCAGGGCCCGGACAGCGACCGGCTCGCCGCCGGAGTGACGCCCGGGCTGGTGCGCCTCGCGGTGGGCATCGAGCACATCGACGACATCCTCGCCGACCTCGAGCAGGGGTTCACCGCCGCCAAGGGTGCCTGACCGTCGACTCAGTGCGGGCAGACGACTGACAAAAGTTGACATCTGTCAGTTGTCAGCGCATGGTGGAGCCATCCCCAGCAACGGAAGGCTCCACCATGCGCACCCGCACCCTCGGCTCCACCGGCCCCGTCGTCTCGGCCCTCGGCCTCGGCGCGATGGGCATGTCCGACCTCTACGGCCCCGCTGACGAGGCCGAAGGGATCGCCACCATCCACGCCGCGCTCGACGCCGGCGTGAGCCTGATCGACACCGGCGACTTCTACGCCTCCGGGCACAACGAGATGCTCATCGGCCGTGCGCTCAAGGGTCGCGACCGCGACCAGGTGGCCCTCAGCGTCAAGTTCGGCGCCCTGCGTGGCCCGGACCGCAGCTGGCTCGGGGTGGACGGCCGCCCCGCCGCGGTCAAGAGCGCGCTGGCCTACACCCTCCAGCGCCTGGGCACCGACCACATCGACACCTACCGGCTGGCCCGCCTCGACCCGAAGGTCCCGATCGAGGAGACCGTCGGCGCCATCGCCGAGTGCATCGAGGCCGGTTGGGTCCGCCACGTCGGCCTGTCCGAGGTCGGCGCCGACACGATCCGGCGGGCGGCTGCCGTGCACCCGATCTCCGACCTGCAGATCGAGTACTCCCTGGTCTCGCGCGGCATCGAGGCCGAGATCCTGCCGACCACCCGCGAGCTGGGCATCGGCATCACGGCCTACGGCGTGCTCTCCCGCGGGCTGCTCAGCGGCCACTGGAGCCCCGAGCGGGAGATGGGCGCCGGCGACTTCCGGGCCCACAGCCCGCGCTTCCAGGGCGAGAACCTCCAGCAGAACCTGCGCCTCGTCGAGGCCCTGCGCGCGGTCGCCGAGGCCAAGGGCGCGACCGTCGCCCAGGCCGCCATCGCCTGGGTCCTCTCCCGTGGTGAGGACATCGTGCCGCTGGTCGGCGCCCGTCGTCCCGACCGCCTGGCCGAGGCACTCGGCGCCCTCGACCTCGACCTGACCGCCGACGACCTCGCCGCGATCGAGGCCGCCGTGCCGGCCGAGGCGGTGGCGGGCACCCGCTACGACGCCCAGCAGATGGCCTTCCTGGACAGCGAGCGCCGGACCGTGGACGCCTGATGGCCGAGGCCCTGACGGCCGAGCAGGTGCTCGTGGCGGCGGAGGACGTTCTCCGCCGTTACGGCCCGGCCAAGGCCACCGTGGTCGACGTCGCTCGCGAGCTCGGCGTCAGCCACGGCAGCGTCTACCGCCACTTCCCGAGCAAGGCCGCGCTGCGCGACGCCGTGTCCGAGCACTGGCTGGCGCGCCTGTCCGACCCGCTCGAGAAGGTCGTCGCCTCCACAGCGCCTGCGCCGCAACGGATCCGCACGTGGGTCCAGCAGCTGAGTGCCGCCAAGCGGCGGATGGCCCTGGAGGACCCGCAGCTGTTCGCGACCTACCACGAGATCGCCAGTGGGTCCCGCGACGTCGTGCGGGCCCACGAGGCCACCCTCGCCGACCAGCTGAGCCGGATCATCGCCGACGGTATGTCGCGTGGCGAGCTCGCCAGCGACCTCACCGCCGAGCAGGCCGGGCAGGCGGTCTTCCACGCCGTGATCTGGTTCTGTCACCCGGCCCACGCGGGGGAGTGGGGCGGCCCCGGCGTCGAGCAGGCCCTCGACCGGGTCTGCACGGTGGTGCTCGACGGGCTGCGACCGCGCTGAGCCGCGGTTCCCCGACGCCGTCCCGGTGAAGACTTCACCACACCCCGGTGTGGTGAAGTCTTCACCGTGTCCACGGCGCGAGGGTGAGGGCCGGCCCTATCGTGAACGCATGCCCGAGACCCCCGCCCGCGCCGCCGGGCGCCCCCGGTCGCCGGAGAAGGATGAGGCGATCCTGCGGGAGGCCCTGCGCCTGCTGTCGACCGAGGGCTACGCCCGCATGACCCTGCAGCTGGTGGCCGACGCCGCCGGCGTGAGCAAGTCGACCATCCACCTGCGCTGGCAGACCAAGGCCGACCTGGTCACCGCGGCGCTGGAGGCGATGCGGATGGTCCACGCCGACGCCGGCAGCGGGGACACCCGCGCCGACCTCGTGGCGATCCTGGACGACTTCGCGACCACGGTCGAGCAGGTCGACGGGATGGCCCTCATCGGGACGTGCCTGGCCGAGGAGGCGCGCGCCCCGGAGCTGTTGCAGCTGCTGCGCGAGCGCACGGTCCTGCCCCGACGGGCGCTGCTCCGCGAGGTGCTCGACCGGGCGGTGGTTGCGGGTGAGCTGCGGGTCGGGGCCGACCTCGATGCGGCGGTCTCCGCGCTGCTCGGCCCCTACTACGCCGACCATCTCGCAGGCCGGGTGACGCCGGGATGGGCGCCCGCGGCGGTGGACCTCGTCCTCGCCGGCCTGCGCCGGGCGAGCGGGAGCACAGCGAGGGGCTGACCACTGCCCCTCCGTGTGGTCAACCCCTCGCCGTGGGACTGCTGGCGGTCAGCCGGCGTCGACCCCGGTCAGCTCGGCACTGACCTCCCAGAGCCGCCGGGCGGCCTGGGCGTCGTACGACGCCGGGCTGGAGCGCCGCGCCTTCTTCCGCACGAAGTACTTCCCGCTCACGCCCTCCACCTCCGGTGAGGACGCGAGGTACACGGAGGTCTCCGCCCCACGCTCCGGGCTCAGCATGAACGGCCGGACCACCGGCAGCATCACGCGGAACAGGGCCGAGCTGTCCTCCTGGCCGAACCCGGTGCGCACGACACCGGGGTGGAGCGCGTTCGCCGTGACCCCGGTGCCCTCGAGCCGGCGGGCCAGCTCGTAGGTGAACAGCACGTTGGCGAGCTTGGACTGGCTGTAGGCGCGCTGACCGCCGTAGCTGCGCTCGCCCTGCAGGTCCGCGAAGTCGATCCGGCCCATCGCCTGGGCGCCCGAGCTCACGGTGACCACACGGGACGGTGCGCTCGCCTCGAGCAGCGGCCGCAGCAGGTGCGTCAGCAGGAACGGCGCCAGGTGGTTGAGCGCGAACGTGCGCTCCAGCCCGTCGGCGGTCACGTGGCGGGTCGCCCAGAAGCCGCCCACGTTGTTGACGAGCACGTCGAGCCTGTCGTGTGCAGCGGCGAAGTCCGTTGCCAGGCGCCGGACCTCCGCCTGCGAGGACAGGTCGGCGACCATGCCCTCGACCCGGTCGTTGCCGCTGTCACGTCGCAGCGCCTCCACGACCCGGCCCGTCTTGTCCGCGTTGCGCCCGACGAGCGTGACGGCCGCCCCCGACGAGACCAGCGCCTGCGCCGTGGCCAGGCCGATGCCGTGGGTGCCGCCGGTCACCAGGACGGTCCGGCCTGTCATCGAGGTGCTCATCTCACGGACTCCTCCACGTTGGCGGGAACCGGTGGTCAGGCCGCCCGGGCCCGATCGATGGTGAGGAGCGCGCGATACTGCAGGGCCTGCCGGTCCAGCTCAGCGTCCGACATCGTGCGGACGCCGTGCAGGACCATCGGCTCGGCCATCGGCATGCCGCACAGGTGGGCGGTGGCGTCCAGCGGGCGCATCAGCTGCTCCATGGTGAAGCGGTTGTAGCCACCGTCGGCGTAGGCCTCCTCCGGCCCGCCGGTCGAGGTGACGACCTGCAGCGTCTTGCCGCGCAGCTTGGTGCCGTCGGTCCCGTAGGCGAAGCCCCAGGTCAGCACCTGGTCCATCCACGACTTGAGGATGCCCGGCACGGAGTACCAGTGCCACGGGAACTGCCACACGACCGTGTCGTGCTCCAGCAGCAGCTGCTGCTCCCGGGCCACGTCGATGCGCCCGTCGGGGTAGGCCGCGGCGAGGTCGTGGACGGTGACGCCCTCGAGGTCGCGCACCGCGTCGGCGAGCCGGGCGTTGACGCGCGAGCCCTCCAGGTCGGGGTGGGCGAGCAGGACGAGGGTGCGGTGGGCGGTCATCGGCAGCACTTCCGGTCGGGGGCTGGAGTAGACAGATCTGTCTGTCGGGCAAGCATAACCGCACCGCCTGGTTCGGTATTCCGTGTGGCCGCTCCGCCGTGACCGTCACCACTGCGCCGACGTGCCGGAGCAGCCCGCGCGGTCCCGGACAATGGAGCACGCCATGACTGCACCCACCGAGCTCGCCCCGCCCACCGCCGACGGGCCCGTCACCGTCGCCATCACCCGCCGCGTCGCCGCCGGGGACACCACCCAGATGATCGCCTGGGTCCGGGCGGGCACGGCGATGGCCGAGCTCTTCCCCGGCTTCCTCGGCGCGGGATGGGTCCGCCCGGGGGACGCCTCCGACGAGTGGCACATGCTCTACCGGTTCGCCGACCACGAGAGCCTGCACGCCTGGGAGACCTCCGCCGAGCGACAGTGGTGGCTCCGCTCGGGCGAGGGCCTCGTCGAGCACACACGCGCCGAGCGCCGCACCGGCATCGAGGGCTGGTTCGACCCGCCGGAGTCCACGAAGGTCGAGGCCCCGGCCGGGCCGAATGCCCCGCCCCGGTGGAAGCAGGCACTGCTCATCTGGATGGCGTTCTTCCCCGTCAACCTGCTCGCCACGCTCACGCTGGGCGCGCTCATCGTGCACTGGCCGGTGGTCCTCCGGGTCCTGTGCATGACCGTGGTGCTCACACCGATCATGACCTACCTCGTCCTGCCGGCCCTGACGCGGCGGCTCGAGGGCTGGCTGCACCGCTGAGCGGAGGGTTGTCAGGGTCCTGACCCCGACAACCCTCCGCGGAGGCCGGAACTCGGTCGAGGCCACCGGCGGCCGCCACCTATCCTGAGACCCATGTCCGCCGAGCCCTCCCCCCAGCCGCGGCGTGCCCGCGGCCGGTCGCGCTCGTCGGGTCAGCGCTCCCCGGGCCCGCGCCGGCCGGACCGGCTCACCTCTGAGCAGCGCGCCGAGCGCGACGCCGCGCGGCAGGCCGCCCGTGAGGCCCGTATGGCGCGCCGCCGGGCCGCCATGCCGACGGTCACCTACCCCGAGGACCTGCCGGTCGCGGCGCGGAAGGACGACATCGCCGCCGCCATCCGTGACAACCAGGTGGTGATCGTCGCCGGCGAGACCGGGTCGGGCAAGACCACCCAGCTGCCCAAGATCTGCCTCGAGCTCGGCCGCGGCGTCGAAGGGCTCATCGGGCACACCCAGCCGCGCCGGATCGCCGCGCGCTCGGTCGCCGAGCGCATCGCCGAGGAGCTGGGCACCGAGCTCGGCACCGCCGTCGGCTACCAGGTGCGCTTCACCGACCGCTCCAGCGACGACACCCTGGTCAAGGTCATGACCGACGGCATCCTGCTGTCGGAGATGCAGCGCGACCGCGACCTGCGCAAGTACGACACGATCATCATCGACGAGGCGCACGAGCGGTCGCTCAACATCGACTTCATCCTCGGCTACCTCAAGCAGCTGCTGCCGCGCCGGCCCGACCTCAAGGTCATCGTCACCTCGGCGACCATCGACCCCGAGCGGTTCGCCCGGCACTTCGCCCACGACGGCG
Organism: Oryzihumus leptocrescens; assembly: GCF_006716205.1. Classification (GTDB taxonomy): domain Bacteria; phylum Actinomycetota; class Actinomycetes; order Actinomycetales; family Dermatophilaceae; genus Oryzihumus; species Oryzihumus leptocrescens. The sequence continues at coordinate 2,426,813 of NZ_VFOQ01000001.1, read as the reverse complement.
TGCCGGCGCCGATCATCGAGGTGTCCGGGCGCACCTACCCCGTCGAGGTCCGCTACCGGCCGCTCGCCGGCGAGACCCGCGAGGAGGACCGCGACCAGGTCACCGGCATCTGCCAGGCCGTCGAGGAGCTGTGGACCGAGGGCACCGGGGACATCCTCGTGTTCCTCTCCGGCGAGCGGGAGATCCGCGACACCGCCGACGCCCTCACCGGGATGTCGTTGCCGCACACCGAGATCCTGCCGCTCTACGCCCGGCTCTCCGCGGCCGAGCAGCACCGCGTCTTCGGCTCGCACACCGGGCGACGGGTCGTGCTCGCCACCAACGTCGCCGAGACCTCGCTGACCGTGCCCGGCATCCGCTACGTCATCGACGCCGGCACCGCCCGCATCTCCCGCTACAGCCAGCGCACCAAGGTGCAGCGGCTGCCGATCGAGCCGATCTCCCAGGCCAGCGCCCGCCAGCGGTCCGGGCGGTGCGGCCGGGTCGCCGACGGCATCGCCATCCGGCTCTACTCGGAGGAGGACTTCGAGAACCGGCCGGCGTTCACCGACCCGGAGATCCTGCGCACCAACCTGGCCTCGGTCATCCTCCAGATGACCTCCCTGGGGCTGGGCGACATCGCCCGCTTCCCGTTCGTCGACCCGCCCGACTCCCGCCAGATCAGCGACGGGGTGCGGCTGCTCGAGGAGCTCGAGGCGATCCGCCCGGAGGTGACCGACCCGCGCAAGCGGCTCACGGCATACGGCCGGTCGATCGCGCATCTGCCGCTCGACCCGCGCCTGGCGCGCATGGTGCTCGAGGCCGACCGCAACGGCGCGCTGCGCGAGGTGCTCGTCATCGTGGCCGCGCTGTCGATCCAGGACCCGCGCGAGCGGCCGGCCGACAAGCAGCAACAGGCCGACGAGTTGCACCGGCGCTTCGCCGACGAGCACTCCGACTTCATGGCGCTGACCAACCTGTGGGACTACCTGCGTGAGCAGCAGAAGGCGTTGAGCGGCAGTGCTTTCCGCCGGATGTGCAAGGCGGAGTACCTCCACTACCTGCGCGTGCGCGAGTGGCAGGACCTGCACAGCCAGCTCAAGCAGGCGTGCAAGTCCCTCGACCTGCAACCGAACCAGACGCCGGCCACGCCGGACCAGGTCCACCAGTCGCTGCTCGCCGGGCTCCTCTCGCACATCGGTCTGCGTGACGTCGAGAAGCGGGAGTACCTCGGCGCCCGCGGTGCCCGCTTCGGCATCTCGCCCGGCTCCTCGCTGTTCAAGAAGCAGCCGCAGTGGGTCATGGCCGCCGAATTGGTCGAGACCACGCGGCTGTGGGCCCGGGTCAACGCCCGCATCGACCCGGCGTGGGTGGAGAAGCAGGCCCAGCACCTGGTGAAGCGGCAGTACTCCGAGCCGCACTGGGAGCGCAAGCGCGCCAGTGCCGTCGCGCTGGAGAAGGTCACCCTGTATGGCGTGCCCCTGGTCGCCGGTCGCAAGGTCGGCTACGGGCGGGTCAACCCCGAGGAGTCCCGCGAGCTGTTCATCCAGCACGCCCTCGTCGAGGGGGACTGGGACACCGAGCACCGTTTCTTCCACGACAACCGGGCGCTCATCGAGCGGCTCGGCGAGCTCGAGGCGCGGGCCCGCCGGCGCGACCTCATCGTCGACGACGAGACGCTGGTTGCCTTCTACGACAAGCGGATCCCGGCCGAGGTCGTGTCCGGGCGGCACTTCGACTCGTGGTGGAAGCAGACCCGGCGCGAGCAGCCGGACCTGCTGACCTTCACCGAGGACCTGCTGGTCACCGACGAGGCCGGGGCCGTCAGCGCCGACGACTACCCGCAGGTGTGGCGGCAGGGCGCGATCGAGCTGCCGGTGAGCTACCAGTTCGAGCCCGGGACGGCGGCCGACGGCGTCACGGTGCACGTGCCGGTCGACGTGCTCAACCAGGTCGAGCCGGACGGCTTCGACTGGCAGGTGCCCGGGCTGCGCCACGACCTGGCGACCGCGCTGCTCAAGTCGCTGCCCAAGGCCATCCGGCGCAGCTTCGTGCCCACGCCCGACCACGCTGCGGCGGCCCTCGCCGACGCCGACCCGGCTGCCGGGCCGATCACCGACGAGCTGGCCCGGGCGCTCAAGGCGCGCACCGGCACCGGCATCGACCCGATGGACTGGGACTGGTCGCGGGTGCCCGACCACCTCCGCATCACCTTCCGGGTCGAGGACCGCCGGCGGAAGGTGCTGGGTGAGGGCAAGGACCTCGAGGCGCTCAAGGCCCGACTCGCGCCGCAGGTGCGCCAGACGATGGCTCGCGCCGCGTCGTCGGTGGAGCGAAAAGGCCTGCGGCAGTGGGACTTCGGGGACCTTCCGGCGACGTTCGAGCGCAAGTCGGGGGAGCGGGTCATCCAGGGCTTCCCGGCGGTCGTCGACCACGGCGACAGCGTCTCGGTCGAGGTGCTGCCGACCGCGGCCGAGCGCGACGCGGCCAGCCGCCTGGGCGTGCGCCGGCTGCTGCTGCTCAACACCACGGCGCCGTGGAAGCGGGTGCTGGCCACCCTGACCAACGCCCAGAAGCTCACCCTCGGCAACAACCCTCATGGCAGTGTGCCGGTCCTCCTGGAGGACTGCCTGGCCTGCGCGGTGGACTCCCTGGTGGCCGAGCGGCCCGGGGGCACGGTGCGCACCCCGGCCGAGTTCGATGAGACGCTGGCGGTGGTCCGCCAGAACGTCGTTCCGCGCGTCCTCGACGTGGTCGCGTTCGTCGAGCCGGTGCTGTTGCGTGCCCGCGCCGTCGAGGTGGCCCTGTCCGGGCTGACCAGCCCGCTCGTCGGGGCACTCAGGGCTGACCTGACGGCCCAGCTCCAGTCGCTCATCCACCCCGGGTTCGTTGCCGAGACCGGCTACTCGCGGCTTCGTCACGTCGAGCGCTACCTGCGCGCCATGCTCGTGCGCATCGACAAGGCACCGGGTGAGCTGGCCCGCGACGCCGAGCGCCTCGCCGTCGTCGAGCGCGTCCAGGCGGAGTATGCCGACCTGCTGGCCTCGCTACCGCCCACCCGTCGCGCCGCGGACGACGTGCGCGACCTGCGCTGGATGGTCGAGGAGCTGCGGGTGAGCCTGTTCGCGCAGACGCTCGGCACGGCATACCCGGTCTCGGAGAAGCGCATCTACAAGGCGATGGACGCCGTCGAGTCCGCATGACGCCGCCCGGCGGCGCCGCTAGGGTCGCCGCCGTGCCCCCCGCCACCGCACCCCGCGCCTCCGTGTCCGTCCCCGTCCGCGGCCCGCTGCCGTCCACGGAGGACCTCGCCGCGACGCAGACGTCCTACGACACGGTCGCCGGCTCCTACGCCGCGCTGCTCGAGGACGAGCTGGACGCGCGCCCCGTAGACCGGGGGCTGCTCGCGGCCTTCGCAGAGACGGCCACGACCGCCGGTCTCGGGCCGGTGGGCGACCTGGGCTGCGGCCCCGGCCGCGTGACCGGCCACCTGGCCTCGCTCGGGGTCGACGCCTTCGGGGTCGACCTGTCACCCGGCATGGTCGCCGAGGCACGGCGCCGTCACCCCGACCTGCGCTTCGAGGTGGGGTCGATCCTCGACCTCGACCTGCCCGACGGCTACCTCGGTGGCGCCCTGTTGTGGTACTCCACCGTCCACACGCCCCCGGCGCAGCTGCCCGAGGTGTTTGCCGAGGTCCATCGCGTGCTGGCGCCCGGCGCCCCACTGATCACCGCGTTCAAGGTGGGGGACCGCCAGGTCCACCTGCAGCACGCCTACGGCCACAACCTGTCTCTGCAGGTCTACTGGACCCCGATGGAGCTCGTGACCGATCTGCTCGACCAGGCGGGCCTGGTCATCGACGCGCGGATGGTGTGCGAGCCGGCCCCGCACGAGAAGCAGCCTCAGGGCTATGTCATGGCCCACCGCCCCGCCTGAGGGGTCAGCTCGCGGGCGCGACTGCCCCGCTGGGCGTGGTCAGGTCAGTCGGATCTGCCGACGGTGTGGCGGGGCTGCGCAGCCGCCGGCGCGACCGACCGGGCCAGGCTGCCGTGACGGCGGCGGCGAGCGCGAGCAGGCCGCCGGCGAGCAGGGTGCCGCGCCGCGTGCCGGGGGAGTGGGCCCACACTGCCGCGTAGCCCACCCAGGGCACGTCGGCGACAGCCCGGTATGCCGTGCCTCCGCGCAGCGAGGCGGTCCACGGGTCTGCGGCGGGGTTGGCGTCCCCCTTGGTGCGCACGACGACCGTCCCGCCTGCGCGGCTGAGGGTCGTGATGCGATGGACGACCAGCTGGTCCGGCGCCCCCGGCCGGTGGAAGACGATCACGTCGCCGGTGCGGACCCGCGACATCGGCACCCGCTGGGTCACGACGACGCTGCCGACGGGCAGCTTGGGGGCCATGCTCGAGGACAGGACCGGGCGGACCTGGTACCGGCCCGTGAGCACCCCAGCGGCCGCGGTCACGAAGGCCAGGGCGAGCACGAGGAGTGCCGCGTTGGCCGACCACCGGCGCCAGCGGCGGCCCGGCGTGTGGGGTGAGGAGCTCATGATGTGTCCCTTCGATGGTGTTGGGGCGCGTGGTGGGCCGGCTCCGGCCGGCCCACCACGCGAGCGCTCAGCCCTGGTAGCTGACGGTCACCGTGGGCGTGACGACGCCACCCTCGGCAGCGTTGTCCAGGCTGGTGCACCCCGGTGCAGCGTGGGCGCCCCCGGCATAGAACTCCGTGGTGAACGAGTCGGTGCCCCCCGGAGGCACCGGGCCCCGCAGCTGCAGCGGGTGGCTCTCCAGCCCGGAAAGCGTGCCGTCGTAGGCCACCTGGTTGCTGGAGACGATCTTGACGCACAGCTCCGAGGCGAGAGCCGCGCTGTGGGCGTCGGTGCCGAGCACGTGGCTGGCCGACAGCTGGATGGCGTTGGCGGTGACGGTGCCGTGGTTGGTGATGGTCGTCGCCACGGCGCCGCTGGTGAACGTTGACGCGGTCGGGCCGAGGTCGGCGAACGTCGCCGTCTTGCGGTCCGAGCTGAAGCTCACGGTGCTGTTCGGGGAGGTGAGCTGCATGTCGATCGTGCCGGCGGTGATCTTCTGCTGGACGTTGACCGCGTCGGTGAACGTGGCGCCGGCGCCGGCCCCGATGAGTCCGAGCGAGGCCAGCCCCAGGGCCCCTGCCATGGCGAGCTTGCGAGTGGTCATGTGTCTTTCTCCTTCTCGTGATTGACCAGCTGGCGTTCGCCGCTGGTGCCGAGGACGGCAGTCATGAGAGTGCGGGGAGGGGATGGGCTGGGTCGTCATCAGATTTGTGGAGATCCACCATTTGCATGAGTTGTGCCTCACCCCGTCATGTCAGGCTCCCGTCCGGCGGACGGGGGAAGGCACCTCGTTGCGTCGGGGACAAATGACACCGGGGCCGTCGGAGGGGACGCATGGGGAATGTCGTGCAGGCTGCGCAGGAGTCGGCAGAGCAGGGCGAGGCCATGACGGGGACCGGCGCCTCAGCCCCTCCGCTGGTTGCCGTGGTCGAGGACAGCGTGATCCTGGCGGAGACCCTGTGTGCCGCTCTGGAGGCCGAGGGCATCCCGACCGCGGCGGTGCCGGTCACCGGGCCCGGGGACCTGCTGCCGCGGATCACTGCCCTGCCGGCACGGCTGGTGCTCCTCGACCTGGACCTCGGGCCCGGCGGCGACGGCGGCCAGCTGGTCGAGCCGCTCGTGGCAGCGGGACGCACCGTCCTGGTCCTGACCGGCTCTGCCGACCCCATGCGGATTGCCGCTGCCCTGGAGCGCGGCGCGATCGGACACCTGGTGAAGGGCACCGGCTTCGAGCAGGTGCTCGGGACAACCCGGCGTGCACTGGAGGCTCCCGGGCCACTCGACCCCGCGGTCCGCACGTCGTTGCTGTGCGAGCTGGTCCGAACCCGGCGGCGTAGGGACGAGGAGCTTGCTCCCTTCCGGCAGCTGACAGAGCGCGAGACCGAGGTGCTCGTCGCGATGGGCCATGGCCGCTCGGCTCAGCAGATCGCCGCCAGCTGGGTGGTGGCCGAGGCCACCGTCCGCACCCACATCCGCGGCGTGCTCACCAAGCTGGGCGCCCGCTCGCAGCTGGAAGCGGTCGCCCTCGCCTGGCTGGTCGGCGTCATCCCGACCGGAGGCCTCCCGAACGGGGGAGCCTCCCCGCTCGGCCTCACGTGACGGGACGACTCCGCCCGTCAGCGAGTCAGCGCACAGGCCACCTCACCGGCGACCTGCGCGTTGCCGAGCACCAGGTCGATGTTGGCCTGAAGGCTGACGCCGTGCGTGTGCTCGTGGAACCACGCGAGCAGGAACGGCGTGACGTCCTTGCCGGTTATCCCTTGTGCCGCAAGGGCTTCCAGGCCGGACGCCAGCGTCGCGTCATGCAGGTCGCGCGGCATCTCCTTGCCGTCCGCGATCGGGTTGGCCACGACCAGGGCCTGGGGCAGCCCCAACCCGTCCCGGGCGCGCAGCACCGCCGCGACCTCGTCCGCGGACCGCGCGACCCAGGGAACGGCATACCCGCTGTCCTGGATGTAGAAGCCGGGGAAGCGTGAGGTGCCGTACCCGACGAGCTCCACCGACAGCGTCTCCAGCCGCTCCAGCGTCGCCCCGACGTCGAGGATCGACTTCACCCCGGCGCAGACCAGCGCGATGGGCACCGAGGCCAGCGCCGGCAGGTCGGCCGACTCGTCGAAGCTGTGGGCGGCGCCGCGGTGCACCCCGCCCAGGCCGCCGGTGGCGAACACCCGGATGCCCGCCCGGTGGGCCAGGTATGCCGTGGACGCCACCGTGGTCGCGCCGGTCAGCCCGGCGGCGCAGACGTTGCCCAGGTCGCGGATGCTCGACTTGACCACGACCGGGTCGGTGGCGATCCGCTCGAGCCCGGCGTCGTCCAGGCCGATGCGGACCTGCCCGTCGACCACCGCGATGGTGGCCGGAACCGCACCCGACCCGCGAACCGCGTGCTCGATCTGGCGGGCGACGCGCGCGCTGGACTCCGTGGGCAGGCCGTGGCTGATGATCGTGGACTCCAGGGCGACGACACCCCGGCCGTCCTCGAGCGCGGAGCGGACCTCGTCGGCAATGATCACGGCAGCACCCTAAGCACCCGGGAGGCCCTCATGCCCGTTGTCGTCTGTGTCGCCGGCGATGTGATGCTGGACATCATCGTGGCCACCGACCACCCGCTGCGCGAGGACGACGACACCCCGGCCCGGATCTCGCTGTCGGCCGGTGGGCAGGCCGCCAACGTCGCCGCCTGGGTGCGCCATCTCGGCGGTGGGGCCCGGCTGTTCGGCCCCCGGACCACCGGAGCGGTCGGCACGATGCTCGACGAGCAGCTGCGCCAGCGGGGGATCACCCTGCACGGCCGCCCCCGGGACGCCGACGCCGGTGCGGTGGTGTCGCTGACCACCCAGGGCCACCGCACCCTGGCCTCCGACCCCGGGGACCTGTCGTGGATCGACGCGTCGCTGGCGGACCCGGCCTGGCTGGCCGGCGCGGACTGGCTGCACCTGTCGGGCTACCTGCTGCTGCGTGCGCCGGACCCCGACGTCCTCGTCGCCGCGGCGCACGAGGCCCACGTCCGGGGCCTGCGGGTGGGGGTCGACCTGGCCTCCGCGGGGATGGTCACGAGCTTTGGCGTGCAACGGTTCTGGACGCTGGTGCAGGACCTGCGCCCCGAGGTGGTGTTCGGCAACGAGGCCGAGTGGCAGGTCCTCGGCGTGGAGCCCGCCTCGCTGGCCGACGTCGACTGCGAGGCCGTGGTCAAGCGCGGTGACCGTGGGTCGGGGTTCTTCGACGGCGGCATCCACCACGAGCACGTGCCCGTGCCGGGACCGGTCGTCGACGTCACCGGGGCCGGTGACGCCCTGGCCGCGGGCTACCTCGTGGACGGCCCCGACGCGGCGATGCGGGCGGCGGCTGAGTGCATCGCCCACCAGGGGGCGCAGCCGCCGGCCCGCTGACCGCGATCGTCAGCCGCGGGACAGGCGCGCCACCCGGCCGTGCTCGCCCGAGCCCCAGCACGCACCGTCGGCCGCGCACTCGACGCTGTCGAGGCTGCCGGTGTCGAACGCCGTCCAGGAGCGCCCGCCGTCGAGCGAGACGTCGGAGCCGGTCGGGCCGACCGCCAGGGCGGTCTCGTGGGTCCCGTGCACCCACGCGGAGCCGGAGCGGTAGCCACCGGGGGAGCGGCCGGCCACGGGATGCCAGCTGCGCCCGCCGTCCGCGGTCCAGGCGGCGTTGTCGCTCGCCCCGGTCGGGTCGGTGAAATCGCCACCCACCACCACGCCGCGGCGCGCGTCGCGGAACCGCACCGAGAAGATCCCGCCGGCCTCCGCGCCGGCGACGGGCGTGCCGGTCACCGACCAGGTGGTGCCGCCGTCGTGGCTGCTGAACACCCGCGCCGGGTTGACCCCGCCCGTCGCGAGCCACGCCTGGTGGCCCGGCCCGGTCGTCAGGCAGGTGCCGCTCGCGGCGAACCCGAACTCGCCGGGCTCGGCCGAGGGCATGCCCGCCGGGTCGACCGGGGACCACGAGTGGCCGCCGTCCCGGGTCCGGACCAGCCGGAACTGCCCGTCCACCGGGTCGCTCACGGCCAGGCCGTTGCGGTGGTCGAAGAACGCCATGCAGTCGTAGAACGCGCGCGCGTCGGTGTTGCGGAACGACTCCGCCCACGAGCGCCCGCCGTCGTCGGTCACGAAGACCCGGCTGTCCTCGCCCTCGCCGATCGACAGGGCCACGGCGTGCTGGGCCGACGTCGCCTCGATGTCGCGGAACTGCAGCGCCTCGGTGCCCGCCGGGCCGACCGACTCCCACGAGCGGCCGCCGTCGGTGGTCCGCAGCACCGTGCCACCCGTGCCGCTCGCCCAGGCGACCTCGCGCGAGACCGCGGACAGCCCGCGCAGCCTGGCGTCGCTGCCGGTGGGGGAGTCCACCCACCGGTATGCCGTGTGCTCGCCGCCGTACCGCGGCGCGCCACCCGGGTCGTCTCCGGGCGCGGCGGCGTTCGTGCCGAGCATGCTTCCCCCGATCATCAGGGCTGCCGTCATCAGGGACCCCGTCCCCGCCAGAAGCGTCATGGCGCGAATCTAGGGCGGATCGGGCAGGTCGGACATCCGAGACGTCGACGGGGCGGGCCCCCGGGAGGGAGCCCGCCCCGTCGACGGTGTGCCCGGCCGGCACGGCCGGCCGGTGATGGGTCAGGCCGCGTGGACTGCAACCGGGGCGTCGGCGCCGTCGGCCGCGAGCCGCTGGTGCTTGATGTTGAGGCCGATCACCGTGATGACGGCACCGCCGAGGATCATGCAGGCCGCGACGACGAAGGCCCGGGTCGAGCCGTAGGTCTGGGCTGCCAGCGCGATCTGGTGCCTGGCCCGGGCCATGGCCTCCGGGGACGGCTGCTGGCCGGTGCCACCCTTGGCCTTCATGGCCGCGGCGAGCTGGAGCGCCCGCTGCGTGCCGTTGGAGGCCGCGACCGTCGCCAGCGTCGCGAGCCCCAGCGTGCCACCGACCTGCTGCATGGTGTTGAGCACGGCCGAGCCCACGCCCGAGTCCTTCTTGGCCACGCCGGCCACGGCGGTCAGCGTCAGTGGCACGAAGGTCAGGCCCATGCCGAACGACAGCATGAGGATGAACGGCAGCAGCCCGGTGACGTACTCGCTGGTGACGGTCAGGTGGGAGAAGCCCCACATGCCGCCTGCGGCCAGCAGCGTGCCGGCGCCGGCGATCCAGCGCGGGTCGACCCGGTTGATCAGGCGCGAGGCGATCTGCGCGGCGATGACCACGCCGAAGCTGAACGGCAGGAACGCGAAGCCGGTCTTGACCGGGGAGTAACCGAGCACCTGCTGGATGAACAGGCCGAGGAAGTAGAACATCGAGAACATCGCGGCGCCGACGACGAGCATGACCGTGAAGCTCACGCCACGGGTGCGGTCGGCGAGGATGCGGAACGGCAGGAGCGGGTGCTCCGCGCGCCGCTCGATGACCACGAACGCGGCCAGCAGGACGAGGCCGACGACGATCGGCCCGACGGTCAGGGCGTCGCCCCAGTGGTTCGGGGGAGCGGCGTGGGTCAGGCCGTAGACCAGCGAGCCCAGGCCGAGGGTGCCGGTGAGCGCGCCGGGGATGTCGAAGGCTCCGTGCTGACGCGCTGACTCACCGAGGAACCGCGGGGCGAGCACGGCAACCACGATGCCGATCGGCACGTTGACGAAGAACGTCCAGCGCCAGGAGGACTCGGTGAGCACGCCACCGAGGATGAGCCCGACGGCGGCACCGGCCCCCGACATCGCCGCGTAGACCGCGAACGCCCGGTTGCGCGGCGGACCCGCCGGGAAGGTGGTGGTGATCAGCGCCAGCGCCGTGGGCGAGGCGATGGCGGCGCCGAGGCCCTGCAGGGCGCGCGAGGCCAGCAGCATCGCCTCGTTCTGGGCGAGGCCACCGAACAGCGAGGCCGCGGCGAAGATCAGCACACCGATGACGAACATCCGGCGGCGCCCGAGCAGGTCGCCGAGGCGACCACCGAGCAGCAGCAGCCCACCGAAGGCCAGGGTGTAGGCGTTGACGACCCAGGACAGGTTGCTCGCGGTGAAGCCGAGGTCGGTCTGGATGTGGGGGAGCGCGATGTTCACGATCGTGCCGTCGAGCACGACCATGAGCTGCGCGGCGCTGATGATCGTCAGCGCGAGGCCGAGGTGCCGGTGACCGTGGTCGCCGGCGTCGGCCTGGCCTGGGGTGACCGCCTCCGCGGTCGTGTTGCTGGACATCTCGTGTCCGGTCCCTTCGTGAAGGTGGAAGTGGTTCAGCATCCCGCCGGGGTCTGACAGACCGCGGCCGGGAGGTCAGTGGTCGGCGAGGGTGGCCCGGCAGGCGGGCAGCACCACCTCGTCGACGATGCGGGTGACGTGCTCGCGGGTGACGCAGGTGCCGAAGACGAACATCTCGTGCGTGGCCATCGACGGCAGGATCCGGGCCAGGAACGCGAGGTCGGCGTCGGCCCCGACCTCGCCCCGCTGGCGGGCCCGGTCGAAGGCCGCGGCGGCGAGGGCGAGCTTGGGCCCGATGAAGCGCTCCTGGAAGGCGCGCGTCAGGTCGGGGTCGCGGTGCAGTGCCGGGATCAGCGCGCCGATGATGCCCACCGGCATCTCGTCGGTCAGTCCTCCCTCGCTGCAGGCCACGGCCAGCAGGTCCCCGCGCAGGCTGCCGGTGTCCACCGGCTCGCGGTGCTCGGGGCCCTTGAGGTGCTCCAGGCTGTCGATGACCAGGTCGGCCTTGCCGGACCAGCGCCGGTACAGCGTGGCCTTGCTGGCCTTGACCGCCGTCGCGATCGCGTCGAGGGTGAGCCGGTCGTAGCCGTGCTCGACCAGCAGGCGGGCGGTGGCGTCGAAGATCTCCGCCTCACGCTCGCCCTCGACACGCGGTCGGGTGGTCGGTGCAGTCATGGGTGGTGCGTCCTCCGGGGGTCGTGCCGGGGGCTCCGGCGCTGGTCTGCGCCGCCCGTCCGGCGGTCGGATGAAACGAAACAGTTTCGTTTCATCCGGCAGGTTACGTCCCGCCCCGACCTGCCACAACCGCTTTTCCCAGACGGAATCCCGCCACGTCGCGAAGTGTTGAGATGCTTGGAGTGCAACGCCTCCGACCCCGGAGCCACACCGTCCGACGAAAGGCGCGTCCGTGCAGAACCCGTCCGAGCTCTACCGGTTCGAGACCGACACCGACCCGCGCGACCTGCGTGCGTCCGTGCTGCTCGTCTCACTCGGCGGCTTCGTCGACGCCGGGCAGACCCAGCGCCTGCTCACCGAGCACGTCCTCGAGTCCCTCGACCACACCGTCGTGGCGTCCTTCGACGTCGACCAGCTGCTCGACTACCGCGGCCGGCGCCCGGCCATGACCTTCGACCGCGACCGCTGGTCCGGCTATGCCGACCCCTCGCTGGTCCTGCACCGGGTCGTCGACGCCGACGGCGTGCCGTTCCTGGTCCTCGCCGGCCCCGAGCCCGACTACCAGTGGGAGCGGGTCATCGAGGCCGTGCGCCAGCTCGTCGTCCACCTCGGGGTGACGCTCACGGTGAGCGTGCACGGCATACCCATGGCCGTCCCGCACACCCGCCCGATCGGCATGACCCCGCACGCCACGGACCCGCGGCTCATCGGTGCCCACGACCCCGTCTTCGGCACCGTCCAGGTGCCGGCGAGCATCACCGCGCTGCTGCAGCTGCGGCTGGGGGAGGCCGGCCACGACGCGCTCGGCTACGCCGTGCACGTGCCGCACTACCTCGCCCAGTCCGAGTACGCCGACGCCGCGCTCACCGGGCTCAACGCCGTCATCGCCGCGACCGGCCTGGCCATCCCGACCGAGGGCCTCGCGGCGGCGGCCGGCCTCAACCGGGCCGAGATCGCCCAGGAGATCGCCGGCTCGGAGGAGGTGGCCCAGGTCGTCGAGGCGCTCGAGCGCCAGTACGACAGCTTCATCCAGGGCCGCCAGCGCCCGAGCCTGCTCGCGACCGACGTCAGCGAGCTGCCCACCGCCGACGAGATCGGCGCGGAGTTCGAGCAGTTCCTGCGCACCCAGGCCGAGGACGACGAGGACTGAGGCCGGTCAGCAGACAGGTCAGCCCCGGGCGTGATCACGCCCGGGGCTGACCTGTGGGTATGCCGGGTGGCTCAGACCCGCGCGTAGCGCGCCCGCGCGAAGCTGTAGACGGCGTAGGCCGCGAAGCCCAGCGAGACGACGGTCAGCAGGGCGGGGCCCATCGGCTGCGCGCGCAGGACGTGCAGGGCGCCGTCGAGGCCGGTCGCCTTGCCGGGGCTCTTCTGGGCGCCGGCGACGACGAACAGCAGACCCACGATGACCAGGGCGATGCCCTTGGCGACGTAGCCGATCTGTCCGGCGCGGACCGCGACGGTCCCCGGGTGCTCGACCAGGTCCCGGAGGAACTTCTTCTTCGCGCCCTTGACCACGTGGTAGACGCCGACGCCGATGACGACCAGGCCGACCAGCATGACCAGGGTGCGCCCGCCGCTGCGGCTCATGAGCGAGGCGGTGAAGTCGACGGTCTGCTGCTTGCCGCTCTTGCCCACCTGGCCGCGGGCGAAGGCGAAGCTGGTCCACGCGAGTGCGGCGTAGACGACGGCCTTGGCCAGCGCCTTGAGCCGCTCGCCCCACTTGCGGGCGCCGGTGCCGTGGTAGCCGCCCACGGCCTCGGTGACCTGCCACAGGGCCAGCCCGAGGAAGCCGACGACGGCCACCCACAGGGTCAGCTTGCCGATGCCGTTGCCGGCCAGCGACTGCAGCGCACCGGACTGGTCGGCCGACTGCGTGGTGCCGGCCCACGCCAGCTGCAGGCCGATCCACGCGATGAGCAGGTGCATGACACCGCTGACCGCGTAGCCGACCCGGGCCAGCCCCTCCACCGCCGGGTGGTCGCCGGCCTCCCGGGCTGCCTGCTTGACGTCCCTCATCTCCACGGGGTCTCTCCTCCTGCTGTGCGGGACGCCGGCCGGTCAGGCCTTGGCGTCGGACCACCGCGCGATGACGCTGGTGTCCGCCACGAACTGTACGGCCGACGAGCCGGTCCACCGTCGTGCGCTTGCGGTGAGCACCTCGTCCACCAGATGGGCGACCTGGCCGGCCTCCTCCTGCGGCACGTGCAGGAGCACCTCGTCGTGCAGGCAGAGCACCACCTCGGCGCCGAGGTCGCGCACAGCCAGGCGCAGCGTCGCGACCCACGCCTTGAACAGCTCGGCCGCAGCCCCCTGGATGACCGCGTTGCGGGCGAAGCGCCCGCGCGCCGCGGTGGCGGCGCCGACCGCCGAGGCGGGCAGGTCCGGCGGCAGCTGCCACATCGGCACCCGCCGGCCCCCAAAGGTGCGCACCGCGCGCCCGGCCAGCCCCTCGGCATACGCGCGCTCGAGGTAGGCCATGGCCACGGGATAGGCGCGCTGGAGGTCCTTGAGCGCCTCGCCGGCGGCGCCGCTGGTCTGGCCGTACATCGCAGCCAGGACCGCGACCTTGGCCACGGCGCGCTCGACCCCGAGCGCCTGGGCGACCGGGGCGTAGAGGTCGGCGGCCCGGGTGGCCTCGGCGAACGCCCGGTCCCCGGAGACCGCGGCCAGCACGCGCGGCTCGATCTGCCCCAGGTCGGCCCGGACCAGCACGTGCCCGGGGTGGGCCGCGACGGCCGGGCGCAGCGGGGTGGGCAGGTTGTGCAGGCCGTTCTGCGCGGTCATGCGGCCGGCCGCGCCGTCGCAGGCGGTCCACCCGCCGCGCAGCCGGTCGTCGGGGCCGACGTGGGTGTCCAGCCACGTCCAGCCGTAGGTCGTCGCGATCCGCTCGGCCTTGCGCCAGGCCAGCAGCGCGTCGACCAGGGGGTGCACGCCCCGGTAGGGCTCCAGCCGCCAGGCGCGCGTGTCGGGCACCACCACGCCCACCGAGGCGAGCAGCTCGCGCACCTGCACGGGGTTGCGCAGGTCGGTGGACTCCCGGCCGGGGGCGTGGGCCAGGACCGCGGCGTCGCGCTCGCGCCGCAGCTGCCGGGCGTGCTCCTCGGAGCGGGGGCGCTCGCCCGCGGCCGCGGTGATGAGCTCCTCGGCGCGGGCCCGGTCCAGCGGCAGCCCGTCGAGCTCGAGCTCGACGCACAACAGCGCCGCGGCGGACTCGGAGGTGGCCGAGCCCACCGCGCGGGGACCGCCCTGCGCCAGCAGCTCCCGCTGCCGGGAGGAGGTCTGCAGCGCCGCACGTGCCAGCGACAGCGCGCGTTCCGGGCAGGTGAGCCAGCCGGGTTCGAGGGCCTCCGGTCGCAGGTATCCGTCGGGACGGACCGCCGAGTCGGGGTCTCCGGCGTCGTCGGCGGTGACGAGGTCGAACAGGTCGCCGCCGGCCGGGCGGGGGAGGGCCTCGACGTCCAGCCCCGCGGCGACCGCCCAGGCCCGGTCCGCCCCGGCCGCCCAGCCCCCCGCCAGGACGCGGTGGGCCTCGGCGACGTCCCAGCACCGCTGCGGCCGGATGCCGTGTGCCACCAGGGCGCGCCCGTCGCCGCCGGCCGCCCACCAGGTCCACCGCGGGTGGCGCTCGGCCTCGAGCCCGGCCACCCGGTCGCGCACCTGCCCGGGGCTGCCGCACAGCTCGACCCCGTCGCCGGACAGGGCCGCCACGTCGGGGCCGAACACGACGGCGACGTGTCCCGGGGCGTCCACAGGGCGGCCGGGGGTGGGAACAGAGCTCACCCTTCCATCCAACATCAGGCCAACGACAGTCAAATCTTGGTCAAGAGGTCTAGCCGCAAATCGGGACAAAGTGCCACGCTGCGCCGGGCCTTCACGAGAGGGCACCTCGCTGCGTCGCTTGGAGCGTCCTGCATGACCTCGCACTACGAGTCCCGCCCCGGCTTCTTCCGCCGCCACCGCCTCGGTGAGGCCCTCCTCGCCCTGACCCTCGGCGCCAGCACCCTCGGCGGCCTGGCCCTGGCCGCGCCGGCGGCCGCGGACGGTCCCGGGTCGGGCACCCCGTGGGTCGTCACGGTCGGCGACAGCTACATCTCCGGCGAGGCCGGCCGGTGGGCGGGCAGCTCCGACAACAGCGAGGCGCCGGCCGACGCGCTGGGCTCCACCGCCTACTTCGACAACGCCAGCAACACCGCCGAGCAGATCCCGCGGTGCCACCGCAGCAAGGCCGACGAGGCCTACATCGGCGGTGGGGTCAACGGCATGGACCTGGCCTGCTCCGGCGCGCGCACGACGACGTTCACCGACAGCGACGGCTACTTCAAGCCCGGCCTGGACTTCGCCGACAACGGGGCCGGCCAGCAGGGCCAGGCCAGGATGCTGCAGACCTTCGCCACCGGCCACAACGTCAAGATGGTGGTCGTCGGCATCGGCGGCAACGACTTCAACTTCGGCTCGATCGTCCAGCAGTGCGTGCAGGACTTCCTGGCCTCCCCGTCCTGGGCGCCGGACTACTGCAACGACGACTCCTCGGTGACCTCGAACTTCACCTCCGCCAACGTCAGCGCGGTCCAGTCGCGGATCGTCGCCGCGCTGCAGAACGTGCGCACCGGGATGCGCAACGCCGGCTACGCCGACGGCTCCTGGACCATGCTCGTGCAGACCTACCCCTCGCCGATCCCGCCGTCCTCGGGCTTCCGCTACTCCCAGACCGGCTACACCCGCCAGTCCACCGGCGGCTGCGGCTTCTGGAACAAGGACGCCGACTGGGCCAACACCTCGGCCCTCGCCACCATCAACGCCACCGTGCGCAACGCGGTCGCCGCCTCCGGCGTCACCGGGGTGCGCACCCTCGAGCTGGCCTCGGCGCTCAACGGCCGCCGGCTGTGCGAGAACACCGTGGGCCTGTACGAGGAGAAGGGCCTGTCCTCCTGGACCCAGGCCGGTGCGGTCGACCAGACCGAGTGGGTCAACCAGATCCGCACCGTCTCCACCGCCGGCAGCGACTACTACATCCAGGAGAGCCTGCACCCCAACTACTGGGCTCAGATGGCGGTGCGCAGCTGCGTGCGACAGGCTTACAACGCCGGTATGCCGCGCGGCGGCACCTGCTCCATCGCCGGCACGGGCCTGGTGGCCGGTGAGCCACGGATGAGCCTGCAGTAGCAGCCCCGTCGGGGGAGGGCTGCGTCCCGGAGCGCGTCTCGACAAAGGGGTGTGGCATGTCTGAGCAGATCCAGGACCGGGCGCTCGTGGCCGGTCAGCGGCGCCGGGCGGTGCTCGCCAGCACCGTCGGCACGACCGTGGAGTGGTACGACTTCTTCCTCTACGGCACGACGGCGGCGCTGGTGTTCCCGTCGGTGTTCTTCCCCGACAGCTCGACCTACGCCGGGGTGCTGGCGGCGTTCAGCACCCAGTTCGTCGGCTTCGCCGCCCGCCCGATCGGGGCGGCAGTCTTCGGCCACTTCGGTGACCGGGTGGGACGCAAGGCCACCCTCGTCACGACGCTGATGCTCATGGGGGTCGCCACCTTCCTCATCGGCGTCCTGCCCAGCCACGCCAGCATCGGCCTGGCCGCCCCGGTCATCCTCACCCTGCTGCGGATCGTCCAGGGCATCGGCGTGGGCGGTGAGTGGGGCGGCTCGGTGCTGATGTCCATGGAGTGGGGTGCCAGGGGTCGACGCGGCCTGATGGCCAGCTGGCCGCAGCTCGGTGTGCCGATCGGGCTGCTGCTGTCCACCGGCATGGTCAAGCTGATGACCTCGGTGACCGGGGACGGCTTCGAGACCTGGGGCTGGCGGGTGCCGTTCCTCGTCAGCATCGTGCTGGTCGGCATCGGGCTCTACGTGCGGCTCCAGGTGCTGGAGAGCCCCGAGTTCGCCCAGGTCCAGAGCACCGAGGACGTCGTGCGCCAGCCGGCCTGGGAGGCGATCAGGCGGCACCCGCGCGCGATCCTCACCTCGGCGTTCGTGCGGATGTCGGAGCAGGCGCCGTTCTACCTGTTCATCACCTTCGTGCTGACCTACGGCACCAAGGAGCTCGCCCTGGACAAGGGTGACCTGCTCAACGACAGCCTGCTCGCCGCTGGGCTCGGCCTGGTCAGCGTGCCGTTCTTCGGGCACCTCTCCGACCGGCTGGGGCGCAAGCGCGTCTACGGCGCCGGCATCGTCTGCACGGCGCTGTTCGCCTTCCCCTACTTCGGCCTGCTCAACACCCGGTCCGCGGGCCTGGTGCTGCTGGCCATCGTGGTCTCACTGGTGGTCCACGACATGCAGTACGGCCCGCAGGCGGCGCTCATCGCCGAGAGCTTCGGCACCAACGTCCGCTACAGCGGTGCGGGGATCGGCTACCAGCTCGCCTCGGTCGTGGCCGGTGGCCCGGCGCCGCTCATCGCGGCGGCGATCCTGTCCTCGACGAAGTCCAGCACGGGGATCAGCTGGTACATCGTGGGCTGCTGCGTGGTCTCCCTCGCCGCGCTGGCCCTCATGCCGCGTCGGCGGCACGAGGACCAGCAGCAGGCGAGCGAGGGTCAGGCGGCGGACTTCAGCCGCACCTGACGCTTGATCCGGCTGAGCATGGCGACCATGCCCCGCAGCCGCAGCGGGGACACGGCCTCGGCCAGGCCGAAGCGGTAGGGCGCGTCGTCGGGGACGGCGAGCACCTCCGGGACGGTCAGGCCGTCAAGGCCCTCGTGCAGGATGCCGGCGAAGCCGCGCGTGGTCGGGGCCTCGGCGGGTGCCTGGAAGAACAGGTGCACCCGCCGGTCCCCGACTGACCCGTCCGCGGCCTCGTCGAGCTCGACGACGAGGAACAGTGGCGACTGGCACTCGTCGACCTGCTCGAGCTTCTCCGGGTGCCCGACGTAGCGCTCGGGCAGGTCGGGCAGGCCGTCGCTGAACTCCAGCAGCAGCTCGAGCCGGTCGCGGACGGGGACCGAGGAGAAGTCCTCGGCGATCTCGGCCAGGGCCGTGGGCAGGGCGGCGCGGTCGGTGTCGGTGTCGGTGCTCACGCTCACAGTGTGCGTCAGCCCCACGTCACTTCTCGACGGGCACGCGCACCGCGTTGCCCCACTCGGTCCAGGACCCGTCGTAGTTGCGGACCTTCTCGAAGCCGAGCAGGTGGGTCAGCACGAACCACGTGTGCGAGGAGCGCTCGCCGATGCGGCAGTAGGCCACCACGTCGTCAGTGGGCTTCAGGCCCTGCTCCTCCAGGTAGATCGCCTCGAGGTCGGCGCGGTTCTTGAACGTGCCGTCCTCGGCGGCGGCCCGGGCCCACGGCACCGACTTGGCGCCGGGGATGTGGCCGCCGCGGACCGCGCCCTCCTGCGGGTAGTCGGGCATGTGCAGCAGCTCGCCGGAGTACTCACCGGGGGAGCGCACGTCGACCAGCGGCTGGCCCAGGTGGGCGAGGACCTGGTCCCTGAAGGCGCGGATGACGCTGTCGTCGCGCTCGATCACGGGGTAGCCGACCGGGGTGGCCGTCGGCACGTCGCGGGTCAGCTCGCGACCCTCGGCGATCCACTTGGCGCGGCCGCCGTCGAGCAGGCGCACGTCCTCGTGGCCGAACAGGGAGAACACCCACAGGGCGTAGGCGGCCCACCAGTTGTTCTTGTCGCCGTAGATGACCACGGTGGTGTCCCGGCCGATGCCGCGCTGGCCCAGGACCTCGGCGAACCGCGCACCGTCGACGTAGTCGCGGGTCAGCGGGTCGTTGAGGTCGTTGTGCCAGTCCACCTTGACCGAGCCCGGGATGTGGCCGGTGTCGTACAGGAGGACGTCCTCGTCGGACTCCACGACGACGAGGCCGTCCTGCCCGAGGTGGTCGGCGAGCCACTGCGTGGACACGAGCCGCTCGGGGTGGGCGTACTCCTTGAACTGCGGGTTGTCGTCGATGGGCAGAGCCATGAGAGGCACCTCCGGATGTCGGTGGGCGGACAGGTCAACGCGGGAGGGGGAGCCCCTCGACCCTCATCGTGTCAGGGGAGAACAAGCCCTCCGGCCTGCGGTTCGGATTATGGACAGCATAACGCTGTGTTATGACGCTGCGAAGGCCTCGACCGCTTCGACGACGTCGGCCTCAGCGGCTGACTTGTCCGGCCGATGCCGCACCACGCGGGCGAAGCGCAGGGCCAGCCCGGCGGGGTAGCGGCTCGAGGCCTGCACCCCGTCGAAGGCGATCTCGACGACCACCTCGGGGCGCAGCCGCACGACGTAGCCGTCGGTGGGGCCGTCGGCGTGGCGGGGGAGCACCTCGGTCTGCCACCGCAGCGTCTCGTCGGTCAGCCCCTTGAACGTCTTGCCGAGCATGACGAAGCCCCCGGGCGGGCCGAACCGGCCGTGCGGGTCGCGGGCGCCGAGGTGCAGGTTGCTCAGCCACCCCGAACGGCGGCCCGAACCGCGCTCGGCGGCAAGGATCACCAGGTCGAGGGTGTGCACCGGCTTGACCTTGACCCAGCCCGAGCCGCGCCGGCCCATGTCGTAGGTCGCCGCGTCGGCCTTGACCACCACGCCCTCGTGCCCGCGTGCCAGCGCGTCGTCGGCGAACGCGCGCGCTGCGGCCACCTGGGCCGGGTCGCCCGGGTCGGGCACGGCCAGGCGCGGGGTGAGCAGCCCGCCCGGGACCGCCTGCTCGAGGGCCGCGCGGCGCACGTCGCCGGGCTCGTCGATGAGGTCCTGCCCCTGCAGGTGCAGGACGTCGAACAGGTATGCCGTGAGCGGGGTGGCCCGCCGGCCCGCCTCCGGGTCGACCCGGCTGGCGGTGCGGCCCCCGGTCTCCTGGAAGGGCCGGGGCCGGCCATCGGGGCGCAGCGCGATCAGCTCACCGTCGAGGATGGCCCGGTCCAGCGGCAGGGCGGCCACGGCCTCGACGACCTCCGGCACCCGGTCGGTGATGTCCTCCAGCGAGCGGGTCAGTACGCGCACGTCGGAGCCGTCGCGGTGCAGCTGGGCGCGGATGCCGTCGAGCTTCCACTCCACGCCCGCGGGGCCGGTGCGCCCCAGGGCGGCGCCGAGGTCCTTGCCCGAGGCCGCGAGCATCGGCCCAACGCCCTGCCCGACGGTGAGGCTGAACCCGGCCAGGGCCGCCGGTCCCCGGGTCAGGGCGGCCTCGGCCACCGCGGCGAGGTTGCCGCTCACCGTCACGGCCCGGCGTACCTCCGTCTCGGGCGCCCCCGCGGCCCGGGCGGTCGCCGCGAGCACGAGGGACTCCCCGGCGCCCTGGCGCAGCCCCTCGCGCAGCACGCCGACGAGGAACACCTGCTCGGCCGCGGTGAGCCGGCCGAGCAGCTCGGCCACCAGCTGTGCCCGCGTCGTGGCCGAGCCCGGGCCGGAGAGCTCGCTGGCCCGTTGCATCGTGGCGTCGAGCTCGCCGACCGTGACCGTGGCCACCGGCGCGGCCTCCGGCAGGTCGCGCCAGCCGGCGAGCTCGATGCCGGTGCGTCGCTGGCGCAGCTGACCGGAGAGCAGCCGCGCCACCACGGCCACGTCAGTGGCCGGGGTGCGGCGGAGCAGGTCGGCCAGCAGCCCCACCTTGGCGTTGCGCGACGCCGTGGCGGCCACGGCGGCGGACGTGGCGACCACCTCGGCGAGCAGCATGAGCCCATGCTGGCAGGATGGTCCGACAGTCGACGTGAGGAGACCAGGTGGGCATCTTCGACAGGGACAGCAGCATCGGCACCGCCGGAGGCGAGGTGGTCCTGCCGGCCGGGGCGCCCGAGCCGGTGGTGGACGAGACCGCCCTCGGCGGCACCGCGGCACGGATGGTCGAGCGGCTGCTCGACGTCGGGATCGACGGCAAGGGCCCGTTCGACTCGGCCCAGAAGGTCGCCGACGTCGCCCTCACCGACCACGCCGACGTCGAGGGTGCCGTGGACGCGATCGTGCGCCTGCACCTGAAGATGGGCGCGGCCGGCGGCTTCGTCACCAGCCTAGGCGGTTTCGTCACGCTCCCCGTCGCGCTGCCGGCCAACGTGCTCGAGTTCTACCTCGTCGCGACGCGCATGGTCGCCGGGATCGCCTCCGCCCGGGGCTACGACATCCGCCAGCCCGAGGTCCGGTCGGCGGTCCTGCTGGCGCTCGTCGGCGCCGACGCCGACGACCTGCTGTCCAAGGCCGGCCTGACCAAGACCGGGCGCCTGGCCAACCTGGCCGCGCAGCAGCTGCCCGGCCCGGCCCTGATGGTGGTCAACAAGGCGGTGGGCTTCCGGCTGCTGACCCAGGTGGGCAAGAAGACCCTGACCCGCTTCGGCAAGGCGGTGCCGCTCGTCGGCGGCGTCGTCGGCGCCGGCCTGGACACCTACCTGCTCAAGCGGATCGCCGACCACTCCCGCCACGAGTTCCCGCGCCGGTCCCGCCAGCTGGGCTCCTGAGCCGCCGCGGGCGGTGGTGCCGGAACCGCCGCCCGCAGCCACACGTCATACCGGCACCGTCCCACCACCGGCGGGCCCGTCGCGCCCGCAGAGGGGAGTCCCCGTGAGCACTGCCACCGCCCTGCGCTGGGGCGCCTTCCGTAACATCGCCCGCGCCCTGCGCGCCGTCACCCGCCCCGGCAGCCCGGGGATGGGGACACGGCTGTCCAGCCTGCCGCGGCTGGTCCGCGCCACCGCGCGCGGCGAGTATGCCGGGACGAGCCTGGGTCGCCTGGCGCTCCTGGTCGGGGCGGTCGCCTACGTCGTGTCACCGATCGACCTCGCGCCGGAGGCGTTGCTCGGCCTGTTCGGCCTGGCCGACGACGCCGTCGTCGTGTCCTGGATCGCGACCACCGTGGTCAACGAGACCGAGGCCTTCCTCGCGTGGGAGGAGCAGCGCCGCCGGACGGTGCCCGGGGACGTCGTCGGCTGACCCGCCGGGGTCGTGGCGCCGTCGTCGTTGTCCACAAGCCCTCCGCCGTTCGTCCCACCGTCCACAGGCGCGCGGCAGCGCCTGTCGATGCCGGGCGGTCGCCCGCACGCTCGGGTCATGACGACGACACTGCACCTCCGGGGGCCGGCCGACGTGCTGGCCGTCCTGCCCTACCAGCTCGGTTACCACCCGCGTGACAGCGTCGTGGTGGTCAGCCTCCACGGCCGCCGCATGGGTCTGGTGCAGCGGCTCGACCTTCCGCCGCACGAGCACCTCGACGAGGCGGTCGCGGCCATGGCAGCGCCGCTGGCCGCGGACAGGCCCGAGTCGGCCCTGCTGATCGGCTACGAGGACACCGAGGGGGCGTCCTCGCCGATGCTCGATGCGCTCGACGACGCCTGTGACGAGATGGGGCTGCCGGTGGCGGACCGTCTCGTGGTGCGGGCGGGGCGCTGGTTCGCCCTCGACTGCACCAGCGAGGCGTGCTGCCCCACGGCGGGCACGCTCCTGCCGCCCGACCACGAGGTGCCGGCGGTGGCCGACTTCGTGGGCATGGAGGTGGCGCCGCTGGTCGACAGGGAGGCCCTCGTGGCCAGCCTGCAGCCGGGGTCCCACCCGCTGCTGACCCGCGCGGTGCGGGCCTGCGCGCAGGAGTGGCTCCAGGTGGTGACGGACGGCCACGACGAGCACCAACCCGACCTGGAGAAGCAGCGGGCGCGGGCGCTCGCCGTGTGGGCCGAGCTGCTGCGTGAGGACGACGCGGCCCCGGCGGTCACCGACCTGCCGCCGGGTGACCTGGCCCTGGCGGCGTGCTCGCTGGTCGACGTGCACCTGCGTGACGCGCTGGTCGCGTGGCTGTGTCCCGGCACCCTCGAGCTGGACCTGGTCGACCCGGGCCTGCGTGAGCAGCTGCGCCGCCTCCTGCCCGTGCGTGGCTGGGGGCGTGGGGAGCCGGACGCCGCCGAGGTCACCGCACAGCGCCGGGTCGAGGCCAGGCTGGTGGCCCTGTGCGGGGTCCTTCCCGACGAGTGGGCGGTCGCGGCCCTCACCGTGCTGGCCAACCTGACCTGGTGGCGCGGCGACGGCGCGCTCACCCGTGTCGCGCTGGACCGGGCGCTGGCCTTCGACCCCGGCTACCGGCTCGCCGCGCTGCTGGCGCGCATGGTCGACCTCGCGATCCGGCCGGACCGCGCCTCCGCCTGAGCCGTGCGGCCCCGTCGACAGGGGGTCCAGCACGCGGACGGGCGGTCGGGTCGACGGGACGTCAGGCGTACAGTGTCGCGCAGGTCATGAGCTCCAGCGCGTAGCCCCGGCTTGCTGGACGGCAACCCTCCACCGCGGTGGGGTGCCCCGGGTGATGACCGGGCCACCTGGACCACAGGTGGCAAGCGCGGGCCCGGCCGGGCCCTGACGACCTACCAGGGAGCCGCCGTGACCGTCATCTCCGACCCGCTGCGCGCCACGACCGGCCCCGGCCGTCGGCACCTCGATGTCGGGGGTCTGACCCTCGAGGCCGGCGGCTCGCTGCCGGAGGTGCGGGTGGCCTACGAGACGTGGGGCCGGCTCAACGCCGCACGTGACAACGCCATCCTCGTCGAGCACGCCCTCACCGGGGACAGCCACGTCGCCGGACCGGCGGGCGCGGGCCACCCCACGCCGGGCTGGTGGGACGGGCTGATCGGTCCGGGTCGGCCGCTGGACACCAACCGGTTCCTCGTCGTCGCCAGCAACGTCCTCGGCGGGTGCCAGGGCACCACCGGCCCGGCCAGCGCCGACCCCGACGGGCGACCCTGGGGCAGCCGCTTCCCCTACGTCACCGTCCGCGACCAGGTCGAGGTCGAGGCCCGCCTGGCCGACGCGCTGGGCGTCGAGCGCTGGGCGGCCGTCCTCGGCGGGTCCATGGGCGGCATGCGGGCGCTGGAGTGGGCCGTGACGCACCCCGACCGGGTGGAGGCCTGCATCGTGCTGGCCAGCGGCGCCTACGCCACCGCCGAGCAGATCGCCTGGTGCCAGCCGCAGCTGCTGGCCATCCGGCAGGACCCGCGCTTCCGGGGCGGGGACTACTACGGCCACCCGGTCGGCCCGGACGCCGGGCTGGGTCTCGCGCGCCGGATCGCGCACGTGACCTACCGCAGCGAGCACGAGCTGGCCGAGCGCTTCGGGCGACACCCGCAGGGGGAGGAGCAGCCGCTCGGCGGCGGTGGTCGGTTCGCGGTCGAGAGCTACCTGGACCACCACGCGGACAAGCTGGCCCGGCGCTTCGACGCGAACTCCTACCTCGTGCTCACCGAGGCCATGAACTCCCATGACGTGGGCCGCGGCCGCGGTGGCTGGCAGGCCGCCCTGGAGCGGGTGACCGCCCGGCTCACCGTCGCCTGTGTCGACTCCGACCGGCTCTACCCGCCGCGGCTGTCCGACGAGATCGCGACCGCCCCGGCCGCCGTCGGCCCGGCGCACCGGGTTCGCTCGGACTACGGCCACGACGGCTTCCTCATCGAGATCGGGCAGGTCGGGCAGATCCTGCGCGAGGCACTCGGCGAGGTGTCACCGTCCTCACGACGCGCCCGCTGATATCCGGTACGGTCGCCGCACGGAGCAGCAGGCGCTGCGCGACTGGACGAGGAGGTTCAGGTGGCCGTCGTTGTGGGCTACGTGCCGACGAAGGAGGGGCGAGCGGCGTTGCGCCGTGCCGCCGAGGAGTGCCTGCTGCGGCGCACCCGGCTGATCGTCATCAACTCCAACCGCGGCGGCAAGGACCTGGACGCCGACGAGGCGACCCGGTTCGACGAGGAGCTGCGCGGGGTCCAGGCCCAGCTCGACGACGTGGGGGTCGAGCAC
Organism: Oryzihumus leptocrescens; assembly: GCF_006716205.1. GTDB lineage: Bacteria > Actinomycetota > Actinomycetes > Actinomycetales > Dermatophilaceae > Oryzihumus > Oryzihumus leptocrescens. The sequence continues at coordinate 2,401,706 of NZ_VFOQ01000001.1, read as the reverse complement.
GAGGTGCGCCAGCTGGTGCGTGGCAACGAGCCCGCCGAGGACCTGATCGCCGCGGCCGAGGAGGTCGAGGCCGACTTCATCGTGATCGGGCTGCGTCGGCGCACCCCGGTCGGCAAGCTCATCCTCGGCTCCAACGCCCAGCGCATCCTGCTGGACGCTCCGTGCCCGGTCCTGGCGGTCAAGGCGCCGACCGAGGGCTGAGGGGCGCGGCGGCGCGACTCGCCCCGGGTTGCGCACCGTGAGGGGCGGGAAGGATCGGCCCGCCTCGAGCGTTGTTGCTGGTCGGAGGCGGTGTGCAACGTTGTCGTGGCGCGGATTTCGGGCACTCGGGGCGCGGGCATGACCTCCGACGTTTTACAATGTTCATCTGCACGACCGGAGATGCCGCCGCCGATCCGGTCACCACGAACTTCCCGCAACGTCCTCGGTCTCCGTCGGCACCGCTTCCGGAGCTGATCTGACCTGCGGTGCACCAGAGTCGCGACGAAAGGTAGTCGGTGTCGCCTGTGTCGAACGCCCACCCCGTCCCGTCGGCGGAGCGCCCTGCGCGCCCGCTGCCGGCTGAGTTCTCCCACCCCGCCCTCCAGGAGCTCCTGGCGATCGGCAACGCCCACGGCTCGGTCGACAGCAGCCAGCTGCGCGACGCCCTCCTCGGTGCCGAGGTGGAGCCCAAGCGGATGAAGGCCGTCCTGCGCTCGCTGGAGGAGCAGGGGATCAGCGTCACCCTCGACACCGCCACCGCGCACCGTGCGGTCGCCGCCACCTCCGCCCGCCGCACCACCACGGCCAAGGCAACGAAGAAGGCCCCCGCCAAGAAGGCCGCCGGGGCCACGAAGACCGCCGCCAAGCCCGCGGCCACCAGGACGGCCGCCAAGGCGGCGACGCCCAAGGCCGCCGCTGCTGCGGCCGCCGCGCCCGCCAAGAAGGCGGCCGCGAAGAAGGCCACCACCAAGAAGGCCGCGGCCAAGAAGGCCGGCGCCGAGACCGCTGCCGAGGGGGTCGAGGAGGCCGTCGACGTCGACGAGGAGCCGACCGACGTCGACGAGAGCGAGCTCGAGGACGTCGCGGTCGAGGACGAGCCCGAGGCTGCCGCCGAGGAGGGCGCCGAGGACGCCGAGGCCCCCGCCAAGGCCGAGGCGGAGGAGGAGTCCGAGGAGGCCGGCTTCGTCATCCGCGACGACGACGAGGAGGACGCCCCGGCGCAGCAGGTCGTCACCGCCGGTGCGACCGCGGACCCGGTCAAGGACTACCTCAAGCAGATCGGCAAGGTCGCCCTGCTCAACGCCGAGCAGGAGGTCGAGCTCGCCAAGCGCATCGAGGCCGGCCTGTTCGCCGAGGAGAAGCTCAACTCCGGCGACAAGATCGACATGAAGCTCAAGCGTGAGCTGTGGTGGATCGCCCAGGACGGCAAGAAGGCCAAGAACCACCTGCTCGAGGCCAACCTGCGTCTGGTCGTCTCCCTGGCCAAGCGCTACACCGGTCGCGGCATGCTCTTCCTGGACCTGATCCAGGAGGGCAACCTCGGCCTGATCCGCGCGGTCGAGAAGTTCGACTACACCAAGGGCTACAAGTTCTCGACCTACGCGACGTGGTGGATCCGCCAGGCGATCACCCGCGCGATGGCCGACCAGGCCCGCACCATCCGCATCCCGGTGCACATGGTCGAGGTCATCAACAAGCTCGCCCGCGTCCAGCGCCAGATGCTGCAGGACCTCGGCCGGGAGCCCACCCCGGAGGAGCTCGCCAAGGAGCTCGACATGACCCCCGAGAAGGTCGTCGAGGTCCAGAAGTACGGCCGCGAGCCCATCTCGCTGCACACCCCGCTCGGCGAGGACGGCGACAGCGAGTTCGGTGACCTCATCGAGGACTCCGAGGCGGTCGTCCCGGCCGACGCGGTCTCCTTCACCCTGTTGCAGGAGCAGCTGCACTCGGTCCTGGACACCCTCTCCGAGCGGGAGGCCGGTGTGGTCTCGATGCGCTTCGGCCTGACCGACGGCCAGCCCAAGACCCTCGACGAGATCGGCAAGGTCTACGGCGTGACCCGCGAGCGGATCCGCCAGATCGAGTCCAAGACGATGTCCAAGCTGCGCCACCCGTCGCGTTCGCAGGTCCTGCGCGACTACCTAGACTGACCCGCAGCCACCGAAGCGCCCGTCACCCCCGAAGGGGTGGCGGGCGCTTCGTCGTCCTCCGTCGAACGACGGAGGCGCCCGACCGTGACGGCCCGTGACAATCGGCGCACGACGCGCTCGACGACGACGGAGGCAGGATGCACGGGGACCGGGGCCTGGCGCCTCCGCACGGCGGGAAGCTGGTCGACCTGGTGGTCGACGAGGCCCGCGCGGCCGAGCTCTTGGCGATGGGGGACCGGTGGCCGTCCTGGGTCCTCACCGAGCGGCAACGCTGCGACCTTGACCTGCTGGCCTGCGGTGCCTTCTCCCCGCTGACCGGCTTCCTCGGCCGGGCCGACCACGCGTCGGTCTGCGAGCGGATGCGCCTCGCGGACGGCACGCTGTGGCCGATCCCGGTGACCCTGGACGTGGACGACCGCACCCGCGACGCGGCGCTGGTGTGGGGGCACCTGGCCCTGCGCGACGACGACGGGCAGCTGCTCGCGGTGCTCGGCGTGCACGAGGCCTGGCGGGCGGACCCGCAGCTGGAGGCCGAGGCGGTGTTCGGCCGCTGCGACCCGGCGCACCCCAGCGTCGACCACCTGCTCTACCGCGCGCACCGGTGGTACCTCGCCGGCCGGCTCGAGGTGCTGCCGTCCGCGCGGACCCTCGACGCGGCGGGGCCGCGGTTCACCCCGGCCGGCCTGCGCGCCCACTTCGACCGGCTCGGCATCACCCGGGTGGTCGCCTTCAACACCCGCAACCCGATGCACCGCGCGCATCAGGAGCTGACCCTGCGGGCGGCGCGGGAGACGGGGGCCCACCTGCTCATCCACCCGGTCGTCGGCCCCACCAAGCCCGGCGACGTCGACGTGGCCACCCGGGTCGCCTGCTACGAGAGCCTGCTGCCGACCTACCGCAGCGGCCAGGCGACCCTGGCCCTGCTGCCGCTGGCCATGCGCATGGGCGGGCCGCGGGAGGCCCTGTGGCACGCGATCATCCGGCAGAACTTCGGCGCCACCCACATGATCGTCGGCCGGGACCACGCCGGCCCGGGGCAGGACAGCCTGGGCCGTCCCTTCTACGACCCGTATGCCGCGCAGGCGCTGGTGCGCCGGCACCAGGACGAGCTCGCGGTCTCGATGGTCTCCTTCCCGCAGCTCGGCTACGTCGAGGACACCGACAGCTACGAGCCGGTGGACCAGGTCCCGCCCGGCACGCAGGTCAGCGTCATCTCGGGCACCGAGGTGCGGCGCCGCCTGGCCCGGGGCCAGGCCCTGCCCTCCTGGTTCACGCCGCCCGCGGTCGCCTCGGTGCTGCGGCGCCGCTACCCGCCTCTGCCCGAACGCGGCGTGACCGTGGTCCTGGTGGGTGAGCCCGGTGCGGAGACCACAGCCACGGCGGCCGAGCTCGCCTGTCGCCTGCAGTCCCTCGGCCGCCGGGTCCGGCGGATCGGCGACGAGGGCAGCCGCACGGACCAGGCGACCCAGACCCCCGCGCCGGTGGCCGACCTGGCGGGGCTGAGCGCCCGCGCCGTGGAGTCCACGCGGGCCGGGGACATCGCGTTGTGCACTGTCCACACCGCCGACGCCCCGGCGTTGGAGCGGATGCGGATCGAGGTCGAGGCCTGGGGCGGCTTCTTCCTCGTACCGGTGGCCCCGGCCGGAACGGCAGGCCGGTCGGGGTCACCGCGTTCTTCCGGGTCCGCGAGGGCCAGGGTCGAGGCTCTGTTGGGGCAGCTGCGCGCCCATGGGTTCCTCACCGGCCAGGAGGACCAGGTCAGCGCCTGAGCGGACCGGGGGAGCAGGTCGGGCTGCTGCGATCCCGGTGCAGGTGGGCGTCCGGGCGACCCGGTGCAGGCGTGTCAGCGCTGGGTCAGGCGCCGGACCAGTGCCGCCACCGCCCGGAACGGGCTGCCCAGGACCCGCGCTGCTCGCCGGCGCAGGCGACGCACCTCGGCCGTCCCGGCGGAGGGGATGACCACCGCGCGCAGCCGGAGCCAGAGCGGCCGGGTCGGCGCCACGGCCCGCAGGACGCGCTGGGCGTCCTGGCGCACGTCCACGACGTCAGCGCGGGGCGGGGCGTAGCGGGCCCGCTCCAGGGTGCCGAGGACCCGGCCGAGGGCCTGCTCGCCGTCGTGGTCGAGGTAGGCCTCGCGCACGTAGTGGTCATGCAGCTGGCGCGGGGTCCGGCTCGGCGGCGCGGGCATGCCCAGGTCGGCGAGCTGTTCGGTGAGCGCCACCCACTGCGCCTCGACCCGGCCGGCGCCGTCGGGAGCCGAGCGCAGCCGCCTCCGACGTGACCACAGCGCTCCTGCAGGGGCGGCGGCCGCGCCGACGAGCCCGAGGAGCACCGCGAGGAGCACCAGCGACCACCCGTGCGGCAGGTGGTCCACCCAGGAGGCGCGCGCGCCGCCGCCGGGCAGCGCCGTCTGCGGGGTGGCCACGTCGTTGGCGCGCTCGAGCAGGTCCTGCTTGCGCGTCGAGGAGCTGCTTCCGCTCGCGGTGTTGTCGGTGGGGCGTCCCTCGTCGGCGCTGGAGCCCGGCAGGACGGTGGCGTAGATGGGCGCGGCACCGCTGCGGGCGGCCGGCGTCGGCTCGAAGCGCAGCCAGCCGATCCCGTCGAGGTACAGCTCCGGCCAGGCGTGGGCGTCGGCGACCGCGACCGTCCAGAGGCCGCGGTCGACGTGGCCCGGCAGGAAGCCGACCGCGATCCGCGCGGGGATGCCCTGCGCGCGCGCCATCATGATCATCGCGGTGGAGAACTGCACGCAGTAGCCCTGGCGCGTGACCAGGAAGTGCGACAGCGGGTCGAGCGGCAGCACGCGGCCGGACTGGTCGGTGACCGGCGGGGCCAGCGTCAGGGAGTAGGTGAACCCGCCGTTGCTGCGCAGGAACTCCTGGATGGCCAGGGCCTTGTCGTAGGCGTTGGTGCGTCCCTTGGTGACCGCGTCGGCGAGGGCGCGCACCCGGGCGGCCGAGCGGCTGTCGACCTGCAGGTCGCGGGGGTCGACGACCCGGTTCGTGGTGGCACCGGGCACCCCCACGCGCAGCATGCTGTCGGTGGGCTCGACGTCCCAGTAGGACAGGTCGTAGCCGGAGACCTGGTCGGCGACGAGCAGCGACTGGGTGCGGTTGTCGAGGCCCCAACGGGTCCCGCCGAGGTCCGCCCCGGCCAGAGGGTAGGGCGCCGCCAGGTTCGGGGGCTCGAGCAGGTTGCCCAGCACGCTGACCGTCTCGCGTCGCTTGGGCACGGCCGGGTCGAGCCCGGTCGGCGTCGGCACCGACGGGTCCGCGCTCGTGGCGGTCCGGTCGACACTGCGCCGCGGCGGCAGCCAGCTGCCGTTCACGTAGGTCGAGCTGACCGTCACCCGCAGTGGCGGTGGCGCGCTCGCGGTGGTCCGGTAGGTCAGGACGGGCCGGGTGCTGCGGTCGGCCAGGTCGCGGGCCAGGTCCAGGCTCTGGCTGAAGCCGACGCTGCCACCGCTGCCGCTGCTGTCGTCGTTGCGGCCCAGTCCCGACAGCAGGAACCGGGTGGGCAGGTGGGGGAGGGCCAGCGGCACCAGGAGGGCAGCGGCGATCGCCACCACGCCGAGCGACCTTCCGAGCGTCGCGGTGCCCGCCGCTCCGGTGTCGCCCACGGACGACGCCGAGCTGACCGGCGTCAGGGGCGTGGCAGTGGTGGTGCTCCACCGGCGCACCAGCCCGGTGCCCTGGCGGCCGACCATCACGAGCCACACGACGGCCAGGGCGATGAAGAACGCCGGGTGCAGGGAGGACCCGCTGTTGGCGGAGGAGCCGAGGAAGGCGGCCAGGAGCGGCAGGCCGGCCATCGCCGCGGACCGGCGGGTGACCGCGAGGTAGTCCACGACCACGGCGACCACCCCGGCGACCAGCCCGACGAGCAGGGACAGGCCACGTGTGGTCGGTGCGGGTGCGGTGAAGCTCTCGATCGTCCCGCGCGCGTCGACGAGCAGGCTGTTGAACGCCGTCACGGTCTCGATGCCGGGCAGTCCGTGCCACAGGTGCCCGCGGCCGTAGAGCCAGCCCGCCACGACCGCCGCTACGACGGCCTGCGCCAGGGCCACCTGCCAGCCGCGCAGCCGGGCCGAGCGGGCGGCGACGCCGACCAGGGCGACCACGAGGACCATGGCGACGGCTCCGCGGACCCACTCGCCGGAGTCCAGCAGCGTGGTCACCGGCCAGATGGCGGTGATGGTGGCCAGGGCGGCGAGGGCGGCCTCGCCCGGTCGCGCGCTCACCCACCCACCCCGATCCGGCTCGAGCCGGTCGACACCGCGGCCCAGGCCCGGGCGATCGACTCCCCGGAGCGCACCACCCGGGTGCCCCACCCGGCGGCCCGGGCGACCTCGGCGAGGTCCTCGGCACGGCTGTCTCCGGTGCTGCCCCCGTGGGCGAAGCTGGCGGAGTCGAGCAGCAGCAGCAGTGCCACACCGCCCGGCTGGCGCAGGGTCAGCAGCTGGCGCAGCAGCTCCTCGTCGTGGTCGGTGGCGACCGCCACGACCAGGCCCCCGGCCGCGGTCAGGGGGTGGGCCGCGTGCAGCACGTCGTCGAGGGTCGGGCCGGGGTCCGTGCCGGCCAGGGCAAGCGCCTCGAGGGCGGAGTCCACGTCGATGATCTCGGCGGAGCGACCTTCGGTGACCGACTCGTGACTGACCAGGTGCACGGCATACCCGTGGTTGGCCAGGTGCACCGCGACGGAGGCGACCGCGCTGACCGCCCACTCGAATGAGCCGGAGGCCCCGGAGCCGCGGTGGCCCGCGGCGCGCGAGTCCAGCACGAGCACGGCCCGGCGCCGGGCGGGCCGGTCCTCCTGGCGGACCATGAGCTCGCCCTGATGGGCGGTGGCCGGCCAGTGGATGCGACGCAGGTCGTCGCCATCGCGGTACTCGCGGATCGCCACGTCGTCCTCGCCGTGCAGCGCCACCATGTGCGGGATGACGCCCTCGGCGCCGATCCCCTCGCCGCCGGCGCGGCCACTGGTCAGCTCCTCGACGCGGGGGAGCACGAGCACCTCGCTGGTCGAGCTCAGGGCCACCGCCCGCGCGGACAGCCCGAACGGGTCCCGGATGCGCAGGGTCAGCGGCCCCAGGCGGTGCCGTCCGCGCAGGTGCGACCGGATCGCGTAGCTGACCACGCGGCGCTCGCCCGGAGCCATGCGCGGCAGCACGAAGCGGGGCCGGTCGCCCAGGGTGTAGTCGACGCGCTCCTCGGCCATGAGGATCGGCGAGCGTCGCGCGCCGGTGTTGCCGAACTCGACCTCGACGGTGGCCACCTCGTCCACGGCCAGCCGCGCGGGCCGGACCCGACGGTCCACGCTCAGCTCCGGCAGGGCGCGGCGGCTGGTCAGCGACGCCAGCACGGTCAGGGCGACCAGCAGCACCCCGATCCGGGTCAGGTCGCCCAGGCCGAGCCCGAGACCGGTGACCACGAGCGTCAGCCCGGCCGCGACGAAGGCCCGGCCCCTGGTCGTGAGCACGTCCTTGAACCGGGTCATCGGGGTCGCCTCGGGCTCGTCATCGGGCTGGGTGCGCGTCGTGCTGCCGTGCCGGTCACCGACCGGCTGCGGGGACGGGGACCCGGCGGACGATCTCGTGCAGCACGTCGGCGGGGGTGCGCCGCGCGAGCTGGGTCTCGCCGGTGAGCAGGAGCCGGTGCGCGAGCACGGGCACCAGCAGGGCCTGCACGTCGTCGGGCAGCACGTGGTCGCGCCCGGCAAGGGCGGCGTGCGCCCGAGCGCTGCGCAGCAGGTGCAGCGACGCGCGCGGCGAGGCGCCGAGGCGCAGGGCCGGGGTGCTGCGGGTCGCGGTGATGAGGTCGACGACGTACTGCTTCACCGCCGGGCTGGTCCACAGGGTGCGGACCGTCTCGATGAGCTTGGCCACCGTCTCGCCGTCCGTGACGGGCACGAGGTCGTCCAGCGGCGAGGTGTCGCCGTGGGACTCCAGCATGGCCACCTCGGCCGCGGGGGAGGGGTAGCCCATGGAGATGCGCGCCATGAACCGGTCGCGCTGGGCCTCCGGCAGCGGGTAGGTGCCCTCCATCTCGATGGGGTTCTGCGTGGCCATGACGATGAACGGCTTGTGCAGCTCGTAGGTCTGGCCGTCGACGGTGACCTGGCCCTCCTCCATGCACTCCAGCATCGCCGACTGGGTCTTGGGCGAGGCGCGGTTGATCTCGTCGCCGACCACCACGTTGGCGAAGATCGCGCCCGGGCGGAACTCGAAGTCGCGCAGGTCCTGGTTGAAGACGCTCACGCCGGTGATGTCGCTGGGCAGCAGGTCCGGGGTGAACTGGATCCGGCGCACCGAGCAGTCGATCGAGCGGGCCAGCGCCTTGGCCAGCATCGTCTTGCCGACGCCGGGCACGTCCTCGATGAGCAGGTGCCCGCCGGCCAGCAGCACGGTGATCGCGGTCGTCACGACGTCAGGCTTGCCCTCGATGACCGACTGCATGGCAGTGCTGATCCGCCCGGCCACGTCTCCGACCAGCTCGAGGCTGTCGTTGCCACCCGCCTGGGTCCCCGACTCCACGTCCATGTCCTGATCTTGCACGAAACCGCCGCCGGCGGCGCTGCTCCCGCTCAAAGTTCATTCCCCCTTCGGTCCGGGGCGATCCTGCCCCCACTTCCCTCCACGTCCCCCACCACTGACGCGGTTCGATGCCGATTCGTCATGTTCCCCGTGCGTGGCCCGCACGGCGCGCCGCGAGCCGCCCGGCGACGGAGGGCCGGGGCGGCCGATTTTCCTCCACCGCGCCCCACCCCGGCTGACCTGCGCAAACCCGGCAGAAGTCGAGCCGCGTGTTGTGTCAAAACGGCTTGCGGTGGAGGAGAGTGGGGTAAAGTGGGGCGACAAGGAGAGCAGTGGTCACCGCGACAGCCGCAGGGGGGAGGAGCCGCCGTGTTCCTCGGCACGCACACCCCCCGGCTGGACGACAAGGGCCGGCTGTTCCTCCCCGCCAAATTCCGGGACCGCCTCGCCGGCGGCCTGGTGGTCACCCGCGGGCAGGAGCGCTGCCTCTACGTCTTCCCCATGGACGAGTTCGTCCGCGTGGCCGAGTCGATCCGGCAGGCGCCCGTCACCAGCAAGGCCGCCCGCGACTACGCGCGCGTCTTCCTCTCCGGCGCCTCCGACGAGATCCCCGACAAGCAGGGCCGGGTCACCATCCCCGCGACCCTGCGCGAGTACGCCGGCCTGAGCCGGGACTGCACCGTCATCGGCGCCGGCTCCCGCGTCGAGGTCTGGGACAGCACCGCATGGGCCACCTACCTCGAGGGCACCGAGCAGGCGTTCGCCGAGCAGGCCGAGGAGGTGATCCCCGGACTCCTCTGACCCATCGAAGGGCCGACCGCCACCGGCCCTGCTGCCAGGTCTCCACCCGCTTCGCGTCCCGGGACACCTTCCCCGGCCCCGGGCCGCACCCCTTGGAGCGGTTGGAGACCTGACTGCAGGACCACCCACCTGGGCCTTGACCCCGAGCCAGCCACCCGTCATACCAAGAGAAGGAAGCCCCACCCATGAACGCACGAGGGACCGCCGAGCAGCGGCACGTCCCCGTCCTGCGTGACCGCATCCTGGACCTGCTCGCGCCCGCGCTGGCCGAGCCGGGCTCGGTCTACGTGGACGGCACCCTCGGCATGGGCGGGCACGCCGAGGCGGTGCTCCAGCGCTGCCCCAACGCGCGGGTGGTCGGCATCGACCGCGACACCGAGGCGCTGGAGCTGGCGGGGGAGCGGTTGGCCGCGTTCGGCGACCGGTTCACCCCGGTGCACGCCGTCTACGACGAGGTCGCCGACGTCCTCGACGACCTGGACCTGCCGCAGGTGCAGGCGGTGCTCTTCGACTTCGGGGTGTCCTCGCTGCAGCTCGACGAGGCCGACCGCGGCTTCGCCTACGCCCAGGACGCGCCGCTGGACATGCGCATGGACCAGACCCGGGGCATCACCGCCGCGGAGGTCCTCAACACCTACGACGCGGCCGACCTCGAGCGCATCCTCAAGGAGTACGGCGAGGAGCGCTTCGCCCGCCGGATCGCGGGTGCCATCGTCCGCGAGCGCGCCAAGGAGCCGTTCACCACCTCCGCGCGCCTCGTCGAGCTGCTGCGCGCCGCGGTGCCCGCGGCCTCGCAGAAGAGCGGCGGCCACCCGGGCAAGCGCACCTTCCAGGCGCTGCGCATCGAGGTCAACCAGGAGCTGGAGGCCATCGGGACGGCGCTGCCCGCCGCGATCGACGCCCTCGCCTTGGGCGGCCGGATCGCGGTGCTGTCCTACCACTCGCTGGAGGACCGGCTGACCAAGCGGGTCCTCGCCGCCGGGGCACGCAGCAGCACCCCGGCCGGCCTGCCGGTGGAGCTGCCCGAGCACGCGGCCTACCTGCGACTGCTCACCCGCGGCGCCGAGGAACCCGGCGCCGCCGAGATCGAAGCCAACCCCCGCGCAGCCTCGGCCCGGCTCCGGGCCGCCGAACGCACCCGGGCCACGAAGGGACACACCGCATGAGCCAGATGACTGCCGCGGCCGCTCGGGTCGGGGTCCGCGCCCCACGCCGCCAGCCCACCCTGCCCAGCCTCCGGGTGGTCAGCGGCGCCGAGACGAAGAAGCCGGGCGCCGGCTTCGCCGTCCTGTGCATGCTGCTGCTCAGCGCCGGCCTGCTCGGCCTGCTGCTGCTCAACACCACCCTGGCCCAGGGCGCCTTCGCGCTGCACGACCTGCAGGCCACCTCCGGTGAGCTCAGCGACACCCAGGACGCGCTGACCCAGCAGATCGAGACCGCCTCCTCGCCCCAGCACCTGGCCCGCGAGGCCGTGTCGATGGGCATGGTGCCCTCACAGTCTGCGGCGTTCCTGCGGCTCTCGGACGGTGCCGTGTTCGGCGTGGCGAAGCCGGCGAAGGCGCAGCCCGGCTTTACCGTGATCGGGCAGGTCGTGGTGCCTCCGGCCGTCGCTTCGGCGGCCCCGGTGCCCGCTGCCTCCGCCACGCCGCCCGCCCAGCCGGCGAGCACCACGGCGGTGACCACGAAGAACGGCGTGACGACCACGGTGGTCACGACGGTCAACAGCGACGGAAGCACGACCACGACGACGACGCGGACGACCACCGGCAAGGGGGCGTCCGGCCAGGGCGGCAACGCCAACGCGACGAGCACGAGGTGAGCACGTGAGCCCGAGCCGTGACGGGGGCCGGGGAGGTCCCGCAGCCCGGGGCGGCCCCGGGGCGCCCCGCGCCTCGCGCGGCGCCGGCTCACCGGGCTCGCCGCGGGCACCCCGGACCGGCACCGACCGGGCGGCGCGGCCCCCCGCCGGTGGCTCGGGTCGTCCGCCAGCGGACCGCGTCGACCGGCCGACGGGCAAGCCGCGGCCCACCCCGCAGCGCCAGGGCACCGCGTCCGGGGCCGGGGGAGCAGGGGTGCCGCGACGCCCGCGGCAGGGGCCGCCCAGTGGTTCCGGGCCACGCCCGCCGCGACGGCCGGCCAAGCCGGTCCGGCTCGGCGTCGCGCATCCGCACCGTCGGGTGCGTTTCGTCATGCTCGCGGTGCTTTTCGTCTTCAGCATCTTCGGCGCCCAGCTGGTCAAGATCCAGGCGCTGGACGCCAAGAAGATGGCCACGGCGGCGCTGGGCAGCCGGCTCTACACCGTCACCGTGCCTGCGATGCGCGGCGACATCACCGACACCAACGGCGTGGTGCTGGCCACCAGCATCGAGCGCCGCAACGTCACTGCCGACCAGACCGCGGTCCCGGAGTACCAGAAGACGGTCAACGGGCACCTGACCAAGGTCGGCGTGGCCGGCGCGGCGCAGGACCTGGCCCCCCTCACCGGCAAGTCGGTCGAGGCGCTCACGACGATCCTCACCGGCAGCCGCCGCTTCACCTACGTGGCCAAGGGCCTGTCCCCGCTGACCTGGCGCCGGATCAACGAGCTGGGCATCCCCGGCATCTACAGCGAGCCCACCAGCCAGCGCACCTACCCGACCTCGACCGCGGCCGCGTCGCTGGTCGGCTTCGTCGGGGGTGACGGCACCGCCGGCGGCGGCCTGGAGCTGCTGATGAACCGCCAGCTGAGCGGCAAGCCGGGCACCCAGACCTACGAGCGTGCCCGCGACGGCCGGATGATCCCCACGGGGGAGCAGTCGATCACCCCAGCCGTGCCCGGCCACACGGTGCAGATGACGATCAACAGCGACCTGCAGTGGTTCGCCCAGAACGCCATCGCGCAGAAGGTGCAGCAGACCAAGGCGCTGGCGGGCACCGTGATCGTCGAGAACGTCCACACCGGTGAGCTGCTGGCCGTCGCCAGCTACCCGACGTTCGACCCCAACGACATCGCCAAGGCCAAGGGCAACCTCGACAACCGGGCCTTCGACGAGGTCTACGAGCCCGGCTCGACCGGCAAGGTGATGACCTTCGCCTCCGTCCTCCAGGAGGGCGTGGCCAACCCGGAGACCCCGGTGACGGTGCCCGGCACCCTGCCCCGCGCCGGCACGACGTTCCACGACTCCCACGCCCACGGCATCGAGCACCTGACGGCCGCCGGCGTCCTGGCCCAGTCCAGCAACATCGGCACCATCGAGCTCGGCGAGAAGGTGCCCGCGGCCACGCTGCACAGCTACTTCACCAAGTTCGGCGTCGGCCAGACGTCGGGCATCGGCTTCCCCGGTGAGAGCCCCGGCCTGCTGACGCCCGTCAAGGACTGGAGCGGCTCCCAGCGCTACACCGTGATGTTCGGCCAGGGCCTGTCGGTCAACGCCATCCAGGCCGCCGGCGTCTTCCAGACGATCGCCAACGGCGGGGTCCGCATGCCGCCGACGCTGATCAAGGGCGTCCGGGCCCCGGACGGGACGATGACGCCCACCCCGGCCCCCAAGCCGGTGCAGGTGGTGTCCGCGGCGGTGGCGACACAGGTGCGCGAGATGCTCGAGGGCGTCGTCAGCAGCGAGGGCACCGCGCCGGAGGCCCGCGTCGAGGGCTACCGCGTCGCCGGCAAGACCGGCACCGCCGACCGCTACGACCCCGCCGTCGGGGGCTACCGCGGCAAGACCGCGTCGTTCATCGGATTCGCCCCGGCGGACAAGCCCGAGCTCGTCGTCGCCGTGACGCTGCAGCGCCCGGTCAACGGCTACTTCGGTGGTGTCGTGGCCGGCCCGGTGTTCTCGCAGGTCATGACCTACGCGCTGCAGGCCTACAAGATCGCCCCGACCGGGACGACTCCGCCCACCATCAAGCTCCGGACCGACGGGCAGTAACGTCTCCCCGTGGTGAGTGTGGCCCCCCGACCCCAGTTCCCCCGCGCAACGAGCCTGACCGAGGTCGCTGCGTGCGCGGGTGCGCCGGCGACGCCCGGTGCCGCCGACGTGGAGGTCACCGGGGTCACGCACGACTCCCGGGCCGTCCGCGCCGGTGACCTGTATGCCGCGCTGCCGGGTGCCAACGTCCACGGCGCCGCCTTCGCGGCCGGCGCCGTCGACCTCGGCGCCCGCGCGGTCCTGACCGACGAGGCCGGCGCGGCGCTGGTCGCGGCCTCGGAGGTCACCGGGCGGGTGCCGGTCCTCGTCGCGGCCGACCCCCGCGCCGTGCTGGGGCACGTGGCCGACCTCGTCCACGGCCACCCCAGCCGCTCGCTGACGATGCTGGGAGTGACGGGGACCAACGGCAAGACGACCACGGCATACCTGCTCGACTCCGCACTGCGCGCCCTGGGCCGCACCACCGGCCTCATCGGCACCGTCGAGACCCGGCTGGGCGACGAGCGCGTCAAGTCGGTGCGCACCACACCGGAGTCCAGCGACCTGCACGCGCTGCTCGCGGTGATGGTCGAGCGCGGCGTCGACACCTGCACGATGGAGGTGTCCAGCCACGCGCTGACCCTGCACCGGGTCGACGGGGTCGTCTACGACGTCGCGGCGTTCACGAACCTGTCGCAGGACCACCTCGACTTCCACGGCACGATGGAGGAGTACTTCCTCGCCAAGGCCTCGCTGTTCACCCCCGAGCGGTCCCGGCGCGGCGTGGTCTGCGTCGACGACGCCTGGGGCGCGCGCCTGGCCCGCGAGGCGACCGTTCCCGTGCTCACCGTGGGCTCCGATGCCGCCGCCGGCGCCGACTTCACCCTGGAGCCGGTCGAGGGTGACGACGCCGCGTTCACGCTGCGCTCGGCCGACGTCGTCCTCCACCTGCGCTCGGCCCTGCCCGGCGACTTCAACCGGGTCAACACCGCCGTCGCCGCGGTCGTCCTGCTCTCGAGCGGGCTGGACGCCGGCACCGTGGAGAAGGCCCTGGCCGCCGACCCGCACGTGCCCGGCCGGATGGAGCGGGTCGTGCCCGAGAGCGCCGACCCGACCACCCTGCCGCTGGCGGTCGTGGACTTCGCCCACACCCCCGACGCCGTGGCCGCGGCACTGAAGTCGTTGCGCCACAACACCTCCGGTCGCCTCGTCGTCGTGCTCGGCGCCGGCGGCGACCGTGACCGTGCCAAGCGGGCACCGATGGGCGAGGCCGCCGCGGACCAGGCCGACGTGGTCGTGGTCACCGACGACAACCCCCGCTCGGAGGACCCCGCCACGATCCGCGCCGCGGTGCTCGAGGGTGCCCGCGACCGGGCTGCCCGTCCCGGCGGCGCCACCGACGTGGTGGAGGTGGCCGGCCGTGCCGATGCCATCCGCCGCGCGGTCAGCCACGCCACCAGCCCCGACGACACCGTGGTCGTCGTGGGCAAGGGCCACGAGACCGGCCAGGAAGTGGCCGGGGTGGTCCACCCGTTCGACGACCGCGAGGAGCTGCGCGCAGCCTTGATGACCGACCAGGCACCCCACGGCACGGTGGTCCCGTGATCCCGCTCCGGCTCACCGACATCGCCCGGGTCACCGGCGGCGTCCACCACGGCGAGGACGTCCTCGTCGACGGCCCCGTGGTGACCGACTCCCGCGAGGCCGCCACCGGCAGCCTCTACGTCGCCCGCGTCGGCGAGGCCGCCGACGGGCACGCCTTCACCGGTGGCGCCCGGGACCGCGGCGCCGTCGCCGCGCTCACCACCCGTCCGGTCGACGAGCTGCCCTGCGTCGTCGTCCCCGACATCCAGGACGGCTTCGCGGCCCTCGCGCGGCACCTCATCGACGCCAGCCCCGAGCTGACCGTCATCGGCATCACCGGCTCGTCGGGCAAGACGAGCACCAAGGACCTGATCGCCGCGGTGCTCTCCCGGCGCGGCGAGACGGTGGCGACCGAGGCCTCGTTCAACGGCGAGGTCGGTGTGCCCCTGACGATCTGCCGGATCACCCCGACCACCCGCACCCTCGTGCTGGAGATGGGCGCGCGCGGGATCGGCCACATCGCCTACCTCACGCAGGTCGCCCCGCCGCGCATCGGCGTCGTGCTCAACGTCGGCACGGCGCACGTGGGCGAGTTCGGCTCGCGCGAGGCCATCGGCCGGGCCAAGTCCGAGCTCGTGCGCGAGCTGCCGGCCGACGGGGTCGCCGTGCTCAACGCCGACGACCCGGTGGTCGCGGCGATGGCGGAGGTGACACCCGCCCGCGTGGTCCGCTTCGGCTCCGCGCCCGCGGCCGACGTGCGCGCCGAGGACGTCGTCCTCGACGACGCCGGCCGGGCGGCCTTCACGCTGGTCACCGCGCAGGGTCGCGTCCCCGTCCAGCTCGGCCTGTACGGCGAGCACCACGTGTCCAACGCCCTCGCCGCCGCCGCAGTGGCCCTCGAGACCGGTATGCCGCTCGCGGACGTCGCCGAGGCCCTCACCGCGGCCCGGCCGGCCAGCCGGCACCGCATGGAGGTCCACGAGCTCGCCGACGGCGTGACGCTGGTCAACGATGCCTACAACGCCAACCCCGACTCGATGCGCGCCGCCCTCAAGGCCCTGGTCGCCATGGGCCGGGGCCGGCGGACCTGGGCGGTGCTGGGGGAGATGCTCGAGCTCGGCGAGGAGTCCACCGTCGAGCACGACGCCGTCGGCCGGCTGGCCGTGCGGCTCAACGTCTCGCGCCTCGTCGTCGTCGGCGAGGGCGCCCGGGCCATGGACAGCGGCGCGCGCCAGGAGGGCTCGTGGGGCCAGGAGTCCACCTGGGTCCCCGACGCCGACGCGGCGTACGCCCTGCTGCAGCGCGAGCTGGAGCCCGGCGACGTCGTGCTGCTCAAGTCCAGCAACGCGGCTGGGCTACGGTGGCTCGGCGACCGGCTCGTCGGGGGCACTGACTCGGAGGTTTCATCGTGAAGGCCGTACTCCTGGCCGCCGCCATCTCCTTGGTGGTCGCCCTGCTCGGCACCCCGATGTTCATCAAGTTCCTGGTCCGGCAGGGCTACGGGCAGTTCATCCGTGACGACGGGCCGACCTCCCACCACACCAAGCGCGGCACGCCCACGATGGGCGGCGCGGTCATCATCGGCGCGTCGCTGTCGGCGTACTTCGTCTCGCACCTGCTCACCCTGACGCCGCTGACGATGAGCGGGCTGCTCGTGCTCTTCCTCATGGGCGGCCTGGGGCTGGTGGGCTTCCTCGACGACTACATCAAGATCTCCAAGCAGCGCAGCCTCGGCCTGCGCTCGGGGGAGAAGCTGGCCGGCCAGACGCTGGTCGCGGTCGTCTTCGCGGTGCTCGCGCTGCAGTTCCCCAACAGCCACTTCCGCACGCCGGCCGCACCGTTCGTCTCGTTCGTGCGGGACACCCCGGTCAACTTCGCCTTCGCCGGCACGCTGCTCGGGCTGATCCTGTTCGTCATCTGGGCCAACCTGATGATCGCGGGCACCAGCAACGGCGTGAACCTCACGGACGGCCTCGACGGCCTGGCCACGGGCACCAGCGTGATGGTCTTCGGCGCCTACGTGCTCATCGGCATCTGGCAGTTCAACCAGAACTGCCAGACCAACCCCGGCACCAAGTGCTACGAGGTCCGCGACGCCCACGACCTCGCGCTCGTCGCGGCCTGCGTCATGGGCGCCTGCTTCGGCTTCCTGTGGTGGAACGCCTCGCCCGCCAAGATCTTCATGGGAGACACCGGCTCGCTCGCGCTCGGTGGCGCGCTGGCCGGCCTGGCGATCACCACCCGCACCGAGCTGCTCGTGGTCATCCTCGGCGGCCTGTTCGTCATCATCACCCTGTCCGTCATCATCCAGGTCGGCTCGTTCAAGCTCACCGGCAAACGGGTCTTCCGGATGGCGCCACTGCAGCACCACTTCGAGCTGGTCGGGTGGAACGAGGTCACGATCGTGATCCGCTTCTGGATCATCGCGGGCCTGTTCGTCGCGCTGGGGCTGGGCATCTTCTACGCCGAGTGGGTGGCAGGCGCGGCATGACCGAACCGCTGGACACCTACGAGCCGCGGCCGGGCCTGACCCACCGCGACGCCGACTGGTCCGGCCTGCGGGTCCTCGTGGTCGGGCTCGGCGTCAGCGGCTTCGCCGCCGCGGACGCCCTGCTGGAGCGCGGCGCGGTCGTCGACGCGACGAGCCCCGACGTCAGCGAGGCCATCACCGAGCGGGCCCGGATCCTGGACATCCTCGGCGCCCGGGTGCACCTGGGCGAGGACACCGTGGCAGTCCCGCCGGAGGGCACCGAGCTCGTCGTCACCTCGCCCGGGGTGCGCCCGGACAACCCGCTGCTCGTGGCGGCGGCCGCGGCCGGCATACCGGTGTGGGGCGAGGTCGAGCTGGCCTGGCGGATGCGCGCCCGGACCGGCGCGGCGCCGTGGCTGACGGTCACCGGGACCAACGGCAAGACCACCACGGTCAACATGCTCGCCTCCATCCTCACCGCCGCGGGGCTGCGCACCACCAGCGCGGGCAACGTCGGCACGCCGATCCTGGAGGCCGTGCTCCACCCCGAGCCGTACGACGTCATCGCCGTCGAGCTGTCCAGCTTCCAGCTGCACTGGTCGCGGTCGGTCTCCGCGGTCGCCTCGGCCTGCCTGAACGTCGCCCCCGACCACCTCGACTGGCACGGCTCGCTGGAGGAGTACCAGCGCGCCAAGGGGCGCATCTACGAGAACACCCAGGTCGCCTGCGTCTACAACGTGCAGGACCCGGTGACCGAGCAGCTGGTCATGGACGCCGACGTGGTCGAGGGCTGCCGCGCCGTCGGCTTCACCCTCGGCGTCCCGGCGCTGTCGATGGTGGGCCTGGTCGACGACGTGCTGGCCGACCGGGCCTTCGTCGAGCAGCGCCAGACCTCCGCCGCGGAGCTGTGCACCCTCGCCGACCTGCAGGGCGAGGCGCCGTCGGTCGCGCCGCACTACGTCGCCAACGCCCTCGCAGCCGCCACGCTGGCCCGGGCCTACGGCGTCGGGCCGGTCGCCGTGCGCGACGGCCTGCGTGCCTTCCGCCCCGACGCCCACCGCATCGCCGACGTCGCGATCGTCGACGGGGTGCGCTTCGTCGACGACTCCAAGGCCACCAACCCTCATGCCGCCGCCGCCTCGCTGCTGGCCTTCGAGCACGTGGTCTGGGTCGCCGGCGGGCAGCTCAAGGGGGCCGACGTCGACGAGCTCGTCGCCACGGCGAAGGACCGGCTGCGCGGGGTGGTGCTGATCGGCGCCGACCGGGCGCGCATCGCTGACGCCCTGGCGCGACACGCGCCCGACGTCCCCGTGGTCGACCTCGAGAGCACGGACACTGGCGTCATGGACACGGTGGTGCAGCAGGCGGTCGCCCTGGCGCAGCCGGGGGACGTGGTGCTCCTGGCTCCCGCCGGCGCGTCCCTGGACATGTTCACGAGCTACGGCGCGCGCGGCGACGCGTTCGCCGACGCGGTGCGTCGCCACGCCGGCGGAGGGCCCGAGGCGCCGTGAGCGCGACGACGCCCCCGGCGCGCCCGGCCCCGCGGACCGCGGCACCGGCGTCCCTCGGGCGCCTGGGCTCGCTCGCGGAGCGGCTGGAGTCCCCGGTCACCACCTACTACCTGCTGGTCGGCGCCACCGCCCTGCTCGTCGTCATCGGGCTGGTCATGGTGCTGTCCGCCTCCAGCGTCACCTCCTACAAGGAGACGCACTCCTCCTACACGGTCTTCCTCAACCAGCTGCGCTTCGCCGTCATCGGTGTGGTCGGCGCGGTCCTCGCGAGCCGCCAGCCGGTGCGCCGCTGGCGCCGCGCCGCGCCGTTCCTGCTCATCGGCGCGACCCTCCTGCAGGCCACCGTGTTCAGTCCGCTGGGCGTCTCCGTGCTGGGCAACCGCAACTGGATCCGCATCGGGGGCATGCAGCTGCAGCCCTCGGAGTTCGCCAAGATCGCGCTGATCCTCTTCGGTGCCACCGTGCTGAGCTCCAAGCGGCGCCGGCTGGGCGAGTTCAAGCACGCCGTGGTGCCGCTCGTGTTTCCCGCGTCGTTCGTGCTCATCGGACTCGTCCTCGCCGGGCACGACCTCGGCACCGGCATGGTGCTGCTGGCCATCGTCGCCGGCATGCTCTTCGCCGCCGGGGTGCCGGCGCGCATGTTCGCCCTCGCCGGCGGCGGTGCCGCCCTGCTGACCCTGGTCATGGTCGTGACCAGCGCCAACCGGATGCGACGCATCAGCTCGTGGATCGGTGGGGGCTGCACCGACCCCAACGGCGCCTGCTGGCAGACCATCCACGGCCAGTACGCCCTGGCCGACGGCGGGTGGTGGGGCGTCGGGCTCGGCGCCAGCCGGGAGAAGTGGCAGTGGCTGCCCGAGGCCCACAACGACTTCATCTTCGCGATCATCGGCGAGGAGCTCGGCCTGCCCGGCACCCTCGTCGTCATCGGCCTGTTCGCCGTCATCGCGGTGGCCTGCTACCGCCTCGTGCTGCGCAGCGACGACTTCTTCACCCGCGTCGCCACCGCCGGGGTCATGGTGTGGATCCTCGGCCAGGCCGTCATCAACATCGGCGCCGTGATCGGCCTGCTGCCGGTCATCGGCGTCCCGCTCCCTCTCGTCTCCAGCGGCGGCTCCGCCCTGGTGACGACCCTGTTCGCCCTCGGCATGCTGGTCTCGTTCGCCCGCAACGAGCCCGGTTGCCGTGAGGCCCTCGCGGCGCGCCCCGGAGTGGTGCGTCGCTCGCTCGCCGTCGTCCCCCTCGGTCGGAGATCCCGTTCATGAACCACCCTCACGCCCTGTCCTCCGTGCTGCTCGCGGGGGGCGGGACGGCTGGTCACGTCTCACCCCTGCTCGCCCTCGCGGACTGCCTGCGCCGCCGCAACCCCGACCTGGAGGTCACCGCCCTCGGCACCGACACCGGGCTCGAGTCCTCCCTGGTGCCGGCCCGCGGATACCCGCTCAAGACCATCCCCAAGGTGGCCTTCCCCCGCAAGCCCTCCGGTGACGCGCTGCGCCTGCCCGGCGCCCTGCGCGCGGCGGTGGCCCTGGCCGGCCGCGCCATCGACGACGTCGAGGCCGACGTGGTCGTCGGCTTCGGCGGCTACGTCTCCACCCCGGCCTACCTCGCCGCCCGCAAGCGGGGCATCCCGGTGGTGATCCACGAGCAGAACGCCCGTCCCGGCCTGGCCAACCGGCTCGGGGCGCGGATGACCCCCTGGGTCGCGACGACCTTCCGCTCCACCGTGCTGCCGCACGCGAAGGCGATCGGCATGCCGCTGCGCCGCGAGATCACCCACCTCGACCGCACCGCCCTGCGGGCCGAGGCGCTGGCCACCCTGGGCCTGGAGGACCACCGCCCCACGCTGCTGGTCACCGGCGGCTCGCTGGGCGCCCAGCGGCTCAACAGCGCCTTCGAGCAGCGGGTCGAGGCGCTGCGTGACGCGGGCGTGCAGGTGCTGCACGTCACCGGCCGCGGCAAGGAGTTCGACCCGGTGCCCAGGGGCGAGGGCCCGCGCTACGTCGTGCTGCCGTATGCCGAGCGGATGGACCTCGCCTACGCCGCCGCCGACCTCGTCGTCACCCGCGCCGGGGCGGGCATGGTGTGCGAGCTGACGGCCGTCGGCCTGCCGGCCGTCTACGTCCCGCTGCCCATCGGCAACGGCGAGCAGCGGGTCAACGCCGCCGACGTCCTCGCCGCCGGCGGAGGAATGCTCGTCGACGACGCGTCGGTCAGCCCCGAGTGGATCGACTCCGACCTGATCCCGCTGGTCACCGACGCCGACCGGCTCGCCGCGATGGCCACCGCCGCGGCCACCGTGGGGGAGCGGGACGCCGACGAGCGCCTGGCCGACATGGTCGTGGCCGCGGTGGAAGGCCCCGGCCAGTGAGGAACAGCCGCTTCGACTTCACTGACCCCGTGCCGGCCGCGGCAGAACTCGGCCGGGTCCACTTCATCGCCATCGGCGGGGCGGGCATGTCCGGCGTGGCCCGGGTCATGCTGGCCCAGGGGGTCACGGTCAGTGGCTCCGACGCGCGCGAGTCCCTGGTGCTGACGGCGCTGGCGACCGAGGGGGCCGACGTCCACGTCGGCCACGACGCCGCCCACCTCGAGGGCGTCGACACCGTGGTCATCTCCTCGGCCATCCGCGAGGACAACCCCGAGCTGAAGGCCGCCCGCGAGGGCGGGCTGCGGGTGCTGCACCGGTCCCAGGCGCTGGCCTCGGTGATGCAGGGCCGCCGTCGGGTCGCGGTGGCGGGGGCCAACGGCAAGACCACCACCACCTCGATGCTCACCGTCGCGCTGCAGCACTGCGGGGTCGACCCGTCGTTCGCGGTCGGCGGCGAGCTCGCCAAGCACGGCACCAACGCCCACCACGGCACCGGTGACGTGTTCGTGGCCGAGGCCGACGAGAGCGACGGCTCCTTCCTCGTCTACCGCCCCGAGGTCGCCGTCGTCACCAACGTCCAGCCCGACCACCTCGACTTCTACGGCACCTTCGAGGCGGTGCAGGAGGCGTATGCGCGGTTCGCCGCCAGCATCGAGCCCGGTGGCCTGCTGGTCACGTGCGCCGACGACGAGGGCGCGCGCAAGCTGGCCGACGCCGCGCGGACCGGCGGCGTGCGGGTGCTGACCTACGGGGTCGCCGACGATGCCGACCTGCGCCTGTCGGACCTCGCCGGTGAGGGCATGGCCTCCAGCGCCCGGCTGCAGCTGCGCGGCGAGGACACCGCCCGCACCCTGCAGATCGGCATCCCCGGCCGGCACAACCTGCTCAACGCCGCCGCTGCCTGGCTAGCGGCCACCGAGGGCCTGGGCCAGGACCCCGACCTGGTGCTGGAGGGCCTGGCCGGCTTCACCGGCACCCGGCGCCGCTTCGAGCCCAAGGGGGAGGCCGGGGGAGTGCGGGTCGTCGACGACTACGCCCACAACCCCGGCAAGGTGGCGGCCGTGGTCGAGACCGCCCGAGGCCTGGCCGCACCCGGCCGGCTGGTCGTGGTCTTCCAGCCGCACCTGTACTCCCGCACCCGGGACTTCGCGCAGCAGCTGGCCGACGCGCTGGGCCCGGCCGACGTGGTGCTCGTGATGGACGTCTACGCGGCCCGTGAGGACCCGGTGCCCGGGGTGTCCGGCGCCCTGGTGGCCGACCAGGTCACCGGTGCCGACGCCCGGTTCGTGCCGTCCTGGTCGGCGGTCGCGCCGGCCGTCGCCGAGCTGGTGCGACCCGGCGACCTGGTGCTGACCGTGGGGGCCGGTGACGTGACGATGGTGGGGCCGGAGGTCCTGCGGCTGCTCGGCGAGCGCCCGCAGGTGCCGGCGGCCGGCGCGTGAACGCGCGGCGCGGCAGCTCCACCGTGGGGGGCCGCCGCGCCCAGTGGGTCACCCGTGGCCGGCCCGGCGGGGGTGGCCGCAGCACCGGGGTCGCCTCCTCGCGGGCGCGGTTCGCGGCCCGCGCGGCGGGCGTCCGCCGGCGCCCGTGGCTGCTCGCCGCGTGGAGCCTGGGGATCGTGGCCCTGCTGGCCGGCCTGGCCTGGCTGGTGTGGTTCAGCCCGGTCCTCGCCGCCCGCACGGTCCGCGTCCAGGGTGTCCCCGCCGCCGCCGTGGCGGACATCACCGCCCGGGCGCAGGTGCCGATCGGCCAGCCGCTGGCTCGCGTGGACACCCGGGCCATCGCCCGCCGGGTGATCGCCTCGGCGACCCTGGCCGAGGTCACCGTGAGCCGCTCCTGGCCCTCGACGGTCGTCATCACGGCCTCGCCCCGGGTGCCCGTCCTCGCCGTGAAGAACCCTCAAGGTCAGGTACAGGTTGTGGATGCCGAGGGCATCGCCTACGCCACCGTGCCGGCCGCGCCCAGGGGCGTCCCGCAGATCCGCACCGACGTGACGCCGCCGAGCCGGGAGGCGTTGCGTGCCGGGATCTCCGTGCTGCAGGCCCTGACCCCGGCGCAGCGTCGTCAGGTCACCGACGTGCGCGTCACCGGGGCCAGCTCGGTCAGCCTCACGCTCGGTGCCCGGACGGTGGTCTGGGGCGGGGCCTCTGACCCTGAGCTGAAGGTCAAGGTCCTCTCGGTCCTGTTGCGCCAGAAGGCCTCGCTCATCGACGTCAGTACGCCCGGCACGCCGGTGATCCGCTAGGGCGATTTGGGCCAACCGGGCCACGCTGGGCGACACGCCGCCGTTAGGGTTGGCATCGGCGCGAGCAGGCAATAGCGTCAGCCCACGGCAGGGTTGACATAACTATCACCCTCAAGTGGACGTTGAACGTTAGTTCGGGGTTTCCGGGGGATGCCAACGTGGCCGCCAGCAGCAACCCACAGCACCCAGCAGTACTCGCTCAGGAGAGGCCCACCGACGTGGCAGCACCGCAGAACTACTTGGCCGTTATCAAGGTCGTCGGCATCGGCGGGGGCGGTGTCAACGCGATCAACCGGATGATCGAGGTCGGCCTCAAGGGCGTCGAGTTCATCGCGATCAACACCGACGCGCAGGCCCTGCTGATGAGTGATGCCGACGTCAAGCTCGACGTGGGCCGGGAGCTGACCCGAGGTCTGGGCGCCGGCGCGGACCCGGAGGTCGGCCGCAAGGCTGCCGAGGACCACGCCGAGGAGATCGAGGAGGTCCTCAAGGGGGCCGACATGGTCTTCGTGACGGCGGGTGAGGGCGGCGGCACCGGCACCGGTGGCGCCCCCGTGGTCGCCAAGATCGCCAAGGGCCTTGGCGCGCTGACGATCGGCGTGGTCACCCGTCCGTTCACCTTCGAGGGCCGTCGCCGCGCCAACCAGGCCGAGTCCGGCATCGCGAGCCTGCGCGAGGAGGTCGACACCCTCATCGTCATCCCCAACGACCGGCTGCTCTCGATCAGCGACCGCGCGGTGAGCATGCTCGACGCCTTCCGCAGCGCCGACCAGGTCCTGCTCTCCGGTGTCCAGGGCATCACCGACCTGATCACCACCCCGGGTCTGATCAACCTCGACTTCGCCGACGTCAAGTCGGTCATGCAGGGCGCCGGCTCGGCGCTCATGGGCATCGGCTCGGCCCGGGGCGACGACCGCGCGGTCCAGGCCGCCGAGCTGGCGATCTCCTCGCCGCTGCTCGAGGCCAGCATCGACGGCGCCCACGGCGTGCTGCTGTCCATCCAGGGCGGCTCCGACCTCGGCCTCTTCGAGATCAACGAGGCCGCCCGCCTGGTGCAGGAGGCCGCGCACCCCGAGGCCAACATCATCTTCGGTGCCGTCATCGACGACGCCCTCGGTGACGAGGTGCGGGTCACGGTCATCGCCGCGGGCTTCGACGGCGGTGGCCCGATCCGCCGCACCGACGACCGCGCGCTCGGCCAGATCGCCGGCTCCACCCAGCGCCAGTCCCCGCCCGTCGCGCCGCGCCCGGCCCAGCCCCCCGTGCAGCAGCAGCCGGTCCAGCCCCCGGTGCCGCAGACGCCGCGTCCGGAGCCGACGGCCGTGCCGCAGCCGGCCCCGGTCCAGCCCGAGCGGGTCGAGCCGCGCGTGGAGCGCCCCGAGCCCGTGCGCACCGAGCAGGAGCAGCCGGCCCGGCCGCCGCGCACCGTCACCTTCGACGACAGCGACGACCTCGACGTGCCGGACTTCCTGAAGTAGCAGTCGGACCCGTGAAGGGCGGTCACCCGCAGGGTGGCCGCCCTTCGCCGTGCCCGGGTCCGGTGCGGGCACGCGCTGTCGTAGGTTGGGCGCGTGTTCCTCTGGAGTCAGCGCCTCGAGCCCTCGGCGGACCGGTCCGGCGTCCACTGGGGCTTCACCAGCCGCCACGGCGGCGTCAGTGCCGCACCGTGGGACGGCCTCAACCTCGGCGGTCACGTCGGCGACGAGCCGGTCGCGGTCGAGGCCAACCGGGTCCGGGTCGCCGAGGCGGTCGCGGTGCCCCGCGACCACCTGCTGTTCATGAACCAGGTGCACGGGGACCAGGTCGTCGTCGTCGACGGGCCGTGGTCGGGTGCCGTGCCCGACGCGGACGCGGTGGTGACCACCCGCACCGACGTCGCCCTGGCCGTCCTCGTCGCCGACTGCACGCCGGTGCTGCTGCTGGACCGTGAGGCGGGCGTGGCCGGCGCGGTGCACGCCGGCCGCCCGGGCATGGTGGCCGGCGTCGTCGGCCGCGCGGTCACCACGATGCGCGAGCTCGGGGCCCGCAGGATCGAGGCGGCGGTCGGGCCCTCGGTCTGCGGCCGTTGCTACGAGGTGCCGGCCGCCATGCGCGCGGACGCGGCCCGCGTGGCCCCGGTGAGCGCCACCGTGTCCTGGACCGGCACCCCCGCCATCGACGTCGCCGCCGGGGTGGTCACCCAGCTGCGCGGGCTCGACGTCACCGTGCACTGGGTGCCCGGCTGCACCCGCGAGTCCGCCGACCTGTACTCCTACCGCCGCGACAAGGTCACCGGCCGCTTCGCCGGCGTCGTGCGGCTGCTGCCCGGGACCGGGCGTGGCTGAGGCCGCTGCCCCCACCGGGCGCCGCGAGCAGCTCGCCGCCGCCCTCGCCGCCGTGCAGGAACGGATCGAGCGCGCCTGTACCGCGGCCGGTCGCCGCCGCGAGGACGTGCACCTCGTCGTGGTCACCAAGTTCTTCCCGGCCTCCGACGTCGCGCTGCTCGCCGGGCTGGGGGTCACCGACGTGGGGGAGAGCCGCGACCAGGAGGCTGCGGCCAAGGTCGCCGAGCTGCGCTGCGCTGCGGCCGGCGACGAGGGCCCCGACGGGGCCATCGTGCCGCGGGTGCACTTCGTGGGCCGGCTGCAGAGCCGCAAGGCCGGGTCGATCGCGCGCTACGCCGACGTGGTGCACTCGGTGGACCGCGCGAAGGTGGCACACGCGCTGGACCGCGGGGCGCAGGCGGCCGGCCGCACGCTGGACGTGCTGGTCCAGGTCAGCCTCGACGCCGACCCCGACCGGGGTGGGGTTCCGGTCGGGCAGGCCGGAGAGCTCGCCGACGTCGTCGCCGGGATGGGGCACCTGCGGCTGCGCGGCGTCATGGCCGTGGCCCCGCTCGGGGCCGAACCCGACCGCGCCTTCGCCGACCTCGCGACCGTCGCGGCCGGCATACGGGAGCGCCACCCCGGGGCGACCTGGGTGTCGGCGGGGATGAGCGGGGACCTCGAGGCGGCCATCGCCCACGGGGCGACACACCTGCGT
The DNA here is from genome assembly GCF_006716205.1 of Oryzihumus leptocrescens. Taxonomy (GTDB): domain Bacteria; phylum Actinomycetota; class Actinomycetes; order Actinomycetales; family Dermatophilaceae; genus Oryzihumus; species Oryzihumus leptocrescens. The sequence goes on along the minus strand of NZ_VFOQ01000001.1, from coordinate 2,375,152 downwards.
GTCGGAAGCGCAATCCTCGGTTCGCGGCCTGCTCACCGGTAGCGTCGGGTCGAACGAACGACCGGCGCGAAGCCGCATGACCTAGGAGCTCACATGGCAGGGGCGCTGCGCAAGACGATGGTCTACCTCGGCCTGGCCGAGGAGGACGAGCGCTACGACGGCTACGAGGAGTACGACTCCTACGACGAGCCGTCGCACCCCGAGCCGGCCGCGCACCGCGAGGAGCGCGGCGCCGTCACCCCCCTGCCCCAGCGCACGCCGGTCGCCCGGGTCGTGCGGGACGTCGAGGTCGGACCCTTGAACCGCATCACCACGATCCACCCCCGGACCTACAACGAGGCCAAGACCATCGGGGAGAGCTTCCGCGACGGCACGCCGGTGATCATGAACCTCACCGACATGGACGACTCCGACGCCAAGCGCCTCGTCGACTTCGCCGCGGGACTGGTCTTCGGGCTCCACGGGTCCATCGAGCGGGTCACGAGCAAGGTGTTCCTTCTCTCACCTGCGCACGTCGAGGTGGCGGCCGAGGAGTCCGAGGCGCCCCGTGGCGCGGCCCGTGGGTTCTTCAACCAGAGCTGACGCCGCGGTGTCCCCGAGCGGGGTGCCACAGCCCATGAGGCCACACTGAGACCATGATCCTGGACGCGTTCCTGAGCCTGCTCCGCCTGCTCGTCTACCTGTTCTTCATTGCCTTGATCATCAGGCTGATCCTGGACTGGATCCAGGTCCTCGCCCGCGAGTGGCGACCCACCGGTGTCGTGCTCGTCCTGGCCGAGGCCGTCTACACCGTGACCGACCCGCCACTGAAGGCGTTGCGGCGCGTCATCCCCCCGCTCTCGCTGGGGTCGGTGCGCCTCGACCTGGCCTTCCTCGTGCTCATGCTGGCGGTCTCGGTCACTTTGAACATCCTTTAAGGTGAACAAGAACTTGCCCCGACCAGCACCAAAGCGGCTTGCGCACCTGACCGGTTCGCTACCGTGGGTGCCGCCCCCGTCCCGCCAACCGAGGTGACCACATGGCGCTATCGCCCGAGGATGTCCTCAACAAGAACTTCACTGCCACGCAGTTCCGCCGCGGCTACGACGAGCGCGAGGTGGACGACTTCCTGGACGAGGTCGTCTCCGAGCTGCGTCGTCTGACCACGGAGAACGACGACCTGCGCGCCCAGCTGGCCGAGTGCCAGAAGGGTCGCGGCGCGGGCGTCGCGGCGACGGCGGTGCAGCCGGCGGTCAAGGCCGAGCCCAAGGTCGCGGCGAAGGACGGCAAGAGCGAGGCCACCGAGCAGGCCCTGCGCGAGGCGCGTGAGCAGCTCACCCGCCTGCAGTCCGAGGCGGAGAAGGCCCAGCGCGAGTCCGCCGAGCAGGTGGCCCGCACCAAGGCCGAGGCCGACAAGGCCCGCGCCGAGGCCGACCGGGCCCGCGCCGAGCTCCAGGCCGTGCGCGACGACGCCGACAAGTCCAAGGGGGCTGCGGACACCTCGCGCGCCGAGGTCGACCGCCTGCGCTTCGAGGCCGAGAAGGCCCGCACCGACGCCGAGCGGCTCAAGGCCGAGGCCGAGCGGGCTCGTGCCGACGCCGAGCGCATCCAGGCCGAGTCCAACGAGCGCCTGCGCTCCGCTGCGGCCGCCAAGAGCAGCAACGACGCCCCGGTGGCTGCCGCTGCCGCGCTGGGTGGCGCGGCCGGTGGTGGCGGCGCCGCCGGCGTCATCGCCCTGGCCCAGAAGGTCCACGACGAGCACGTCGCCGAGGGCCAGGCCACGCGCGACCGGCTCATCTCCGAGGGACAGAAGCACCGTGACAAGGTGGTCGGCGAGGCCGAGGCCCGCCACCACGAGCTGGTCACCAGCGGCCAGGCCAAGTACGACGAGCTGCTCGCCAGCGGCCAGGCGCGCCACAACGCGCTCATCGCCGAGGCGACCACGCGTCACGAGCAGATGATCACGGAGGCGCGCGAGCGCTCGACCGGGATGATCGCCGAGGCCCAGCAGAAGAAGCAGGTCATCCTCGAGGAGCTCAGCCGCGAGCGCGACCTGCTCCAGCGCAAGATCGAGGAGCTGCGGTCGTTCGAGCGCGACTACCGCTCGCGCCTGAAGTCCTACCTCGAGGGCCAGCTGCGCGACCTCGACAAGACCGGCGTCGAGGGCGTCAAGGAAGGCCAGCGCCAGGGCTGAGCCCGGCGCCGACGGGGCACCAGGAGGGCGTCCACCCGTTCCGACGGGTGGACGCCTTCGGCCGTGTCCGCCCGGGTGTGGGAGAAACGGGCGAAAGATACAGCGTTTCTCCGTTGAGAAGGCAGGGTGCGAGGCCTATCCTCACGGCACCTGTCATCGCCCGGGGCATCCGGGCGTGCCCAAGACCCCGAGGGGGCCGAGCATGGCTGTGAAGAAGGCGGCACCGGCAAAGAAGGCGACAGCCACGAAGAAGGCCGTCGCGAGCAGCCGGGCAAAGGCCGCCAACGGCGCCTCGACGACGGGTGCCGGCGGGGCCAAGAAGGCCGCGGCGAAGAAGACGCCGGCGGCGGCCAAGACCGCCGCCAAGACCACCGCGTCCGGCTCGACCACTCCCACGACCCCGACGCGGGCGGCGGCGAAGAAGACGACGGCGGCCAGGACGCCGGCGCCCACCGCCAAGCGCACCACCGCCAGCCGGGCCAAGAAGGCCTCCGCGCCGGCCAGCGCCCTCGCGGTGCGCGCCGAGGAGGAGCCCTGGACCCCCGCCGAGCTCGACGCGGTCCGCGCCGAGCTCGAGGAGGACGTGAGCCGCCTGCGCGCCGAGATCAGCGCCGCCGAGATCGACCTCGTCGGCTTGATGCGTGACGCCGGGGACGGGTCGGGCGACGACCAGGCCGACGCCGGGGCCAAGACCTACGAGCGCGAGCAGGAGATCTCGGTCGCCAACAACACCCGCGAGATGCTCGACCAGAGCGAGCACGCCCTCGAGCGGATCGCCGACGGCAGCTACGGGATCTGCGAGTCCTGCGGCAACCCGATCGGCAAACTTCGCCTTCAGGCCTTCCCTCGTGCGACCCTATGCGTGACATGCAAGCAGAAGCAGGAGCGCCGCTAATCAGTCCGCCGTCCCCCACGCAGGAGCCCACCGGGCGTCCGTCCCGTCGCCCCCGACTCTTCGCGGTGCTCATCTCCGCGGCCGTCGTGGTCTACGCTGCGGACCAGCTCGCCAAGGCCTGGGCCCTCGCACACCTCCAGCCGGACGTCCCCCAGGACCTCCTCGGCCCGGTGCTGCGCCTCGACCTCACCCGCAACCCCGGAGCCGCCTTCTCCATCGCCACGAGCGCCACCTGGGTGCTCACCCTGATCGCGGCCGCCGTCGTGGTGGTCATCATCGTGACCAGCCGCCGGCTCGGCAGCCTCGGCTGGGCCTGGGCCCTGGGCCTGCTGCTCGGTGGCTCGCTGGGCAACCTGACCGACCGCGTGGTCCGCCCACCCGGGGTCGGCCGCGGGCACGTGGTCGACTTCCTCATGCTGCCGCACTGGCCGATCTTCAACGTGGCCGACTCGGCCATCGTCTCCGCCGCCGTGCTCATCGGCCTGCTGGCCGTGCGCGGGGTCAGCATCGACGGCTCGCGCACGCAGCCGCACGCACCCAAGCACGAGGCAGGGGCCCACACCGATGCCTGACGTCCGTTCCCTCCCCGTCCCGGACGGCCTCGAGGGTGAGCGGGTCGACGCCGCCCTCGCCCGGCTCTTCGGCCTGTCCCGCACCAAGGCCGCCGACCTCGCCGCCGACGGCGCGGTCACCCTGGACCAGAAGGCCGTCGGCAAGTCCGACCGGGTCGTCGCCGGCGCCTGGCTCGAGGTGGCCCTGCCCGACCCCGACGCGGCCCCCGCTCTGGCCGTGGTGGCCGAGCCGGTCCCGGGCATGACCGTCATCCACGACGACGATGACCTCGTCGTGGTCGACAAGCCGGTCGGCGTCGCCGCCCACCCCAGCGTGGGCTGGACCGGACCCACGGTGATCGGCGGGCTCGCCGCGGCCGGCTACCGCATCGCGACCTCCGGCGCCTCCGAGCGCCAGGGCATCGTGCACCGGCTCGACGTGGGCACCAGCGGCCTGATGGTCGTGGCCAAGAGCGAGCACGCCTACAGCCTGCTCAAGCGGGCGTTCAAGGCGCGCACGGTCGAGAAGACCTACCACGCGCTCGTGCAGGGCCTGCCCGACCCGGTGCAGGGGACCATCGACGCCCCCATCGGGCGCCACCCCAGCTACGACTACAAGTTCGCGGTCCTGGCGAGCGGCAAGCCGAGCATCACCCACTACGAGGTGATCGAGGCGTTCCGCTCCGCCTCGCTGGTCGAGGTACACCTCGAGACCGGCCGCACCCACCAGATCCGGGTGCACTTCTCCGCCCTGCGCCACCCCTGCGCCGGCGACCTGACCTACGGCGCCGACCCGGTGCTGGCCAGGCGGCTCGGCCTGGAGCGGCAGTGGCTGCACGCCGTCCGGCTCGGCTTCGAGCACCCCGGGACGGGGGAGCAGGTCACCTTCGAGAGCCCCTACCCCGAGGACCTGCAGACCGCGCTCGACCGCATCGGCGCCTGACCGGCAGGTGCTCCGTGCACCTTCCCCGGCGTGTCGCCAGCGACGCGCCGGGGGCCGGCGACACGCGCCCGCGGGGTGACCACACGGCATACCGGCGGTGTCCCCGGGGGCAACTAGACTCGCCCCCGATGACGACACAGGCAGCCTCCGAGAACAGCTTCGTCCACCTGCACAACCACACCGAGTACTCCATGCTCGATGGTGCGGCCCGGATCGACGAGCTGTTCGAGGCTGCGGCGCAGATGGGCATGCCCGCCCTCGCGACCACGGACCACGGCTACGTCTTCGGCGCCTACGAGTTCTGGAAGAAGGCGCAGAAGCACGGGGTCAAGCCGATCATCGGCGTCGAGGCCTACCTCACCCCGGGCACGCACCGCACCGACAAGACGCGGGTCAAGTTCGGCGACGGTGGCCGCGACGACGTCTCCGGCTCCGGTGCCTACACCCACATGACGCTGTGGGCGCGCAACAACACCGGCATGCACAACCTGTTCCGGATGAGCTCGCTGGCCAGCCTCGAGGGCTACTACTTCAAGCCGCGCATGGACCGCGAGCTGCTCAGCCAGTACGGCGAGGGCCTCATCGCGACCACGGGGTGCCCGTCGGGTGAGGTGCAGACGCGCCTGCGCCTCGGGCAGTACCAGCAGGCGGTCGAGGCGGCGGCGGAGTTCCGCGACATCTTCGGCGCGGAGAACTTCTACTGCGAGGTCATGGACCACGGCCTGGGCATCGAGCGCGACGTCCAGAAGGACCTGCTGCGTTTGGCCCGGGACCTCGGGCTGCCGCTGGTCGCCACCAACGACCTGCACTACACCAAGGCCGAGGACTCCCAGGCGCACGCGGCGCTGCTGTGCGTGCAGTCCGGCTCGACCCTGATGGACCCCAACCGGTTCAAGTTCGACGCCGACGAGTTCTACCTGAAGTCGCCGCAGGAGATGCGCCACGTCTGGCGCGAGCTGCCCGAGGCCTGCGACAACACGCTGCTGATCGCCGAGCGCTGCGAGGTCTCGTTCACCGAGGGCGAGGGGCGCTACATGCCGCGCTTCCCCTGCCCGCCCGGGGAGGACGAGACCTCGTGGTTCATCAAGGAGGTCGAGACCGGCCTGCGCCGGCGCTTCCCCGAGGGCGTGCCCGACTACGCGACCAGGCAGGCGGCCTACGAGATCGAGGTCATCGTCGGCAAGGGCTACCCCGGCTACTTCCTGGTCGTCGCCGACTTCATCAACTGGGCCAAGCGCAACGGCATCCGGGTCGGCCCCGGCCGTGGCTCCGGTGCCGGGTCCATGGCCGCCTACGCGATGGGCATCACCGACCTCGACCCGGTCCCGCACGGCCTGATCTTCGAGCGGTTCCTCAACCCCGAACGCCCCTCGATGCCCGACTTCGACGTCGACTTCGACGAGCGCCGGCGCGGTGAGGTGATCCGGTACGTCACCGAGAAGTACGGCGAGGAGCGCGTCGCGCAGATCGTCACCTACGGCACGATCAAGGCCAAGCAGGCGCTCAAGGACGCCAGCCGGGTCATGGGCTTCCCCTTCGCGATGGGCGAGAAGCTCACCAAGGCCATGCCGCCGGCGGTCATGGGCAAGGACATCCCGCTGACGGGGATCTTCGACCCCGAGCACAAGCGCTACGCCGAGGCGGCCGAGTTCCGCCAGGTCCACGACGAGGACCCGCAGGCCCAGGAGGTCGTCAAGACCGCGCTCGGCCTCGAGGGCCTCAAGCGCCAGTGGGGCGTGCACGCCGCCGGCGTGATCATGTCCAGCGAGCCGCTGATCGACCTCATCCCGATCATGCGCCGCGAGCAGGACGGCCAGATCATCACCCAGTTCGACTACCCCAGCTGCGAGACGCTGGGGCTGGTCAAGATGGACTTCCTCGGCCTGCGCAACCTCACGATCCTCGACGACGCCGTCGCCAACGTGAAGCTCAACCGCGGCATCGACCTCGACCTCGACGCGCTGTCCAAGGACATGACCGACGAGGCCGCGTTCGCCCTGCTGGCCCGCGGCGACACCCTGGGCGTGTTCCAGCTCGACGGCGGCGGCATGCGCACCCTGCTGCGCCAGATGCAACCCGACAACTTCGAGGACATCTCCGCCGCCCTCGCGCTCTACCGCCCCGGCCCCATGGGCGCCAACAGCCACACCAACTACGCGCTGCGCAAGACGGGCAAGCAGCCGATCACCCCGATCCACCCCGAGCTGGCCGAGCCGCTCGACCCGATCCTGTCGATGACGCAGGGCCTGATCGTCTACCAGGAGCAGGTCCAGCAGATCGCCCAGAAGGTCGCCGGCTACACGCTCGGCAAGGCCGACCTGCTGCGCCGCGCCATGGGCAAGAAGAAGAAGGAGGTCCTCGACGCCGAGTTCGTGCCCTTCAGCCAGGGCATGAAGGACAACGGCTACAGCGACGCGGCGATCAAGACGCTGTGGGACATCCTCGTCCCCTTCTCCGACTACGCCTTCAACAAGGCGCACACCGCCGCCTACGGCCTGGTGTCCTACTGGACCGCCTACCTCAAGGCCAACTTCCCGGCCGAGTACATGGCCGCGCTGCTGACCAGCGTCCGCGACGACAAGGACAAGTCGGCGCTCTACCTCAACGAGTGCCGGCGCATGGGCATCAAGGTGCTGCCGCCGGACGTCAACGAGTCGATCGCCAACTTCGCCGCCGTCGGCACCGACATCCGCTTCGGTATGGCCGCGATCCGCAACGTCGGCACCAACGTCGTCGACGCCATCGTCGCCGCGCGCGAGGACAAGGGGCGCTACGCCTCGTTCAAGGACTTCCTCGGCAAGGTGCCTGCCGTCGTGTGCAACAAGCGCACCATCGAGTCGCTGATCAAGGCCGGCGCGTTCGACTCCCTCGGCGAGAGCCGGCGCGGCCAGGTCGCCGTCCACGAGCAGTACGTCGACGCCCTCGTCGAGGTGAAGAAGAAGGAGGCGATCGGGCAGGACTCGCTGTTCGGCTCCTTCGGTGACGAGGACGCCGACGGCCTCGGCGGCGGCGACGTCTTCGACGGCCTCGCCCCGGTGCCCAAGGGGGAGTGGGACAAGCAGACGCTGCTGGCCTTCGAGCGCGAGATGCTCGGCCTCTACGTCTCCGACCACCCGTTGTTCGGCATCGAGCACGTGCTCTCCCAGCACGCCGACACCTCGATCGCCACGCTCAACGGCGAGGAGGGCAAGCCCGACGGCACCACGGTGACCATCGCCGGGCTGATCACCGGCCTGCAGGTCAAGCGCACCAAGAAGGGCGACCTCTGGGCGATCGCCACGGTCGAGGACCTCGACGGCGCCATCGAGTGCCTGTTCTTCCCCTCGGCCTACATGACGGTCTCGACGATGCTGGGCCACGACGTCGTCTGCGTGGTCAAGGGCCGGGTCAACCGGCGCGACGACTCGGTCTCGATCTACGCCCAGGAGCTGACCCTGCCCGACCTCAAGGAGGGCCCGCGCGGACCGGTCGTGGTCAGCCTGCCGCTGGCGCGCGCCACCAACGGCGTGGCCGAGCGGATCAAGGGCGTGCTCTCCGACCACCCGGGCGTCACCGAGGTGCACCTGCGGCTCACCCAGCCCGGCCGCTCGGTGCTCGTCCGGCTCGACGACACGCTGCGCGTCACCGCCTCGCCGGCACTGTTCGGCGACCTCAAGGCCCTGCTCGGCCCCGCCTGCCTCAGCGGCTGACCCGCGCGATCGGTATGCCGGGTGCGCACCGCGCGCACCCGGCATACCCGGGCGCGCTCATCCGTGCCGTCCCGGGCGCCGTCAGCCGGCGCGGCGGTGGCGCCGGCCGGGCAGGACGTTTCGCGGTGGTCGGGACGGGGCCGGTGGGGTGATGCTTGGGGCGTGGAGGACATCGCCTCGGCGGCAGAGCTGGCCCAGCGACTCGCCGGCACCGGCTACCTGGCCGACGACGGCCTGGCGACCATCGGCTTCATCGCCCTCGCCATGCACCGGCCGCTGCTCCTGGAGGGCGAGCCGGGGACCGGCAAGACGGCACTGGCGGAGGCACTGGCCGAGAGCCTGGACCTGCCGTTGATCCGGCTCCAGTGCTACGAGGGCATCGAGGCCAGCCAGGCCCTCTACGACTGGGACTTCCCGCGGCAGATCCTGCACCTGCGGACCATCGAGGCCACCCGCGCGGCCGAGGAGGGCGTCGACGTCGAGGAGGTCGAGAAGTCGCTGTTCGACGAGCGCTTCCTGCTGGCCCGGCCGGTGCTGCGGGCGCTGCGCGAGAGCCCCGCCGTGCTCCTCGTCGACGAGATCGACCGGGCCGACGACGAGTTCGAGGCGTTCCTGCTGGAGGTGCTCTCGACCTACCAGGTCTCCATCCCCGAGCTGGGGACCATCACGGCGACCCGGCCGCCCGTCGTCGTGCTCACCTCCAACCGCACCCGCGAGGTGCACGACGCGCTCAAGCGGAGATGCCTCTACCACTGGATCGACCACCCCGGCATGGCCCGCGAGGTCGAGATCGTCCGCCGCCGGCTGCCGCAGGTGTCGCAGCGGCTCGCCGAGCAGGTCGTGGCGGCGGTGCAGCGGATGCGCGCCAACGCCGACCTGCTCAAGCCGCCGGGCGTCGCCGAGACGCTCGACTGGACCGAGGCGCTGCTGGCCCTCGGCCGCGACAGCCTCGACCTCGAGACGGCGGCAGCCACGTTGGGGGCGGTGCTGAAGTACCGCGAGGACGCCGACCGGGTGCGCGCCTCGCTCGACACGGTCCTGGCCGGCTGAGATGAGCGCGGCCCCGGCGTTCGAGGCGGACCGGGTCATGGTCGGCTTCGCGACGGCGCTGCGGCACGCGGGCGTGCCGGTCACCTCCGACCGCACGCAGACGTTCCTGGGCGCCGTCGCCCAGGTCGGCGCGGACGACCCGCAGGCGGTCTACTGGGCGGGGCGCGCCACCTTGTGCGCGGGGCCGGACGACCTGCGCCGGTACGACGCGGTGTTCAGCGCGTTCTTCGCCGGCTCGTGGCGCCCGGGCGGACCCCCGTCGGCGCCGTCGGCGCCCCGGCAGGCTCCGCTCGAGGAGCCGGGCGACACCGGAGCAGGGGCCCAGGAGGACGCCACGGTGGCCGCGATGGCCAGCCGGGCGGAGGTCCTGCGCCACCGTGACATCGCCGACCTCGACGCCGCCGAACGCGCATCGCTGGCAAGGCTTTTCGCGACCCTGCGGCCTCAGCTGCCGCGTCGACGCGGCACGCGTCACCGACCGGCTCCGCGCGGGCCGATCGACGCCCGCCGGACGATGCGCGACGCGCTGCGCCGGGCGGGGGAGCCGGGCCCGATCCGGCACCGACGGCGCGCGCCCCGGCCCCGCAGGGTCGTCCTGGTCGTCGACGTCTCCGGGTCGATGTCCCCGTATGCCGACAGCCTGCTGCGCCTGGCGCACGTCCTGGTGCAGGTCGAGCCGCGCAGCGTCGAGGTGTTCACCATCGGCACGCGGCTCACCCGCGTGACGCGGGCCCTGCGGCAGCGGGACCCGGCCACCGCCCTGCGCCTGGCCGGGGAGACGGTGCCCGACTGGTCGGGCGGCACCCGGCTCGGGGAGTCGCTCAAGGCGTTCTGTGACCGGTGGGGGCAGCGCGGCCTGGCGCGCGGGGCCGTGGTCGTGGTGTGCAGCGACGGGTGGGAGCGGGGCGACTGCACCTTGCTGGGGCAGCAGATGCGCCGGCTGGCGCGCCTCGCCCACCGGGTCGTGTGGATGAACCCGCACCGGGGCAAGGTGGGCTACGAGCCCGTCCAGGCGGGGATGGCCGCGGCCCTGCCGTACGTTGACGACTTCGTGGCCGGGCACAGCCTGGCGACCTTCGCGACCCTGATCGAGGTGGTGGCTGATGCGTGACGTGCTGCCGGAGCTCAAGCGATGGTGGTCGGCGGGGGACCCGGTGGGGGTCGGGACCGTGGTGGCGACCTTCCGCTCCGCGCCGCGCCAGCCCGGTGCGGCCATGCTGGTCGGCCCCGACGCGACCGTCGTCGGGTCGGTGTCCGGAGGCTGCGTCGAGGGCGCCCTCTACGAGCTGGCCCAGGAGGTCGTGGCCTCACGGCGCCCGGTCCTGCAGCGCTACGGCGTCAGCGACGACGACGCCTTCGCGGTGGGCCTGACCTGCGGCGGGATCCTCGACGTCTACGTCGAGGAGGTCGACCGGGAGTCCTTCCCCGAGCTCGGCGACGTCATCGCCGACATCGAGGCCGAGCGGCCGGTCGCGGTGGTCACGGTCATCGCCCACCCGGAACCGGCGCGGGTCGGGCGGCGCATGGTGGTGCGTCCGCCGGGCGGCGAGCCCGAGCGGCAGGGCTCGCTCGGCTCCGAACGCGTCGACGACGCGGTGGCCGACGACGCCCTCGGGCTGCTGGCCGCGGGTCGGGTCGAGACGCTGGAGTACGGGCCGGAGGGTGAGCGCCGTGGCGAGGGCCAACGGGTCTTCGTCCAGTCTTTCGCGCCGGCACCCCGGATGATCGTCTTCGGCGCCATCGACTTCGCCGCCGCGGTCGCGCGGATGGGCACCTTCCTCGGCTACCGCGTCACGGTCTGCGACGCCCGCCCGGTGTTCGCCACCAGGACCCGGTTCCCCTCCGCCGACGAGGTCGTCGTGGAGTGGCCCCACCGCTACCTGGCCGCCGAGGCCGAGGCGGGGCGCCTGGACGAGCGCACGGTGATCTGCGTGCTGACCCACGACCCCAAGTTCGACGTGCCGGTCCTGGAGGTGGCGCTGCGGCTGCCCCACGTGGCCTATGTCGGCGCGATGGGGTCACGGCGCACCCACGAGGACCGGATGGCCCGGCTGGTCGAGGCCGGCCTGACCACCGGGGAGCTGTCCCGGCTGGCCAGCCCGATCGGCCTCGACCTCGGGGCGCGCACCCCGGAGGAGACCGCCGTCAGCATCGCCGCGGAGATCATCGCCCTGCGCTGGGGAGGCGCGGGGGAGCGGCTCGGCGAGCTGTCCGGGGCCATCCACCACCACGGCTGAGGCCCGAACCGGCATAGGACTTCTGGCGCTTGTCGCGCCTGCCCTTCGGGGGGACCATCCGAGCAGCGAGGGGACCAGTCACCCTGGAGGGCGCATGACCCGGATCAGCATGACCGTTGACGGCAGCACCTACTCCGACGAGGTCGAGCCACGCACCCTGCTCGTCCACTACCTGCGACAGCAGGTGGGCAGGACCGGCACGGTCGTCGGCTGTGACACCAGCAACTGCGGCGCCTGCACGGTGCTGCTGGACGGGCGCAGCGTGAAGTCCTGCACCGTGCTCGCCGTCCAGGCCGACGGCCACGAGGTCACCACCGTGGAGGGGCTGGCCACCGACGGCCGGCTGCACCCGGTGCAGCAGGCCTTCCACGAGTGCCACGCCCTGCAGTGCGGCTACTGCACGCCCGGCATGATCATGGCGTCCATCGACCTGCTCGGGTCCAACCCGCACCCCAGCGAGCGGGAGATCCGCGAGGGCCTCGAGGGCAACCTGTGCAGGTGCACCGGCTACCACAACATCGTCAAGGCCGTGCAGACCGCGGCCGCGGCCGCCTCCGAGGGGGCGGCGTCATGACCGCCGTCGACGAGCGCCCCGCCACCGAGGTCGGCAGCCCCCGCCGCCGCAAGGAGGACCTGCGGCTGATCACCGGCCGCACCCGCTGGACCGACAACATCGTCCTGCCCGGCATGCTGCACCTGGCCATGGTCCGCAGCCCGGTCGCGCACGCCCGCATCACCTCCGTGGACGTCGCCGCCGCCAGGGAGTCCTCCGGGGTCGTGGCGGTCCTCACGGGCCGCGACGTGGCCGCCGAGCAGGGCAGCCTGCCCTGCGCCTGGCCGATCACCCCCGACCAGAAGGCGCCGCCGCACCCGGCCATCGCCGTCGACACGGTCAACTTCGCCGGCGAGGTCGTGGCGGTGGTCATCGCCCGCTCCGCCGCCGAGGCACGAGACGCCATGGAGCTCGTCGACGTCGACTACGAGGACCTGCCCGTGGTGCTCGACCTCGAGGCCGCGGTCGCCGAGGGCGCCGAGCTGGTCCACCCCGACCTGGGCACCAACATCTCCGCGCGCTGGGTCTTCGACTCGGCCGAGGCCGGCACCGGCAGCAACGTCGAGGACGCCATCGCCGCCGCCCGCCAGGACGGGGTCCTGCTGGAGCGGACCTTCCGCCAGCAGCGGCTGATCCCGTCGTTCATGGAGCCCCGGTCCGTCGTCGTCGACCCCACCGCGGCGCAGATGACGATGTGGTCGGCCACCCAGATCCCCCACATCCTCAAGCTCATGCTGGCGCTCACCTGCGGCGTCTCCGAGAGCCAGCTCCGGGTGATCGCCCCCGACGTCGGCGGCGGCTTCGGCGGCAAGCTCCAGGTCACCCCGGAGGAGGTCATCACCCTCCTCGCGGCGCGGCACACGGGCAGGCCCTGCAAGTACACCGAGACCCGTTCGGAGTCGCTGATGGCGGCCCACCACGGACGCGACCAGGTGCAGAAGATCACCCTGGCGGCGACCAGGGACGGCACGGTCACCGGCCTCAAGGTCGAGCTGCTGGCCGACATGGGTGCCTACCTCGGCCTCGTGACCCCGGGCATCCCCATCCTCGGGGCGTTCATGTACAACGCGATCTACAAGTTCCCCTCCTACCGCTTCGACTGCACGAACGTCTTCACGACCAAGGCGTGGACCGACGCCTACCGTGGCGCGGGACGTCCCGAGGCGACGTTCGCGATCGAGCGGATCATGGACGAGCTGGCGCACGAGCTCGGGGTCGACCCGATCCAGGTGCGCGAGCAGAACTGGATCCGCCACGAGGAGTTCCCGTTCACGACGGTCGCCGGGATGGAGTACGACTCCGGCAACTACGAGGCGGCGACGGCCCGGGCGAAGGAGCTCTTCGGCTACGACGAGCTGCGGGCCGAGCAGGCGCGCCGCCGCGAGGCCAGGGACCCGGTGCAGCTCGGCATCGGCATCTCGACGTTCACCGAGATGTGCGGCCTGGCCCCGTCGAGGGTCCTCGGGGCGCTGTCGTACGCCGCCGGCGGGTGGGAACACGCCTCCGTGCGGATGCTGGCCAGTGGCAAGGTCGAGGTGGTCACCGGGACGAGCCCGCACGGCCAGGGCCACGAGACAGCCTGGTCGCAGATCGTGGCGGACCGGCTCGGCGTGCCATTCGAGGACATCGAGGTGCTGCACGGCGACACGCAGATCTCGCCGCGAGGCCTGGACACCTACGGGTCGCGTTCGCTGGTCGTCGGCGGCATCGCGGTCCTCAAGGCCGCGGACAAGGTCATCGAGAAGGCGCGGCCCATCGCCGCGCACCTGCTCGAGGCCAACGTCGACGACCTCGAGTTCAGCGCCGGACGCTTCGGCGTCAAGGGCACCGACAAGGGCGTGGGCCTCGGCGAGATCGCCTTCGCGGTCTTCTCCTCGCACAACCTGCCCGACGGCGTGGAGCCCTGCCTCGACGCCGATGCGTCATTCGACCCGGTCAACTTCTCCTTCCCGCACGGCACCCACCTGTGCGCGATCGAGGTCGACACCGAGACCGGCGCGGCCACGATCCGCTCCTACGTCTGCGTCGACGACGTCGGCTCGGTGGTCAACCCGCTCATCGTCGAGGGGCAGGTGCACGGCGGGCTCGTGCAGGGCATCGCCCAGGCCCTCTTCGAGGAGGCGGTGTATGACGAGTCCGGCACCTTGGTCACGGGGTCCTTCGTCGACTACCTCGTCCCGAGTGCCGCCGACGTCCCGTCGTTTGTCACGGCACGGACCGAGACCCCCTCGACGACCAACGACCTCGGGGTCAAGGGGGTCGGTGAGGCCGGGACGATCGCCTCGACGCCCGCGGTGGTCAACGCGGTGGTGGACGCCCTGCGCCCGTTCGGCGTCAACGACGTGACGATGCCGTGCACGCCGCACCGCATCTGGAAGGCGGTCCACGGGCAGGACGCGGCGACACCGGTCAGACCCAGCAGCGAGCAGTCGGTCGCCGAGAAGCGCGAGGGAGGGCAGCAGGCATGATCCCGGCACAGTTCGACTACCACGCCCCGACCTCGGTGGACGAGGCGCTGCAGCTGCTCCGTGACGCCGACGATGCCAAGGTGCTCGCCGGCGGGCAGAGCCTCATCCCGGTGCTCCGGCTCCGTCTCGCGGCGCCCGCGACGATCATCGACCTCGGGCGCATCGACGCCCTGCGCGGCGTGCGCGACGACGGCGACGCGGTCGTCATCGGCGCCATGACCCCGCACCACGAGGTCGCCGGCCACCCGCTGGTCCGGGAGCACGCGCTCCTGCTGGCCCTGGCCACCGAGACGGTGGCCGACCCGCAGATCCGTCACCGGGGCACGTTCGGCGGGGCGCTCGTCCACGCCGACCCGGCCGGCGACCTGCTCGCCCCCGCGCTGGCCCTGGGGGCGCAGATGGTCATCCAGGGCAGCGGCGGCACCCGCATCGTCGACGCGTCGGACTTCTTCCAGGACCTGTTCACCACGGCGGTGGGTGAGGACGAGCTGCTCACCGAGGTCCGCGTGCCCAAGCACACGGGCTGGGGCGCGCAGTACGAGAAGTTCACCCGCGTGGCCCAGCAGTGGTCGATCGTCGCGGTCGCGGCGACGGCGCGCGTCGAGGGCGGCACCATCGCCGACGCGCGGGTTGCCCTGACCAACATGGGGTCCACCCCCGTGCGCGCCACCGCCGTGGAGCAGGCGCTCGTCGGTGCTGCCCCGACGCAGGAGGCGGTCCGCGCCGCAGCCGCGTCCGCCGCCGAGGGCACGCAGCCGCCGAGCGACACCAACGGGGACGCCGACTACCGTCGGCACCTCGCGACCGTGCTGACCGCCCGAGCGGTGCTCGCCGCCGCCGGATGACCGCTGGTGCCGTCCCGCGCCCCGGGTGAGAGCCGAGGCGCGAGACGGCACCGCCTGACTCGCAGGAGGTTCCGTGCAGCTCCAGCACCGGTTCACCGTGCCGGCCACCGTCGACACCACCTGGGCCACCTTCAACGACCTCGAACGCACGGCCTCCTGCTTCCCCGGCGCCGAGGTCACCTCGGTCGAGGGGGAGGGCTTCACCGGCAACTGCAAGGTCAAGCTGGGGCCGATCTCGTTGCAGTACAACGGGACCGGCCGCTTCGTCGAGCGCGACGAGTCGGCGCACCGGGCCGTGATCGAGGCCAAGGGCAAGGACCGCCGGGGCAACGGCACCGCCGCGGCAACCGTGACCCTGCAGCTCAGCGATGCGGGGGACGGCGCCACCGAGGCGGTCGTCGACACCGACCTCAACATCACCGGTAAGCCGGCGCAGTTCGGTCGTGGCGTCATGCAGGACGTCTCGGACAAGCTGCTGGCCCAGTTCGTCGACTGCCTCCGGGCCGAGCTCACCCCGGCCACGGAAGCCGCGGCCCCCGAGGGTGGAGCGGTCGCCGCTGCCCCGACCGGGCCAGCCGCCGCACCGACACCCGTACCGGCACCGGCTCCCGCTCCCGCGGCGGCTCCCTCGCCCCCGTCGCACCGGCCGCCGGCCGAGCTCGACCTCGGCACGACGGTGCTCCCGGTCCTGCTGCGCCGCTACGCGCCATACTTCGCCGGCGCCCTCCTCCTGACCGGGGCCGCGTTCCTGCTGCGTCGCCTCCTGCGCCGCCGCTGACGCACCGGGCGCACCAACCGCCCTCAGCCGGTGACGAAGGTCGCCATCATCCCCATGTCCTCGTGCTCGGCGTTGTGGCAGTGCACGACGAAGCGGCCCGCGTAGTCGGTGAACCGCACCGCGATGGCGACCTCCTCGCCGGCGCGCAGGCTGACCGTGTCCTTCCAACCGTGGTCGTCCGGGCCGGGCCCCGCCCGCCCCCGGCTGAGCACCTCGAACTGCTCCAGGTGCAGGTGCACCGGGTGGCTCACGTCGCTGGCCAGGTGCCACACCTCGAGCTGGCCGAGGACCGGCCGGGCCAGGGGCCGGTCCGGGGCGAACGCCTCGCCGTTGATGGTCCAGGTGCCGCCGGCCCCGCCCCAGCGCTCGAAGGCCAGGCTCCGGTGGACCACCGCCGAGCGCGGGTCGTGCGCCGGCCCGGACGCCAGCGTGGAGGGCACGCGGGAGGGGTCCGCCACGCGGGCGCCCACGACGAACTGCATCACCTGACGGGTCCGACCCTGCCCGGCTCGGTTGACCAGCTGGACCCGCGTCCCCGGGCGGTAGCGGGCGAAGTCGACGACCACGTCGCAGCGCTCGCCGGGTGCCAGGCGGATGGTGTCCCGAGGCAGGGGCCGCGGCAGCAGGCCGCCGTCCGAGCCCACCTGGACGAGGCCGCCCCCGCCCGGCGGTGGGGGGTCCAGCGCGAGCGACCAGCCGCGGGCGTTGGAGCCGTTGAGCAGGCGGAGCCGGTGTCGGGCGCCGGCCACCTCGTGCCGAGGCCACGGCACGCCGTTGACGAGCACCACGTCGCCGAGCACCCCGTCCATGAACGGGGTGGCCATGGCGTGCCCCGGCGCGGTCATCGGTCCGGCGACGGGGTAGGTGAGCGTGCCGTCGGCCCCGAACGCCCGGTCACAGAGCAGCACTGGGAGGTCGCGCTCGCCCGTGGGCAGGCCCAGGGCGTCCTCCGCCGGGTCCAGCACGAGGTGGACGCCCATGAGGCCGCGCCACATCGCGCGACCGGTCGCCCCCATCCAATGGTCGTGGTACCACAACGTCGCCGCACGGGGCTGCGGCGGCATCACGTAGTCCCGGGTGCCGGAGGCCACCCGCGCCGCGGGGTCGGCAAGCACACCGAGTGCGCCGGCGGGCAGGCCCGCGTCGTTGCCGCCCCCGGCGCGCTGGCCACTGGGCCCGAGGTGCGCCGCGCCGCTGCCGGGGGCCGTGCCGCCGCCGGCCGTGACGCCCGCACCGTAGGTCACCGGGCCGGACCCGACGGGCAGGAGGGCGTCGGTCGGGAAGCCGTCGTCCCCGGCCGGCACGTGGCCGCCGTGCAGGTGCACCACCACGGGCACCGGCAGCTCGTTGGTGTGCCGCACGACCGTGCGCCGCCCGACGGTGGAGACGATGGTGGGGCCGGGGAAGCTGCCGGCATACGTCCACAGCGGCGTCGCGAGGCCGGGGAGCACCGGGAGGGTGCGCTCCAGCTCGTGCACCTCGTAGACGTCCGTGTCGCCGGTGGTGCTCACCGGCACGGCCACCGGCGGCACCACGAACGGCAGGGTGTATGCCGCGGGCAGCGGCGCGCGGCTGGCCACCAGGCCGCCCGGGACGGTGTCCTGCCCCCGGGCGTGGGCGCCCAGCGCCAGCCCGAGGGTGGTCACGGCTGCGGTGCCGGTGCCCACGGCGAAGGCGCGCCGGGTGAACGTGGCGCCCATGTCAGCAGGCTAGGTCCGGTCGTGCGCCCCTGTCCGCCGAACGGGCACGGCACCGGCCACGTGCTCGGGGCGGAACCCTCGACCCACCAGGCGGGCGGCCAGGCGCTGCACGATCGGCTGGGCCGCACGTCCCAGCAGGCGCACCGGCCGGGGGAAGCTCCGGGGCACGCCGGCCGCCGGGCCACCAGGGCGCACCACCTGGCGGTGCAGCAGCACCTGCAGGGACTGCATCGCCACGGTCGGGCGCTCGCGCCGGCGCTGGACCGCGGCCAGCGTGGCCTCGGGGACGGGCCCGTGCCGCAGCGCCCTAGTCAGCAGGTTGGCGGCGGCGACCGCGTCCTGCACCGCGAGGTTGATGCCGACCCCGAAGGCGGGGGACATCGCGTGGGCCGCGTCGCCGATGAGCAGCATGCCCGGCCGGTGCCACCGGGTCGCCCGGTTGACCTGCACGGTGAGCAGCTTGACCTGGTCCCACTCGCGCAG
This sequence comes from Oryzihumus leptocrescens, assembly GCF_006716205.1. Classification (GTDB taxonomy): domain Bacteria; phylum Actinomycetota; class Actinomycetes; order Actinomycetales; family Dermatophilaceae; genus Oryzihumus; species Oryzihumus leptocrescens. The sequence continues at coordinate 2,356,787 of NZ_VFOQ01000001.1, read as the reverse complement.
CTCGCCGACCACCTCGCCCAGGAACGGCGCGGCACCGACCACCCGCTCCCGCAGCCGCGGCATGCCCTCGGCCCGCACCCGGGTGAATCCGCCCTTGGGAATGAGCATCCCCGACTGGTAGTAGCTGCCCCGGTCGATGGTGAGCACCATCTCGCCGGCGTCGAGGTAGGCCAGCGTCGGCGGTGGCTCCACCGCGGGCTTGGGCAGCCGGAACCACAGCACGTCGATCGGCACCCCGGACTCGCGGACCGGCATACCGGCCTGGTGGCGCAGCGTCGAGCTGCGTCCGTCGGCCGCGACGGTGAGGTCGGCGCGGACCTCCAGCCCGCCCTCGGCGGTGCGGGCGCGGACCCCGCTGACGGCGCCCCGGTCCCAGAGCAGCCCGGTGGCCTCGGCGCCCATGACCAGGTGGAAGCCGGGGAAGGCGCCGGCCTGCCGGGCGATGAAGTCCAGCAGGTCCCACTGCGGCATCAGGCCGAGGAACGCGCACGGCCCGCCGAGCGTGGCGAAGTCCACCGGCGTGACCCGGTGGCCGTTGACCACCACGTCGAGGGTGCGGACCTCGTTCTGCAGCAAGGGGCGCAGCTGCTCGAACAGGCCCAGCTCGCGGAAGACCTCCAGCGTGGAGGGGTGGATGGTGTCGCCGCGGAAGTCGCGCAGGAAGTCGGTGTGCTTCTCCAGGACGACGACGTCGACGCCGGCCCGGGCCAGCAGGTAGCCCAGGACCATGCCGGCCGGTCCGCCACCGGCGATGCAGCACCGCGTCCGCAGCGCCCGCGTGCCGTCACCTGATCCACGGTCCGCCATGACGACACCGTCCCTTCGCCGGTCCTTGCGGTAACTAGGCTGCACCCATGCCTACGCCGCCGCGCGCCAAGCAGGTCGAGACCGTCCGGGACCACCACGGTGACCGCGTCGTCGACCCCTACGAGTGGCTCCGGGACAAGTCCGACCCGGAGGTCATCGCCCACCTCGAGGCCGAGAACGCCTACGCCGAGGCGGTGACCTCCCACCTCGAGCCACTGCGGGAGGAGATCTTCGACGAGATCCGCAGCCGCACCCAGGAGACCGACCTGTCGGTGCCGGTGGCCTACCGGGGGTGGTGGTACTACGCGCGCACGTTCGAGGGCAAGCAGTACGCCACGCAGTGCCGGGCCCCGGTCAGCGACCCCGCGCAGCGGCCGTCGCTCGACGACGGCGCCGCGCCCGCGGGGGAGCAGGTCCTGCTCGACGGCAACGCCGAGGCCGAGGGGCACGAGTTCTTCTCCCTCGGCGCGCTCGAGGTCAGTGACGACGGCGCCCGGGTCGCCTACGCCGTCGACGTCGAGGGCGACGAGCGGTTCGCCCTGCGGGTCAAGGACATCGCCACCGGCGAGGTCGTCGACGACGCGGTCGAGGACATCGGCTACGGCCTGGTGTGGTCGCTCGACGGTCGCTACCTGTTCTACACACGGGTCGATGACGCGTGGCGACCGCACGAGGTGTGGCGGCACGAGGTCGGCACCCCGGTCGGCGCCGACGTCATGGTCTTCGAGGAGCCGGACGAGCGGTTCTGGCTCGGGATCGGCTCCTCCCGCGACGAGCGCTGGATGGTCATCCAGGTGGCCTCGAAGCTGACCTCGGAGTGCTGGCTGCTCGACGCCGCCACCCCGCTCGTCGAGCCGCGCGTGGTCGCGCCGCGACGGGAGGGCGTGGAGTACGACGTGGAGCCGGCCGGCGACCGGCTGCTGGTCGTGCACAACGCCGGCGACCCCGACTTCGAGGTGGCGCAGGCGCCGCTGGACGCGACCAGCCCCGAGCAGTGGACCCCGTGGATCCCGCCGGTGCCGGGGGAGCGGGTGCTCGGGGTCGAGGCGTTCGCCGGCCACGCGGTGGTCTCCCTGCGTCGCGACGGCCTGAGCGCCCTGCGCGTCCTGCGGCGCGACGAGGGCGCCCCGCAGGGCTTCGGTCCGGCCCGCGAGGTCCGCTTCGACGAGCCGGTCTACTCGGTGTCCACCGGCAACAACCCGGCGTGGGAGGCCACCGAGCTGCAGGTCACCTTCGAGTCGATGGTGACGCCCCGGACCGTCTACGACGTCGACGTCGCGACCGGGGCGCTGACCCTGCTCAAGCGCCAGGCCGTGCTCGGCGGCTACGACCCGGCGGAGTACGAGCAGCACCGGGAGTGGGCCACCGCCGCGGACGGCACCCGGGTGCCCATCTCGCTGGTGCACCGGCGCCGGGCGCGCCCCGACGGTACCAACCCCGGGCTCCTCTACGGCTACGGCGCCTACGAGATGTCGATGGACCCCTACTTCTCCGTGGCCCGGCTCTCGCTGCTGGACCGCGGCTTCGTCTATGCCATCGCCCACGTTCGCGGTGGCGGCGAGATGGGGCGCCGGTGGTACGACGAGGGCAAGCTCGCGGCCAAGCCCAACACCTTCACCGACTTCGTGGCCTGCGCCGACCACCTGGTCGAGGCCGGCTGGGTGCACCCCGACCGGCTGGTCGCCGAGGGCGGCAGCGCCGGCGGGCTGCTCATCGGCGCCGCGGTCAACCTCGCGCCGTCGCGGTTCGCGGCCGTGCACGCCGCGGTGCCGTTCGTCGACGCCCTGACGACGATCCTCGACCCGTCGCTGCCACTGACCGTGCCGGAGTGGGAGGAGTGGGGCAACCCGCTGGCCGACCCCGAGGTCTACGCCGCGATGAAGGCCTACACGCCGTACGAGAACATCGCCCCGGTCCGCTACCCCGCGATCCTGGCCACCACCAGCCTCAACGACACCCGGGTCTACTTCGTCGAGCCGGCCAAGTGGGTGGCCCGCCTCCGTGACACGGTCACCAACGACCCCGACGAGCGCCCGGTCCTGCTGCGCACCGAGATGGTCGCCGGGCACGGCGGCAAGAGCGGGCGGTATGACGCGTGGCGGCAGTACGCGTGGGAGCTTGCCTTCCTCATCGACCGGGCGGGAGCGTGGGAGGGCTACCGGACGTTGACCTGAGCACGGGCCGGCCCACGGCCCGCAGGCTCGCGTCGGCATTCTGCTGACGCGGCACCGTCCCGGCTGTCAAGATCCTGTGTGTGAAGGGCGGAAGGCGATGACGTTGCCGCCGAGCTGGCGCAGCGACACGGCGCTGCTCGACGCGCTCGGCGCTGCCGTCATCGGTGCCGACCTCACCGGGACGATCTTCTACTGCAACGCCGTCGCCGAGGCGCTCTACGGCTACACCCAGGACCAGCTGCGGGGCAGCAGCGTCATGGACCTGCTGGTGCCCACCGGGGGCCTGGCCGCGGCCCAGGAGATCATGCGCCAGGTCACCGCCGGGCAGCGGTGGACCGGCGAGTTCCTCGTGCGCACCGCCAGCGGTGCCGAGAAGCTCGTCCAGATCACCGACTCACCCCTGTATGACGCCGGCGAGGTGGTCGGCGTGCTGGGTGTGGCCGAGGACGTGACCGACCTCGAGGCCGCCCGGGCCGGGATCCTGCAGCTGACCACCCGGCTGAACCGGCTGGCCAAGGTCACCGCGGAGCTGGCGGCGGCCCACGACCTCGAGGGCGTCACCGAGACGGTGGTGTCGCACGCCGCGGACGCGGTCGGGGCCAACCTCGCCTCGCTGAGCCTGCTCGAGGACGAGCACAACGTCCGGCTGGTCGGCTTCCGGGGTGACGACCGGAGCCTGTCCACCGCCTACGAGCGCTACTCGGTGTCCAACCAGACCCCCTCGGCCGAGGCCATCCGCACCGGCAAGCCGGTCGTCGTCGAGGGCGCCGCCGCCATCAAGGAGCGGTTCCCGGAGACCTACGAGCGGGTGCCGGAAGAGCGCACGTTCATCGCCCTGCCGCTGGTGGTGGGGGAGCGGCCGCTGGGGGCGATGGGGCTGTCCTTCCCCGGCCCGCGCCACGTCGACGACCAGGAGCTGGAGTTCCTCAGCACCCTGGCCGACGCGACCGCCCAGGCGATCGACCGGCTCCAGGCGCTGGCCGACGCCGCGGACCGCTCGGCCAAGCTGTCCTTCCTCGCCGGTGCGGCGGCCGAGCTGTCCAGCAGCCTGGACTACCGCTCCACCCTGGCCAACGTGGCCCGGCTGGCCGTGCCCACCCTCGCCGACTGGTGCGCCGTCCAGGTCGTCGAGGACGGCGACCTGACCACGCTGGCGGTCGCCCACGTCGACCCGGCCAAGGTGGTCCTGGCCCAGGAGCTGTCGGAGCGCTACCCGCCGGACCCCACGGCGCAGGCCGGCGCCCACCACGTCGCCCGGACGGGGGTCAGCGAGCTGTACCCCGAGGTCACCGACGAGATGCTGGTCGCCGGTGCCCGCGACGAAGAGCACCTGCGCCTGTCCCGGGAGCTGCAGCTGCGCAGCGGCCTGGTCGTGCCGCTCATCGCCCGCCAGCAGGTGCTCGGGGTGCTGACCCTGGTCAGCGCCGAGTCCGGCCACCGCTACGACCAGTCCGACCTGGCCTTCGCCGAGAACCTCGCCCACCGGGCGGCGGTCGCCATCGACAACGCGCTGCTCTACAGCGAGACGCGCGAGGCCTCGCTGCGCCTCCAGCGTGCGGTGTCCCCCGAGCGGCTGGAGGAGCTGCCCGGCTGGGAGCTGGCCGGCGTCTACCGGCCGGCGGGCAGCACCGAGGTCGGCGGCGACTTCTACGACGCGGTCCCGCTGGAGGACGGCCGGCTGGCGGTGTTCATGGGCGACGTCATGGGCCGGGGCCTGCTCGCCGCGGCGTCCATGGCCGTGGTGCGCTCGGCGCTGCGCGCCTACATCGTCATCGACCCCAGCCCGGACGCGGTGATGACCAAGCTCGACGTGATGTTCCGGCGCTACGACATCGCCCAGCTGGTCACCCTGGTCTACCTCGTCGTCGACGCCCAGCGCGACGAGATCGCCCTGGTCAACGCCGGGCACCCGCCGCCGCTGGTGGTCGGCCCGGACGGCTTCGTCGAGCGGCTCCCGCTGGCGGAGTCACCACCGCTGGGCCTGGAGGGCTTCGACCGGCGCACGCTGCGGGTGCCGTTCCGCGCCGGTGCCACCCTGCTGGCGTTCACCGACGGCCTGGTCGAGCGCCGCGGCGAGGACATCGACGCCGGGCTGGAGCGCCTGGCGCGCCGCGCCGGGACGCTGTCCGGCCCGGACCTGTCGGAGCTGCTGTCGGGGCTCGTCGCCCGGATGACCGACACCGAGCGCGAGGACGATGTGGCCGCGATAGCCGTGCGCCACGTCGAGCCGGCGACCTGAGGCCGATCCAGGGTCAGCAGCGCAGGCGGCTCAGCGGTCGGGCAGCGAGGCGAACGCGTCGTCGGCCGCGCGGTGCAGCTGGTCGGCCAGGTCCCGGACGCGGGCCGCGGTCTCCGACCGGCGGTTCTGCAGCTGCAGGGCGTGGGCGTCGAGCTGGGCCACCCGGGCCTCGGCGGCCTGGATCATGTCGCCGGCGCGGGCCTGGGCGCCGTCGATGATGTCGGCCGCCTCCTGGCGGGCCCGGCGCACGATCTGGTCGCGCTCGGCGTTGGCGGCGGCCACGACGGAGTCGGCCACCTCCTGGGCGCGGCCGAGCAGCGCGGTCGCGGCGGCCGAGGTGAGTCCCGGTTCGGCGCTGGCCAGCGCGGCGATGTGCGCGTCCACCTGGCCCGGGTCGTATCCGTGGGCCACCCGCGTGAAACGGGGGCCGGTGCTCTCGGCGTAGGTCACCGCGTGCCCTCCTGCATTCCGGCGTGTGGTTTCGTGGCGAGCCTACACAGCCGCACGGGCGCGCAGGACGGGCCCGATCCCGGGTTCCGTCAAGACGGCGTCCGGCCCGTGGGCGCCGGGCCGGGTCCAGCCGGCCACGGTCTGGCCCGGTGCACCCGCCCGCCCACGGTAGGGCCCGGGCGGGGAGCGGCCGATCAGGCCCGGGCGGGAGAGCGGGCGATCAGTCCCCGCGCGACGAGCTCGACGGTGACGAGCACCGCAACCGACTGGACCAGCAGCAGGGCCACCAGGACGACGAGCTGCACGGCAGCCGCCTGCAGCGGGGAGGCGCCTCCGAGCAGCATGCCGACGAAGGCCCCCGGGAGCGTGACCAGCCCCACGGTGCGGGTCTGGTCGAGGCCCGGGACCAGGGCCAGCGCGGCGTCGTCCCGCGCCACCAGCAGGGCGGCGTCGCGGTCGAGCAGCCCGATGGACAGGGCCGCGTCGTACTCCCCGGCCCGGTTCTGCAGCGCGTCCAGGGCGCGGCGGCCGGCCAGCGTCGTGGCGGTCATGGCGTTGCCGATGAGGATCCCGGCGATCGGGACGACGGCGATCGGGCGCAGCGGCACCAGCCCGCTGGCGAGCAGCCCGGCCACCACCGGCGCGGCACCCGCCAGGACGGGCAGCCCGGCGACCCACCACCGGCCGGAGGCGGCGAGGCGCCGCCCGGCGGTCAGGCTCGCCACGCCGAACATCACGAGCAGGAACGCCGAGGTCAGCGCCCACGAGCGCAGCACCGCGGCGATGACCAGGCCAACCAGGGCCAGCTGCAGCGTCGCGCGTCCGGCGGCGACCAGGTCGTCGCGCGCGTGCCCGAGGCCGCCGCGCACGTTGATGAGCGCCGCGAGCCCGGTGCACACCACCACGACCGCGGCCAGGCGCAGCAGGCCGCCCGTGCCCTCGACACTGACCAGGGCCTGCGAGGTCAGGTGGCCGGTCGGCATACCCGCAGGCGCGTGGATCACGCGCCGCATTATCCGCCGGACCGTGGGACGGGCCGCGGGCCGACGCGCGGGACAACCTAGACTGGGCGGGTGATTTCCCGGATTGACCTGCGTGGCCGCGCCCTCGACGTGCGCTCGCTGCGTGAGACGTTGCCCCGTGCGGAGTTCGACGTGGAGGCGGCACTGGACGCGGTGCGGCCGATCTGCGAGGACGTCCGTCATCGTGGTGCCGACGCCCTGCGCGACCTCGGGGAACGCTTCGACGGGGTGCGCCCCGCGCAGCTGCGCGTGCCGGCCGAGGTGCTGGCCGCGGCGCTGGAGCAGCTCGACCCGGCCGTGCGGGCCGCGCTGGAGGAGTCGGTGCGCCGCGCCCGCATCGTCCACGAGGACCAGCGCCGCACCGACCACACCACCGAGGTCGTGCCCGGTGGCACCGTCACCGAGCGGTGGATCCCGGTGGACCGGGTCGGCCTCTACGTCCCCGGTGGCGTCGCGGTCTACCCCAGCTCCGTGGTGATGAACGTCGTCCCGGCGCAGATCGCCCAGGTCGGCTCGATCGCCGTGACCAGCCCGCCGCAGCGGGACAACACCGGCGTGTTCGCCGGCTACCCGCACCCGACGATCCTGGCCGCCTGCGCCCTGCTCGGCGTCGACGAGGTCTACGCCGTCGGCGGTGCCCAGGCGGTTGCGATGTTCGCCTACGGCGCGCGCGAGAGCGGCCCGGAGGGGACGAACACGGGCGAGGTGCTCTGCGAGCCGGTCAGCCTGGTCACCGGGCCGGGCAACATCTACGTCGCCGCGGCCAAGCGCGCGCTCAAGGGCCTGATCGGCATCGACGCCGAGGCCGGCCCGACCGAGATCGCCGTGCTCGCCGACGAGACCGCGGACGCCGACCACGTCGCCGCCGACCTGGTCAGCCAGGCCGAGCACGACACCCTGGCCGCGTCGGTCCTCGTCACCGACAGCGAGGAGCTCGTCGCGCGCGTCGAGGACGCCCTCGAGCGCCGGGTCGCCGCCACCAAGCACACCGAGCGGGTCCGCACCGCGCTGTCGGGGCGCCAGTCCGGCATCGTCCTGGTCGACGACCTCGACGCCGGGGTCACCGTGGTCGACGCCTACGCCGCCGAGCACCTCGAGATCCAGACCCGTGACGCCCGTGCGGTCGCGATGCGCATCCGCAACGCCGGGGCGATCTTCGTCGGCCCGTGGGCGCCGGTGAGCCTGGGCGACTACGCCGCCGGCTCCAACCACGTCCTGCCCACCGGCGGCTGCGCCTGCCACTCCAGCGGCCTGTCGGTGCAGTCGTTCCTGCGCGGCATCCACCTGGTCGACTACACCCGTGACGCCCTGCGCGACGTCGCCGACCACGTGGTGACGCTGGCCGGCGCCGAGGACCTGCCCGCCCACGGCGAGGCGGTCACGGCGCGGTTCGGTGACGGCCGGTGACGTCGATCGAGCAGCTGCTGCGCCCCGACCTGCGCGGCCGCACCGCCTACGGCGCGCCCCAGCTCGAGGTGCCGGTCCGGCTCAACACCAACGAGAACTCGTATGCCGTGCCCGACGACGTCGTCGCGGCGATCGTCGCCGCGGTGGCCGAGGTCGCGCCCACGCTGAACCGCTACCCCGACCGGGAGTTCACCCGGCTGCGCGAGGACCTCGCGTCCTACCTGACGCGCACCGGCGGCGTGGCGCTCGACCCGGCGCAGCTGTGGGCCGGCAACGGGTCCAACGAGGTGTTGCTGCACCTGCTGCAGGCCTTCGGCGGCCCGGAACGCACCGCGCTGGGGTTCACCCCGGCCTACTCGATGCACCCGATCATCACCCGCACCACCGGCACCCGCTGGGTGGACGGCCTGCGCGGCGTGCCCGGCGCCGGGGAGTTCGACCTCGATGCCGAGTCGGCGGTCAGCCAGGTCAAGGAGCACCAGCCGCACCTGGTCTTCCTGTGCTCGCCGAACAACCCGACCGGCACGGCGCTGGGCCTCGACGTGGTCGAGGCCGTGCACGAGGCGGCCCCCGGCGCGGTGGTCGTGGTCGACGAGGCCTACGCCGAGTTCGCCCGGCCCGGCACCCCGAGCGCGCTGACCCTGCTGCAGGGCCGGCCACGGCTGGTCGTGACCCGCACCATGAGCAAGGCGTTCGCCTTGGCCGGCGGCCGGCTGGGCTACCTCGCGGCCGACCCCGAGCTGGTCGACGCGCTGCGCCTGGTCCGCATGCCCTACCACCTGTCCGCGCCGACGCAGGCCGTCGCGTGCGCCGCGCTCGAGCACGCCGGGGCGCTGCTCGACACGGTCGAGACGATCAAGGGCCAGCGCGACCGGATCGTCACCGAGCTGGCTGCGATGGGGCTGCGCCCCGTCCCCAGCGACGCCAACTTCGTGCTCTTCGGCGGCCTCGACGACGAGCACGCGACCTGGCAGGCCCTGCTGGATGAGGGGATCCTCATCCGCGACGTCGGCCTGCCCCACCACCTCCGCGTCACGGCGGGCACCCCCGAGGAGACCGACGCCTTCCTCGCGGCGATGCGCGCCCTGGCACCCACCCACCGGCAGGAGCAGCCCGCATGACCGACCAGGCCATCGACGCCCGCACCACCGCCCCCGCCCGCACCGCCCACATCCGGCGGCAGACCCACGAGAGCACGGTCGAGGTCGAGGTCAACCTCGACGGCACCGGCGAGTCGCAGGTCAGCACCGGGGTCCGCTTCTACGACCACATGCTCGCCAGCCTGGCCAAGCACAGCCTGATCGACCTGCGGGTGCAGGCCACCGGCGACGTCGACGTCGACGCGCACCACACCGTCGAGGACGTCGCGATCGTCCTCGGCGAGGCGCTGCGGGAGGCGCTGGGCGACAAGCGCGGCATCTCCCGCTTCGGCGACGCGACCGTGCCGCTCGACGAGACCCTCGTGCAGGCCGTCGTCGACGTGGCCGGGCGCCCCTACGTCGTGCACACCGGCGAGCCCGAGGGCCAGGCCTACGTCCTCATCGGCGGCAGCTACGTCGGTGCCCTGACCCGTCACGTTTTCGAGAGCCTGGCGCACCACGCCGGGATCGCCCTGCACGTGCGCGTGCTGTACGGCCGCGACCCGCACCACCTGGTCGAGGCGCAGTTCAAGGCCGTGGCCCGGGCGCTGCGGGCTGCTGTGGCGCGCGACCCGCGGGTCAGCGGCATCCCCAGCGCGAAGGGCAGCCTGTAAACCCCGTGGACGTGCCGTGGCGGTCCGGGCGGCACGGGCGGGGCGTGCTGCTCGTCCGGGGCCGCTCCGACGCCGTGGCCGCGTGGTCCCGGCGTGGTCTGCTGCCCGTGCACGTGCTGCCCCTCCCGGGGTGGACCGCGGTGGTCCCGGCCGGGCCGTCCCGGGCCCGCGCGCCCTACGACGACGCCCTGACCGTGCTGGCCGCCCGTCCGGTCCCCAGCCGCCTGCGGGCGGCGGTCGGCCTGTTCCGGGTGGAGGACCGGGCCGTGGTGTCGCTGCAACCGGGCGGGTGGCGCGCGATACAGCGCTGGGTCGTCTGGGAGCCGGGTCACGGTGTGGTGCGCTCGTCGCGGTTGCCGACCGCGCGGCCGGACGAGCTCGTGGCCGCAGCCGGACTGCGTGACCGACGTGCGGTGCGCGACGTGGCCGGACTCCTGCACGACGCCGGTGGTGAGGCCGGTGGCCTGCTCGCGTCGCTGATGGAGGTGCTGGACCTGCCCGGCCAGGGTGTGCTGGCCGACCCGCTGTCGGCCGCCGGTGCCGAGGGTTCCCGACTGGTGGAGCCGGACGAGGCGCACCTGGCGACGTTCGACTCGATCGTCACGGATGAGGCCCGGCTGCGGGCCGAGATGGAAGGACACTAGATGGCTGCCCGCGTGGTGGTGCTCGACTACGGCAGTGGCAACGTCCGTTCGGCGGTGCGCGCCCTGGAGCGCGTCGGCGCCGACGTCGAGCTCACGGCCGACCGGTCCGCGGTGCTGGCCGCCGACGGCCTTCTCGTGCCCGGCGTGGGTAACTTCCACGCCTGTATGCGCGGGCTGCGGGCCGTCGACGGCCCTCGCCTGATCGAGACGCGCCTGTCTGGCGGGCGACCGGTGCTCGGGGTCTGCGTCGGCATGCAGGTGCTCTTCGACGGCTCCACCGAGCCCAGCGTCGACGGCGACGAGGCCGGGCTGGGGGAGTGGCCCGGCATGGTCGAGCGCCTCGAGGCCGACGTCGTGCCACACATGGGCTGGTCGACGGTCAGCGCGGCAGAGGGCACCCGGCTCTTCGCCGGCGTGGAGCAGGAACGGTTCTACTTCGTGCACTCCTACGCCGCCGCGCACTGGCAGCTCGAGCCGCAGGGGGCCTTCGCCGCGATGGCGCCCAAGGTCACCTGGAGCGAGCACGGCAAGCCGTTCGTGGCTGCCGTCGAGAACGGCCCGCTGTCGGCGACCCAGTTCCACCCGGAGAAGTCCGGCGACGCCGGTGCCCAGCTGCTGCGCAACTGGGTCCAGTCCCTCTGACCGTCCCCCAGAACGCCCACGACACAAGGAGATCCGTGACCACTGCACCCCGCCTCGAGCTGCTGCCCGCCGTCGACGTGGCAGGCGGCCGGGCCGTCCAGCTGGTCCAGGGAGTTGCCGGCACCGGCGGCGAGTTCGGCGACCCGTGGGAGGCCGCGCTCGCCTGGCAGGAGCAGGGCGCCGAGTGGCTGCACCTGGTCGACCTCGACGCGGCGTTCGGTCGTGGCTCCAACGCCGAGCTGCTCGCGAGCATCGTGGGGCGGCTCGACCTGAAGGTGGAGATGTCGGGCGGCATCCGCGACGCCGAGACGCTGGAGCGGGCGCTGGCGACCGGCTGCCGCCGGGTCAACCTCGGCACCGCGGCGCTGGAGGACCCGGAGTGGACCGCCCGCGCCATCGCCGAGCACGGTGACCGGGTCGCGGTCGGCCTCGACGTGCGCGGCACGACCCTGGCCGCCCGGGGCTGGACCCAGGAGGGCGGGGACCTGTGGGAGACCCTGGCCCGTCTCGACGCCGAGGGCTGCTCGCGCTTCGTCGTCACCGACGTCAACAAGGACGGCATGCTCAAGGGCCCCAACCTGGACCTGCTGCGGGACGTGTGCGCCCGCACCGACCGCCCGGTCGTGGCCTCCGGCGGCGTGTCGACGCTGGCCGACATCGAGGCGATCCGCGGGCTCGTGCCGCTCGGGGTCGAGGGGGCGATCGTCGGCTCCGCCCTCTACCGCGGGGCGTTCACCCTGCCCGACGCGCTCGACGTCGCCGGCCGGCCGTGAGCGTGCGCCGCGTCGACGCCTCCGGCGGGCCGTGGGAGGACGCCTTCGGCTACGCCCGGGCGGTCCGGGTCGGCGACCAGGTGCACGTCTCCGGCTGCACCGCGGTCGTCGACGGAGCGGTCACCCACCCCGGTGACGCCGGTGCGCAGGCGCTGGTCGCGCTCGACGCCGCCCTCGCGGCGCTGACCCGGCTCGGCGGCACGGACGCCGACGTGGTCCGCACGCGCATGTACGTCACCGACCGTGCCCACTGCGAGGCCGTGGGCCGGGCCCACGGGTCCCGGCTCGGCGCGGTCCGCCCCGCCGCCACCATGGTGGTCGTCGCCGGGCTCCTCGACCCCGCCATGCTCGTCGAGGTCGAGCTCGACGCCGTCGTCACCACCCCGCAGGAGCAGTCATGAGCCACGACTCGGCCGGCATCCCCTTCACCGGCCGGCAGCTGTCCGGTACCGGCTTCGACGACGACACCGGAGCGGCGGACCCGGCGCTGCTGGAGGCGCTCGGGCAGCGGGCGGACGAGCGCGCGCTGATGGCCGCGCTGGCCGGCGCGCGGCTGATCGTGCCGATCGTGGCGGCGCCCACCGAGGTCGACGACTCCGGCGACCTGGCCGTGGAGAAGTCCACCGACATGGCCGTGGTCACCCTCACCGCTCCCGACGGCCAGCGCGCCCTGCCGGTGTTCAGCAGCGTCGAAGCGCTCGCGGCGTGGGACGCGTCGGCCCGCCCGTCGCCGGTCACCAGCGCGCTGGCCGCGCAGGCCGCCGTGCAGGAGCGGTGCGACGTCATGGTCCTCGACCTCGGCTCGGGGAGCCCGACCGTGCTGCGCCCGAGCATGCTCTGGGCGCTGGCCCAGCAGCGCGAGTGGCTGCCGGCGCACGAGGACCCGTTCATTGCCCAGGCCCTTGACCGTGCGACCGCCGGGGAGCCCGACGTCCTCGACGTGTCCGCCGAGGCGGGCGAGCCGGGCACGGGCACGCTGCGCGTGGTCCTGTCGCTGCGGGCGGGCCTGGAACAGGAGCAGGTGCAGCGGGTCGCGACGCGCATCGGGGAGCGGATCGCCACCGACGGCGAGGCCCGCGCCCGGATCGACGCCCTGGCCTTCGCGATCCGTCAGGCGTGAGGCGCCGGCACCTCGGTGACGCCGACGACGGCGTCGACGTCGATCGGCCCGTAGACGTGCGGGAACTCCTCACCTGTCTCCGGGTTGCCCACCTCCCGCACCAGCGGTGAGGTCAGCCGCGACTCGTCGATCTCCAGCAGCAGCAACGGTTTCGGGTACTCCCCGTAGAACGCCCGCCTGACGACCGGCCACTGCTGCGCCGAGCTGCAGTGGATGAAGCCCTCCTCGGCCAGCGTGCGCCCCAGCGTCGACTGCTCGTAGGACCCCGAGGCCCGCGCGGCCTCCCAGTGCTGTTGCTCCGCCAGGTGGTAGATGGTCACGCTGCCGACCGTATCCGAGCATCCCGCTCGCTCCCTTGACGGCCTGTCGCATCCCCCTCCCCACCCCGACCGGACCTTCACCACGCGGGTCTGACGTGCGGTGTTCCCGTTCCAGCGCAAGCGCTCGGATGCCGGTGGGCCGCGCAGGGCATAGGTTTTCGGGCCAACCGACCGTGATGCTCAGCGCCACGGTCACGGCTCGACGACTGGCACGGGGGTTGTGAGGATGGGTGTAACGATGTTCTGGATCGGCGGGAACCCCGGCTCTGGCAAGTCGACCGTCGCACGTCAGCTTGCCCACGAGCTGGACCTTCCGCTGCACCCGATCGACGCTTACACCTACGACCACCTCGACCGTCTCGTCGACCTGGGCCCACCGCTCGACGAGGTGCTGGCCCAGGGACCCGCCGCGGCAGCCGACGAGTTCGAGCGGGTCTCGACGCTCCGGCTGCCCGTGGTGGTCGACGACGTCCGCGCTGCCCGCGTCGGCGAGGTCCCGACGCTGGTCGAGGGGCCGCAGCTGCATCCGGATGCCGTGGGGGAGTGGGCGCCGCTCGCCGCGATCTGGCTGGTCACCACCCCTGAACGCACGCGAGCCGCCCGGGAGCAGCGGCTCGTCGACGGGGATGAGGCGGGGCGGAGGCGGGTCGACCGGTTGGTCCAACGCGACCAGGTCATCGGCGCGCGCCTGGTCGCGGCAGCGGCACGGGAGGGCCTGCCCGTGGTCGACGTGCCCACCGACGTCAGGTGGGACGGCGTCCACGCCGCCGTCCGCACGGCGGTCGTCGCTGCCCTTGCGGGCCGTCCACGCCTGCGCCCCGGGCCCGAGCTGGCGGCCCGGCGACGGCACGAGAACGACGTCGTGCACCGCCAGATCTCGGCCCACGAGCGGCAGCTCGGCGCAACCCTTCCACCCTTCCCCTACGCCTGCATCTGCGGGCGAAGCGGCTGCGACGACGTAGAGCCGGCCACCACCGCGGACTACTGACAGGAGCGCCTCCGCGGATCGTCCCGGGTGAAGGGTCGACCACGCCCGGGTGTGGTCGACCCTTCACCCAGCGCGCAGAGCCGCCCCGGACCTGCGTATGCCGTGCCCCCGGACCGGGGGCACGGCATACGTCGCGTGGGGCTGGCCGGGGTCAGCCGGCGTGCGTGTCGTCCTCGCGGACCGCGCCGGCCTCGTGGGCCCTGGCCGCGTCGGCCTCGCCGCCGGGGTTGGGGGACTTGCCGCCGGCGCGCACCAGCTCCTCGATCTGCTTGCCGGTGTCGGCGTCGACGTTCTTCCAGTACTCGAACGCCTTCTCCAGGACCGCGCCCGTGACGCCGCCGAGCAGGTGGCCGGCGACGGTCCGGACGAACGCCGCACGCTGGGCGTCGTCCCAGACCTCGCGCACGAGCGTGCCGGCCTGGCCGAAGTCGTCGTCCTCGGCGTGCGGCTCGTAGGCCGTGCGGACCATCGCACCGTCGGCGTCCCAGCCGTCCTCGACCGGGCCGGTCAGGTCGGAGAAGGGGCGGCCGGCGGTGTTGGGCGCGTAGACCGGGGCGTCACCGCTGTGGTCGTAGGCCATCGGCCCGTCGAAGGTGTAGCTGTTGGTCTCCACACGGGGGCGGTTGACCGGCAGCTGCAGGTAGTTCGGTCCGATGCGGTAGCGGTGGGTGTCGCTGTAGGCGAACGTGCGCCCGAGCAGCATCTTGTCGGGGGAGAACCCGATGCCCGGCACGAGCGCGCTGGGCTCGAAGGCGGCCTGCTCGATCTGGGCGAAGAAGTTCTCCGGGTTGCGGTTCAGCGTCATCGTGCCGACCTTGACCAGCGGGTAGTCGCTGTGCGGCCAGACCTTGGTCAGGTCGAACGGGTTGAACCGGTAGGTCCGGGCGTCCTCGTAGGGCATGACCTGGACCGAGAGCGTCCAGCTCGGGAGTTCGCCCCGCTCGATTGAGTCGTAGAGGTCGCGACGGTGGTGGTCGGCGTCCTCGCCGGCGATCCGGGTGGCCTCCTCGCCGGTCAGGCCCTCGACGCCCTGGTCGGAGTGGAAGTGGTACTTCACCCAGAACTTCTCGCCGGCGGCGTTGACCCACAGGTAGGTGTGCGAGCCGTAGCCGTTCATGTGGCGGAACGTCTTGGGGATGCCGCGGTCGCCCATGAGGTAGGTGACCTGGTGGGCCGACTCGGGGTTGAGCGTCCAGAAGTCCCACTGCATGTGGTTGTCGCGCAGGCCCGAGCCGCCACGCCGCTTCTGGCTGCGGATGAAGTGCGGGAACTTCATCGTGTCGCGGATGAAGAACACCGGGGTGTTGTTGCCGACGAGGTCGTAGTTGCCCTCGGAGGTGTAGAACTTCAGCGCGAAGCCGCGCGGGTCGCGCCAGGTGTCGGGGGAGCCCTGCTCGCCGGCCACGGTGGAGAAGCGCGCCAGCATGTCGGTCCTCGCGCCCGGCTGGAACAGCGCGGCCTTGGTCCAGGCCGAGACGTCCTCGGTGGTCTCGAACACGCCGAACGCGCCGCTGCCCTTGGCGTGGACGTTGCGCTCCGGCACGCGCTCTCGGTTGAAGTGCGCCATCTGCTCGATGAAGTGCGTGTCGTGCAGCAGGATCGGGCCGTTGGACCCGAGGGTGAGGGAGTTGCGGTCACTGACCGCGGGGGCTCCGGTGCTCGTCGTGGAGCCGGTGGGACCGGTCTGCTGGCTCATGGGTTCTCCTCGCGTTGACGGACGCCTGGCACAGGTGGGGACTGGGGGCCGGCACGGGGGTCAGGTCACCCACCCCACCACGCGGTCTGGAACGAGTCAAGAAAAGCGGATGGCGTTGGCGTCAAATGGATGGAGGCCCGTCGGTGCGCCATGGGAGCCTGCCGGTATGCCGTTCGCCCCCTACCGTCGCGTCCTCGCCGTCCCTGCGGCGAGGACCGCGCTGCTGCTCGGGCTGTTCCTGCGCATCCCGATGTTCGCCGGGGGCGTCGTGCTGACCCTGCACATCGTCCAGACCCTGCACCGGGGCTACGCCGAGGCGGGCGTGGTCTCCGCGCTGGCGACGATCTGCATCGCGATCAGCGGACCCTGGCGCGGACGGCTGCTCGACCGGATCGGCCTGCGCCGCACGGTGGTGCCCTCGATCATCGTCACCGCCCTCGTGTGGTCGGTCGCGCCGTTCGTCGGCTACCTGCCGCTGCTGCTGCTCGCGATCCCCGCCGGCCTGTTCGTCACGCCGACGTTCTCGATCCTGCGCCAGGCGATCATCACCGCCGTCCCGGACGCGGAGCGCCGGACCGCCTTGTCGCTCGACTCGGTCGGCGTCGAGCTGTCCTTCATGCTCGGCCCCGTCCTGGGCGTCTGGGCGGCGACCACGTGGTCGACCACGTGGGTGCTGTTCGCCGCCGAGATGCTCACGGTGGTCGGTGCCATCGCGGTGTGGGTGGTCAACCCCGTCATGCGCAGCGAGGGCCACGACGCCGACGCGGCCCACCTGCCCCGGCGCGAGTGGTTCAGTGGCGCGTTCCTGGCCGTCCTGGCGGCGGCCGCGGCCACCACCCTCGTGCTCTCCGGCTGCGACGTGGCGTTCGTGGCGGCCATGCGCGGCTACGGCGCGGTCGGCTCGCTCGGCCCGGTGCTCGCCGTCTGGGGCCTGGGGTCCGCGCTCGGCGGCCTCGTCTACGGCGCGCTGCACCGCTCGCTGCCGGTGTTCGCCCTGCTCGCCGGCCTCGGCATCGTCACGGTCCCGCTCGCGCTGGCCTCGGGGCCGGTGTCGCTGGCGCTGCTGTCGTTCGTCGCCGGCCTGTTCTGCGCACCGACGATCACCGCCACCGTCGACGCGGTCAGCCGCGTGGTCGACGAGCGCGCCCGGGGTGAGGCGATGGGCTGGCACGGGTCGGCGATGACCGCCGGCTCCGCCCTGGGGGCGCCGGTGGCCGGCGCGGCGATCGACCTGCAGGGCTACGCCGGCGGCTTCGCCCTCGTCGGGCTGCTCGGCGTGCTGGTGGCCACGTCCGGGTGGGCCACGGTCCGGCTGCGCCGCCGGCGCCGGGCCGCCGTCGACGTCGCCGCGGCGGCCTGACGTCAGCGACCGAGCCGGCTCAGACGACCGAGCCGGTGAGCTTCTCGCCGGGGCCCTGGCCCGGGGCGTCGGGGAAGATCGAGGCCTCCCGGAACGCCAGCTGCAGCGACTTCAGCCCGTCGCGCAGGGGAGCGGCGTGCTGGCTGCCGATGTCGGGGGCGGCGGCGGTCACCAGGCCGGCGAGGGCGTTGATCAGGCGGCGGGCCTCGTCGAGGTCCTTGAGGTCCTCGGCGTCGGGTCCCTCCGCGAGGCCGCACTTCACGGCGGCCGCGCTCATGAGGTGCACCGCCGCGGTGGTGATGATCTCCACCGCCGGCACCTCGGCGATGTCCCGGACGTGGTCGTCGACCGAGGGGGTGGTCAGGGGGTCAGGATTGGGATTCTGCGGGTCCACGCTGGTAGCCTTGCAGATCGACCGGCTGTGACTCGACGGTGCCCCCGGGCAGCGACCAGGTCACAGCGTGCAAGAGAAGCACCAGCTTCCACCCGCATCGACTCACGTCGTCGGGTCCCAGGTCCGCCCGCCACGAGCGGGCCGCCTCAATCGGAGGGGCGGCTCACCCGCGGCGGTCAGCGTACGACGTGTGGCCAGCCACCCGTCATACCAGCGGTCCCTGGTCCGGATGCCCAGGCTCCTCGCGCACACAGGTGGCGAGGAGCCTTCTTCGTCTCCTGCGGGCACAGCGACACTGACTCAAGGAGACAAACATCAGCGAGCCTCGTATCAACGACCGCATCCGTGTTCCGGAAGTGCGGTTGGTTGGCCCCAATGGTGAGCAGGTCGGCATCGTCCGCGTGGAGGATGCCCTGCGTCTGGCTGCGGAGGCCGACCTCGACCTCGTCGAGGTGGCCCCCATGGCCAAGCCTCCGGTGGCCAAGCTCATGGACTTCGGCAAGTTCAAGTACGAAGCAGCCATCAAGGAGCGGGAAGCCCGCAAGAACCAGATCAACACGGTCATCAAGGAGATCAAGCTCCGACCCAAGATCGACCCGCACGACTACGGCACCAAGAAGGGCCACGTCGAGCGGTTCCTCAAGGCCGGTGACAAGGTCAAGGTGACGATCATGTTCCGTGGCCGCGAGCAGTCGCGTCCCGAGCTGGGTTTCCGCCTGCTGCAGCGCCTCGCCCAGGACGTGGTCGAGCTCGGCTTCGTCGAGAGCGCGCCCAAGCAGGACGGCCGCAACATGATCATGGTCCTCGGCCCGACGCGGAAGAAGGCCGAGGCCAAGGCCGAGCAGCGCCGTCGCCGCGAGGAGTCCGCGCCCGCCGCCGAGGCCCCCGCCGGGGAGACCGCGCCGGCACCCGCAGCCGAGACCACCGAGGCTGCCGCTCCGGAGGCCCAGGCCGCCGAGTAGTCGCCCGGGGCGGCTCACGCCGCCCCGCGACACCCCCGACCACAGCAAGCACGACTGAAGGAGATCGGCTTCCCATGCCGAAGATGAAGAGCCACAGCGGCGCCAAGAAGCGCTTCCGGGTCACCGGCAAGGGCAAGGTCATGCGCGAGCAGGCCGGCGGTCGCCACCTGCTCGAGCACAAGTCCTCGCGCAAGATGCGTTCGATCGCGAACGACGTCGAGCTGTCCAAGCCCGACGCGAAGAAGATCAAGAAGCTCCTCGGCAAGTAACCGAGAGCCACCACCCAGTCGATCCAGCGACCGAGTGTGAAGCTCTCTCGGTTCAGCATTAACCAGCAAGGAGTACTCACGTGGCACGCGTGAAGCGGGCGGTCAACGCCCAGAAGAAGCGTCGGGTCGTCCTCGAGCGGGCCAGCGGCTACCGCGGGCAGCGCTCGCGCCTCTACCGCAAGGCCAAGGAGCAGGTCACCCACTCCCTCGGTTACGCCTACCGTGACCGCCGCGCCAAGAAGGGCGACTTCCGTCGCCTGTGGATCCAGCGGATCAACGCCGCGGCCCGCGCCAACGGCATGACCTACAACCGCTTCATCCAGGGCCTGAAGGCTGCCGAGGTCGAGGTCGACCGTCGCATCCTGGCCGACCTGGCCGTCAACGACGCCGCCGCGTTCGCCGCGCTCGTCGAGATCGCCAAGGCCAACGTCCCGGCTCAGGCCGACGCCAGCGACGCTGCCTGACCTGCTGCACCAGCAAGTCTCCGCGCGCCGGGTCGATGCCGTGCTGACCAACACCCGTTCCGATCGGGTCAGGTCGGTCAAGGCGTTGACCCGGCGCGCTGTGCGTCAACGCGAGGGCCTGTTCCTCGCCGAGGGTCCGCAGGCCGTCCGTGAGGCGGTCCGCTTCCGCCCCGACGTGGTCCGCGACCTGTATGCCGTGCCCGAGGCGGCCGTGCGCCACGCGGCGATCCTCGCGGAGGCCGCCGGGCAGGGCATCCACGTCCACGAGGTCAGCCCCGAGGTGCTGGCCGCCATGTGCGACACCACGGCCCCGCAGGGCCTGCTGGCGGTCTGCCGGCCGGTCGACGCCCCGCTGGCGGACGTGCTCGGCGCCGACCCGCGCCTGGTGGTCGTGCTGACCAACGTCCGCGACCCCGGCAACGCGGGCACCGTCATCCGTGGTGCCGACGCGGCCGGGGCCGACGCCGTCCTGGTCAGCGACGCCAGCGTGGACGTCTACAACCCCAAGGTGGTGCGCTCCACCGTCGGGTCCCTGTTCCACCTGCCCGTCGTGACCGGCGTGCCCGTCCCGCAGCTGCTCTCCAGCCTGCGGGAGGCGGGCGTGCGCCTGCTCGCGGCCGACGGCTCCGGGACCACGGTCCTCGACGACGCCGACCTGTCCGGACGGCACGCCTGGGTCATGGGCAACGAGGCCTGGGGCCTCGAGCCGGAGGTCCGCGACGCCTGCGACGAGGTCGTCCGGGTGCCCATCCACGGCCATGCCGAGTCCCTCAACCTGGCCATGGCGGCCACGATCTGTCTCTACGCTTCCGCGAGCGCGCATCGCGGGACGGGCCGGAATGGGTAAGGTCAGCGTCATGGGGACCGAGGCACGTCCGTCAGAGGACCAGGCGGTCACGTGGGACGACCGGATCGGGGATGTGCTCCCGGACGGTGTGGTCGTCGCGGACGCCGAGGCCACCGTGGTCTACGTCAACCGCCGGGCCGCGGCCATCCTCGGCCAGGACATCGCCGACATGCTCGGCCAGGACGTCCGCAAGGTGCTGCCGCTGCAGGACTCCGACGCACGGTCCTGGTGGACCTGCACCGACCCGTGGAACGGGCTGAACATCCGCACCGGCCACCGCGAACGCCTCCTCATCCTCCAGGGCGGCCACGAGGTCCTCGTGACCGCCCGCTACGTGCGTCCCGGGCGCAACCAGCCGGTCACCGAGGTCGTCCTGTCGCTGCGTGACGCGGAGTCCCGGCGCCGGGCCGAGGCCAGCAACGCCGCCCTCATCTCCACCGTCGCCCACGAGCTGCGCTCGCCCCTGACCTCGGTCAAGGGCTTCTCCTCCACCCTGCTGCACCGGTGGGAGCGCTTCACCGACGACCAGAAGCGGCTGATGCTGCAGACGATCGAGGCGGACGCCGACCGGGTCACCCGGCTGATCACCGAGCTGCTCGACATCTCCCGCATCGACGCCGGCCGCCTGCAGGTGCGCCGCCAGCCGGTCGACGTGACCGCCGTCGTCAAGCGGCACATCGAGCGGTTCGTGGCCAGCGGCCACGACCGGGAGCGGTTCGTCCTCGAGGCCGCGCCGGACCTGCCCGAGACCTGGGCCGACCCCGACCGCCTGGACCAGATCCTCGCCAACCTGATGGAGAACGCCGTGCGCCACGGCGACGGGACCGTCAGCCTGAGTGTCATGCCGACCACGCAGAACGGCAGCGAAGCCATCGCCGTGACGGTGAGCGACCAGGGCGAGGGCATCGCCCCCGAGAACTACTCCCTGGTGTTCACCCGGTTCTGGCACGGCTCCCGCCGGGGTGGCACCGGCCTGGGCCTCTACGTCGTGCGCGGGCTGGTGGAGGCCCACGGCGGCCAGATCAGCGTCGGCGCCGCCCGCTCCGGTGGCGCCCAGTTCCGATTTACCCTGCCCTCGGGCGCCCCGGAACACCTCGTCTGACCGGCCCACGTGGCCCATAGACTGCCGAGCGGCAGTCGTCCCACCGCTTGTCCCCGTCGGCGGCTGCACGCCGCACGCGACCTCATGAAGTGAAAGCGATGTCTGGACCCAACACGCAGTACGACCCCGTCGAGGTGAGCACCCTGGACCCCTCCGCGATCGACGCCGCGGTGCAGGAGGCCCTCGCCGCCATCGCCGCCGCCACCAGCCTGGAGGAGCTCAAGGCCGCCCGCCTGGCCCACCAGGGCGACAAGAGCCCGCTGGCGCTGGCCAACCGCGAGATCGGCGCCCTGCCCCCCACCGCCAAGGCTGAGGCCGGCAAGCGGGTCGGCCAGGCCCGCGGCCAGGTCGCCCAGGCCGTGGCCCAGAGGCAGGGCGAGCTCGAGGCCGAGCGGGACGCCCGGCTGCTCGTGGAGGAGACCGTCGACGTCACCGCCCCGGTGGCCCGGCGCCGAAGCGGCTCCCGGCATCCGCTGGAGCTGACCTCCGAGCGCCTCGCCGACGTCTTCGTCGCCATGGGCTGGGAGGTCGCCGAGGGCCCCGAGGTCGAGTCGGAGTGGTTCAACTTCGACGCGCTCAACCTTGGCCCCGACCACCCGGCCCGCCAGATGCAGGACACCTTCTTCGTCGACCGGCCCGACTCGGGCCTGGTGCTGCGCACGCAGACCTCGCCGGTCCAGGTGCGCACGCTGCTCGAACGTGAGCTGCCGGTCTACGTCGTCTGCCCCGGCAAGGTGTTCCGCACCGACGAGCTCGACGCCACCCACACCCCGGTGTTCCACCAGCTCGAGGGCCTGGCCGTCGACGAGGGGCTGACCATGGCCCACCTGCGCGGCACGCTGGAGCACTTCGTCCAGGCGATGTTCGGTGAGGACATCGAGACCCGGCTGCGACCGGCATACTTCCCGTTCACCGAGCCCAGCGCCGAGCTGGACTTCCGCTGCTTCGTCTGCGGCGGCAAGGACCCCGAGTGCCGCACCTGTGGCGGCACCGGCTGGATCGAGCTCGGCGGCTGCGGCATGGTCAACCGGGCCGTGCTCGTCGCCTGCGGGGTGGACCCCGACCGCTACAGCGGGTTCGCCTTCGGCATGGGCATCGAGCGGACGCTGATGTTCCGCCACGGCGTCGCCGACATGCACGACATCGTCGAGGGCGATGTGCGCTTCAACCACCAGTTCGGGATGGAGATCTGATGCGGGCGCCCGTTTCGTGGCTGCGCGAGCTCGTCGACGTGGCACCGGAGGCGACCGGCCGTGACATCGCGGCCAGCCTGGTCAGGGTCGGCCTCGAGGAGGAGGGCCTGCACGGTGGCGACATCACCGGCCCGCTCGTGGTCGGCCGCGTCCTGGAGCTGGCCGAGGAGCCGCAGAAGAACGGCAAGGTCATCCGCTGGTGCCAGGTCGACGTCGGCGAGCACGGCCAGCGGCTGACCGAGGGCACGGCGCAGGGCATCGTCTGCGGCGCCCACAACTTCGCCGTCGGCGACCTCGTCGTCGTCGTGCTGCCCGGGGCCGTCCTGCCCGGTGACTTCGCCATCGCCGCGCGCAAGACCTACGGCCACGTCAGCAACGGCATGATCTGCTCCGCCGCCGAGCTCGGCCTGGGGGATGACCACGCCGGCATCATCGTGCTGCAGGAGTGGTTCGCCGAGGACCCCGAGCTGCTGGCCTCGCTGCAGCCCGGCGACGACGCGATCGCCCTGCTCGGCCTGGCCGACGAGGTCGTCGAGGTCAACGTCACGCCCGACCGCGGCTACTGCTTCAGCATGCGCGGGATCGCCCGGGAGTACTCCCACGCCACCGGCGGCACCTTCCGCGACCCGGCCGACCTCGCGGCCCCGGCCGCGAACGACGGCGGGTATGCCGTGCAGCTCGCCGATGGTGCGCCGCTCGGCGGCCGGGTCGGCTGCGACCGCTACGTCGCCCGGGTGGTCCGCGGCATCGACACCACCCGCCCGTCGCCGCGGTGGATGCAGAAGAGGCTCACCCAGATGGGGATGCGCCCGATCTCCCTGGCCGTCGACGTCACCAACTACGTGATGCTCGCGCTCGGCCAGCCGCTGCACGCCTTCGACCTCGACACGCTCAGCGGCAGCATCGTCGTGCGCCGTGCCCGCGAGGGGGAGAAGCTCACCACCCTCGACGACGTCGAGCGCGAGCTGTCCCCGGAGGACCTGCTCATCACCGACGGCGGGCAGAGCCCGCTGGCCATCGCCGGCGTCATGGGCGGGGCCACCTCGGAGGTCGGCGCCATGACGAGCACGGTGCTCATCGAGTCCGCGCACTTCGACCCGACGACCGTGGCACGCTCGTCGCGGCGGCACCGCCTGGTCACCGAGGCGTCCAAGCGCTTCGAGCGTGGCGTTGACCCCGACGTGACCGCGGTCGCCGCCCAGCTCGCGGTCGACCTGCTCGTCCAGCTCGGCGGGGGCACCGCGGACGACGGCGTCACCGACGTCGACGACCGCACCCCGCGCGGCCGGGTCCCGCTGGACGCCGACCTGCCCACGCGCCTCGTCGGGCTGGAGCTGCCCCGCGAGGAGGTCGTGGCCACGCTGCGCGCCATCGGCTGCGACGTGGAGGACATCGGCGACGGGCCGCTGTCCCTGCTGCCGCCGTCGTGGCGCCCCGACCTGCACAATGGACCGGACTTCGTCGAGGAGGTCATCCGGATCCACGGCTACGACCAGGTGCCGGCGGTGCTGCCCCGGCCCAGCGCGGGCCTGGGGCTGAGTCACGGCCAGCGGGCCCGCCGCGTCGTCGCCGACGCCCTGGCCCACCACGGCCTGGACGAGGTGCTGACCTACCCGTTCGTCGGCGCCGGCGTCCACGACGCGATGGGCCTGCCGGCCGACGACCCGCGGCGCACGATGCTGCGGGTGGCCAACCCGCTCTCGGAGGAGGCGCCGTTCCTGCGCACCTCGGTGCTGTCCACCCTGCTCGAGGCGCTGCGCCGCAACGTCTCCCGGGGCCAGCGCGACGTCGCCGTGTTCGAGCTGGGGCTCGTCACCCGGCCCGAGGCCGGCACGGTCTCCGCCCCGGTGCCCGGCACCGACGCGCGCCCCGACGCGGAGACCCTCGCGCGGATCGAGGCGGCCGTCCCGGCGCAGCCCCGGCGCGTGGCGCTCGCGCTGGCCGGTGAGGCCGAGCGTGGTGGCTGGTGGGGCCCGGGCCGCCCGGCCGACTGGTCCGACGCGGTGACCGCCGCCCGGGCCGTCGCGGACGCCCTCGGGATCGAGCTGCACGTCACCGCCGACGACCACGCCCCGTGGCACCCCGGGCGCTGCGCCCGGCTGAGCCTGGCCGACGGCACCCTCGTGGGCCACGCCGGCGAGCTGCACCCCAAGGCGGTCGCGGCCCTGGAGCTGCCCGCGCGCACCTGCGCCGCCGAGATGGACGTCGACGTGCTCTCCGCCGCGAGCGAGGGCAACGTGCAGGCCACCCCGCTGTCGACCTACCCGGTCGCGCACAGCGACGTCGCGCTCACGGTCGAGGACGCCGTCCCCGCCGGCGAGGTCGAGGCGGTCATCCGTGAGGCAGCCGGGGAGCTGCTGGAGTCGGTGTGGCTCTTCGACGTCTACCGCGGCGAGCAGGTGGGGGAGGGGCACCGGTCGCTGGCCTACCGGATGTTCTTCCGCGCCCCCGACCGCACGCTGACCACCGAGGAGGTCAACGCCCTGCGGGACCGGGCCATCGCCCGCGCCGCCGAGCGCCTCGGCGCCGTCCAGCGTGGCGCCTGAGCAGGGCCCCCACGCCCGGGGTGCGCACCTGCCGGGCGCGCCCCGGGCGGGCGACGCCCGCGCATGCATAGAACCATGGTGGTGTGTATAGTCATGCGGCATGGTGACGGCAGCGGTGGCAGGCGCGAGCGGCTATGCCGGTGGCGAGATCGTCAGGCTTCTCCTGGCGCATCCCGCGATCGAGGTCGGCGCGCTCACCGCTGCGTCCAACGCCGGCTCCCGGCTCGGTGAGGTCCACCCGCACCTGACGCCGCTGGCCGACCGGGTGCTCGTCGAGACCTCGGCGCAGACCCTCGCCGGCCACGACGTGGTCTTCCTCGCCCTCCCGCACGGCGCCTCCGCCGCCCTGGCCGCGCAGCTGCCCGACGAGGTCGTCGTCATCGACTGCGGCGCCGACTTCCGGCTCGGCGACGCGCAGGCGTGGGCGCAGTTCTACGGCAGCGAGCACGCCGGCACCTGGCCTTACGGCCTGCCCGAGCTGGCCGACCGTGACGGGGCGCGGCACCGCGAGGCGCTGGCCGGCGCGCGGCGGGTCGCCGTCCCCGGCTGCTACCCGACCGCGTGCAGCCTCGCCCTGGCCCCCGGCTACGTGGCCGGGTTGCTCGAGCCGGAGGACGTCGTCATCGTGGCCGCCAGCGGCACCTCCGGGGCGGGCAAGGGGCTCAAGGCGCACCTGCTCGGCGCCGAGGTCATGGGCTCCATGTCGCCCTACGGCGTCGGCGGCGTGCACCGGCACACCCCGGAGGTCGAGCAGAACCTCTCCCGCGCCGCCGGGGCCGCGGTCACCGTCTCGTTCACCCCCACCCTGGCCCCCATGCCGCGGGGCATCCTCGCCACCGCGACCGCCAAGGCGGCCCCCGGGGCCACCGCGGCGTCCGTGCGCGAGGCGTGGCACACGGCATACGCGGACGAGCCGTTCGTGCACCTGCTGCCCGAGGGCCAGTGGCCGCGGACCGCGGACGTGCTCGGCAGCAACTGCGTGCACGTGCAGGTCGCCCTCGACGAGCGGGCCGGGCGCGTCGTCGCTGTCGCCGCCGTCGACAACCTGACCAAGGGCACCGCCGGCGCCGCCGTGCAGTGCGCCAACCTCGCCCTCGGCCTGCCGGAGACCACCGGCCTTCCCCTCACCGGAGTCGCCCCGTGAGCATCACCGTCCCCCAGGGCTTCCGCGCGAGTGGCGTCGTCGCCGGGCTCAAGGCCAGCGGGCGGCCCGACGTGGCCGTCGTCGTCAACGACGGGCCGCGCCACGACGCCGCCGCCGTGTTCACGAGCAACCGGGTGGTCGCCGCCCCGGTGACGTGGACCCGGCAGGTGCTCACCGACGGGCGGGTCGACGCCGTGGTGCTCAACTCGGGCGGGGCCAACGCCTGCACGGGGCCGCAGGGGTTCGCCGACACCCACGTGAGCGCCGAGCACCTCGCTGCCGCCCTGGGCGTCTCCGCCAGCGACGTCGCGGTCTGCTCCACCGGCCTGATCGGCGAGCTGCTGCCGATGGACAGGCTCACCGCCGGCATCGACGCCGGTGTGGCTGCACTGGCCGGCGACGGGGGCGAGGCGGCCGCCACCGCGATCATGACCACCGACACGGTGAGCAAGCAGGCCGTCGCCGCTGGGGACGGGTGGCTGGTCGGCGGCATGGCCAAGGGCGCGGGGATGCTCGCCCCGGCACTGGCCACCATGCTCGTCGTGGCGACCACCGACGCGGTGGCCGACCCTGCCACCCTCGACGCCGCGCTGCGGGACGCGACCGCGCAGACGTTCGACCGGGTCGACTCCGACGGGTGCATGTCCACCAACGACACGGTGCTGCTGCTGGCCTCCGGCGCCTCAGGGGTCACCCCGACGGTGGGCGAGCTCACCGACGCGGTCACCGCCGTGTGCGCCGACCTGGCCCGGCAGCTGGTCGCCGACGCCGAGGGCGCCAGGCACGACATCGCCGTCGAGGTGCGCTCGGCCGCCAGCCTCGCGGACGCGCTCGAGGTGGCCCGCGCGGTGGCCCGCAACAACCTGTTCAAGTGCGCGGTCTTCGGCGGCGACCCCAACTGGGGCCGGGTCCTGGCCGCCGTCGGCACCACCGCGGCCGCGTTCGAGCCCGACCAGCTCGACGTGTCGATCAACGGTGTCCAGGTCTGCCGCGCCGGCGGGGTGGGGCAGGACCGCTCCCTGGTCGACCTGTCCGACCGGGAGGTGCACGTGGTCGTCGACCTGCACGCCGGCGCCGAGACCGCCACGGTCTGGACCAACGACCTCACCCACGACTACGTCCACGAGAACTCGGCCTACAGCACATGAGCACCACCACCCTGCGCGGCACCATCGACACCGACGCCCTGTCCCGCGCCGCCGGCAAGGCCCAGACGCTCGTCGAGGCCCTGCCCTGGCTCGAGCAGTTCCGCGGCGCGCTCGTGGTCATCAAGTACGGCGGCAACGCCATGCTCGACGAGGAGCTCAAGGCCGCCTTCGCCCAGGACATCGTCTTCCTGCGGTATGCCGGGCTGCGCCCCGTCGTCGTGCACGGCGGCGGTCCGCAGATCGCCAGCATGCTCGGTCGGCTCGGGCTGCCCAGCGAGTTCCGGGGAGGCCTGCGGGTCACCACCCCGGAGGTCATGGACGTGGTGCGCATGGTCCTCACCGGCCAGGTGGGGCGCGAGCTCGTCGGCCTGATCAACCGGCACGGCCCGCTCGCGGTCGGCCTCTCCGGGGAGGACGGCGCACTGTTCGGGGCCCGCCGCCGCCCGGCCACGGTCAACGGCGAGCCGGTCGACGTCGGCCTGGTCGGCGACGTCGAGACGGTCAACCCCACCGCCGTCACCGACCTGCTCGAGGCCGGCCGCATCCCCGTCGTCTCCACCATCGCCCCCGACCTCGACGAGGACGGGCAGGTGCTCAACGTCAACGCCGACACCGCCGCGGCCGCGCTCGCGGTGGCGCTGCGCGCCCACAAGCTCGTCGTGCTCACCGACGTCGAGGGCATCTACGCCAGCTGGCCCGACCGCGACTCGCTGCTGTCGAGCCTGGCGGTCAGCGACGCCGACGAGCTGCTCGGCAGGGTCGACGCGGGCATGGTGCCCAAGCTCGAGGCGTGCATCCGGGCCGTGCGCCAGGGCGTGCCGCAGGCCCACGTCATCGACGGCCGGCAGCCGCACTCGCTGCTGCTGGAGGTCTTCACAAGCGAGGGAATCGGGACCATGGTCGTCCCGGATGGAGCGGACTCATGAGCGGCACCACCGTCAAGGACTGGCTCGAGCGCTACGACCACGCGCTGCTCGGCGTCTTCGGGCAGCCGCGCACGGTGCTGGCCCGGGGTGAGGGCGCCGTCGTCGAGGACGTCGAGGGCACCCGCTACCTCGACCTGCTCGGCGGCATCGCGGTCAACAGTTTGGGCCACGGGCACCCGGCCCTCGTGCGCGCCGTCGCGGAGCAGGCTGCCTCGCTGGTCCACGTCTCCAACTTCTTCACCACCCCGGGTCAGGTCCAGCTCGCCGAGCGCCTGCTCGCCCTCGCCGGCGCCCCCGACGGCTCGGCGGTCTTCTTCGCCAACTCCGGCACCGAGGCGCTCGAGGCGGCGGTCAAGCTGAGCCGGCGCACCGGCCGGACCCGGATCATCGCGGCGGAGGGCGCCTTCCACGGCCGCACGACCGGCGCGCTGGCGCTGACGCACAAGCCGGCCTACCGCGAGCCGTTCGAGCCGCTCATCCCCGAGGTCGTCCACGTCCCCTGGAACGACCAGGACGCGCTGCGCGCGGCCGTCACGGCCGACGTCGCCGCCGTGGTCCTCGAGCCCATCCAGGGCGAGGCGGGCGTGCGGCCCGCGGACCCGGCATACCTGCAGCTGGCCCGCGAGCTGACCACCGCCCACGGGGCGCTGCTCGTCCTCGACGAGGTGCAGACCGGGGTCGCCCGGACCGGCAGCTGGTTCGCCTTCCAGCAGGCCGGGGTCACCCCCGATGCCATGACCCTGGCCAAGGGCCTGGGCGGCGGGGTGCCGATCGGTGCGCTGGTGACCTTCGGCCCCGAGGTCACCGGGCTGCTCACCGCCGGGCAGCACGGCACCACCTTCGGCGGCAACCCGCTGGCGGTGGCCGCCGGCCTCGCCGTCCTCGACACCATCGAGGCGGAAGGCCTGGTCGAGCACGCGCGCGTCGCCGGTGACCATGTCGCCGCAGCCGTCCTCGCCCTGGGGCACCCGCTCGTGGCCGAGGTCCGCGGCGCCGGCCTGCTGCGCGCCGTCCAGCTCACCGCTGACGTGGCGCCCCAGGTCGCCGACCGGGCGCTCGCCGCCGGCTTCATCGTCAACGCGGTCACGCCCAGCGCGCTGCGCCTGGCCCCGCCGCTGGTCGTCACGACCGAGCAGCTCGACACCTTCGTGGCCGCCCTGCCCGCCCTCCTCGACGGACTGGAGACCCCCTGATGCCCCGCCACTTCCTGCGCGACGACGACCTCAGCGCGGCCGAGCAGGCCGGCGTGATCGACCGGGCCATCGCCCTCAAGGCACGCCCGTTCAGCGAGCCCGTCCTGGCCGGCCCCCGCGCCGTCGCGGTCATCTTCGACAAGCCCTCGACCCGCACCCGGGTGTCGTTCTCGGTGGGCGTGGCCCAGCTCGGCGGCTACCCGCTGGTCATCGACGCCGCCTCCAGCCAGCTCGGCCGGGGCGAGCCGATCGAGGACACCACGCGGGTGCTCGAGCGCCAGGCCGCGGCCATCGTGTGGCGCACCTTCGGACAGGAGCGGATCGAGGCGATGGCCTCGGTGAGCACCGTGCCGGTCGTCAACGCCCTCACCGACGAGTTCCACCCCTGCCAGATCCTGGCCGACCTCATGACGGTCAAGGAGCACAAGGGTCGCCTCGCCGGCCTGACCCTGGCCTACGTCGGGGACGCGGCCAACAACATGGCCCACTCCTACCTGCTCGGCGGGGCGCTCGCGGGCCTGCACGTGCGCGTCGCCGGGCCCGCCTCGCACCAGCCCGACCCGGCCGTGGTCGAGCGGGCGAAGCAGGTCGCCGCCGAGCAGGGCGGGTCGGTCCTCGTCACGACCGATGCGGCAGAGGCGTTCGCCGAGGCCGACGTCCTCGCCACCGACACCTGGGTGTCCATGGGGCAGGAGGCCGAGAAGGCGGCGCGCTCCGGCGCGGACAACCCGTTCGCGCCGTTCAGCCTCGACGACACCGCCCTCGCCCAGGCGGCCCCCGACGCCATCGTGCTGCACTGCCTCCCGGCCTACCGTGGCCTGGAGATCAGCGCCTCGGTCATCGACGGCCCGCAGTCGGTCGTCTGGGACGAGGCCGAGAACCGGCTGCACGCGCAGAAGGCACTGCTGTGCTTCCTGCTCGAGGCCTCCATGCCGGTGCGGGAGCTGACGGCATGATCGCCCACACCCGCGCCGCCCGGCACCAGCGGATCGTGGAGATCCTGGGCCGGCACAACATCCGCTCCCAGGGTGAGCTGCTGACCCACCTTGCCCAGGACGGCCTCGAGGTCACCCAGGCGACGCTGTCGCGGGACCTGGTCGAGCTCGGCGCCGTCAAGGTCCGCCAGGGCCGGACCCTGGTGTATGCCGTGCCGGGGGAGGGCGGCGACCGCACCCCCCGCGCGGCCGAGGCCACCGACGCCGTCAACGCCCGGCTCAAGCGGCTCTGCGAGGAGCTGCTCGTCACCGCCGAGGCCTCGGCCAACCTGGTAGTGGTGCGCACCCCGCCGGGGGCGGCGCAGTACCTCGCCTCGGCCATCGACCACGCCGACGAGGCGGCCATCATCGGCACCATCGCCGGTGACGACACGATCCTGGTCATCACCGCCGGCCCCGAGGACGGCCCGGCCGTGGCTGGGCGCCTGTTGTCCCTGGCCGGCACGCGGGAGGATTGAGCGTTGCGGCGCCTCGCCTGACCGCCACCGGGCCCCGGATCGGGGCCACCCGACATACCTGTTGCACGACAAGACATCTGAGCACTGAGGAGCACCCCGTGACCGACCGCGTTGTCCTTGCCTACTCCGGAGGCCTCGACACCTCCGTCGCCATCGGCTGGATCGCCGACGCCACCCAGGCCGAGGTCGTGGCCGTGGCCGTCGACGTGGGTCAGGGCGGGGAGGACCTCGAGGTCATCCGCCAGCGCGCCCTGGACTGCGGCGCCGTGGAGGCCTACGTGGCCGACGCCCGCGACGAGTTCGCCGACGAGTACTGCCTGCCCGCGCTGCAGGCCAACGCCCTCTACATGGACCGCTACCCGCTGGTGTCGGCGCTGTCCCGCCCGGTGATCGTCAAGCACCTGGTCGCCGCCGCGAAGCAGCACGGCGCCACCACGGTCGCGCACGGCTGCACCGGCAAGGGCAACGACCAGGTCCGCTTCGAGGTGGGCATCTCCGGCCTCGCCCCCGGCCTGAAGTGCATCGCCCCGGTGCGTGACCTCGCGCTGACCCGCGACAAGGCGATCGACTACGCCGAGAAGCACAACCTGCCGATCGAGACGACCAAGAAGAACCCGTACTCCATCGACCAGAACGTGTTCGGTCGCGCGGTGGAGACCGGCTTCCTCGAGGACATCTGGAACGCCCCGATCGAGGACCTGTACTCCTACACCAAGGACCCCTCGCGCCAGCACGACAAGGACGAGGTCGTCATCACCTTCGAGGCCGGCGTGCCGGTCGCCATCGACGGCGAGAAGGTCACCGTCCTGCAGGCCATCCAGAAGCTCAACGAGCGCGCGGGCAACGCCGGCATCGGCCGCCTCGACATGGTCGAGGACCGCCTCGTCGGCATCAAGAGCCGCGAGGTCTACGAGGCGCCGGGCGCCATCGCGCTGATCACCGCGCACCAGGAGCTCGAGAACGTCACGCTCGAGCGCGAGCTCGGCCGCTACAAGCGCGGCGTCGAGCAGAAGTGGGGCGAGCTCACCTACGACGGCCTGTGGTTCAGCCCGCTCAAGCGCTCGCTGGACGCGTTCATCGCCTCCACCCAGGAGCACGTCAGCGGCGACATCCGGATGACGCTGCACGGCGGCCGCGCAGTCGTCACCGGCCGTCGCTCGGACACCAGCCTGTACGACTACAACCTCGCCACCTACGACGAGGGCGACACCTTCGACCAGTCGCTGGCCAAGGGCTTCATCGAGATCCACGGGCTGTCGAGCAAGATCGCCTCGGGTCGCGACCAGCGCCTCGGCCATGCCTGAGCCGGTGCCCGCGACGCCGTCGACAGGCGACCGGCTCAGCCTGTGGGGCGGCCGGTTCGCCGGCGGCCCGGCCGACGCCCTGGCCGCCCTGTCGAAGTCCACCCACTTCGACTGGCGCCTGGCGCCCTATGACATCGCCGGATCCCGGGCCCACGCCCGGGTGCTGGCCAAGGCCGGGCTGCTCGACGAGCCGACGCTCGCCGCGATGCTCGAGGCGCTGGACCGGCTAGAGGCGGACGTGCGCTCGGGGGAGTTCGCCCCGGCCGAGGCCGACGAGGACGTGCACACGGCGCTGGAGCGCGGCCTGATCGAGCGCGCGGGGGCCGACGTCGGCGGCCGGCTGCGCGCGGGGCGGTCCCGCAACGACCAGGTCGCCACGCTGTTCCGGATGTACCTGCGGGACCACGCCCGGACCTGCGCCAACCTCGTGCTCGACGTGGTCGACGCCTTGGTCGCCCAGTCCGCCGAGCACCTCGGCGTGGCGATGCCCGGCCGCACCCACCTGCAGCACGCCCAGCCGGTCCTGCTGGCGCACCACCTGCTGGCCCACGCCTGGGCCCTGCTGCGCAACGTCGACCGCTGGCAGGACTGGGACCGCCGGACGGCGCTGTCGCCGTACGGCTCGGGGGCCCTCGCCGGCAGCTCGCTCGGGCTCGACCCCGACGCGGTGGCGGCCGACCTCGGCTTCACCGCCGCGGTGGAGAACTCCATCGACGGTACGGCGAGCCGGGACTTCGTCGCCGAGTTCGCCTTCGTCTCGGCGATGGCCGCGGTCGACATCTCCCGGCTGGCCGAGGAGGTCGTCCTGTGGGCGACGAAGGAGTTCTCCTTCATCACCCTCGACGACGCCTACTCCACCGGGTCGAGCATCATGCCGCAGAAGAAGAACCCGGACGTGGCCGAGCTGGCCCGTGGCAAGGCCGGCCGGCTGGTCGGCGACCTCGCCGGGCTGCTCACCACGCTGAAGTCGCTGCCGCTGGCCTACAACCGGGACCTGCAGGAGGACAAGGAGCCGGTGTTCGACGCGGTCGACACGCTCGAGGTCCTGCTGCCCGCGTTCGCCGGCATGGTCGCCACGATGCGCTTCAACACCGAGCGGCTGGAGTCCCTTGCGCCGCAGGGGTTCTCCCTGGCCACCGACGTCGCCGAGTGGCTGGTCCGCCAGGGCGTGCCGTTCCGCGTGGCCCACGAGGTCGCGGGGGAGTGCGTGCGGGCGTGCGAGCTGCGCGGGATCGAGCTGTGGGACCTCTCCGACGCCGACCTGCAGGCGATCTCGCCGCACCTGACCGCGGACGTGCGCAGCGTCCTGTCGGTCGAGGGCTCACTCGCCTCCCGCGACGCCAAGGGCGGCACCGCCCCGGCCCGCGTGGCCGAGCAGCTCGAGCTCGTCCGCTCCCGCGTCGCGCAGGCGCGGGCAGCCCTCGGGGCCACCACCGCCTGACGACACCGGCCTGACCCGCCGGACACACCAGACGGCCCGAACCCGCCTCCCGCGAGGCGTGGTTCGGGCCGTTTTCGTGCATCCGGTCAGGGTGGTGCGGGCTGTGAGGGCGCCCCTGACTCCAGGAGCTCCTTGAGCGCCGCCCAGGTGGCCGCCTCCTGCCGGCGGCCGACCCAGCCGAGCACCGGCCCTGCCAGCCTCAGCGCGCCGTGCGGGCGCAGCTCCCAGGACCAGCGCAGGCGCGTCCCGCCGTCGACCGCGACGAACGTCATCGCCCCGCGGACCTCGGCGAAGGCCGACGTCGTCCTCAGCTCCAGCCGGTGCGGCCGTTCGAAGCCGGTGAGCTCGGTGACCATCCGCATCGGTCGCGGCCGCGTGGCCATGTGGGCCTCGAACCGCGTCCCCACCCCGACCGCGCCGTCGGTCACCTTCCGCGACCGCACCATCCGCGGGTTGCATGCCGGTTCGTGGCGTTCGTCCGCGACGTAGTCGAACACCTCGTCCACCGGACGCCGGATGACCGTCTCTCCCTCGACCCTGGCCACGCCCACCCCCTCCTGTCCACCCGCCTGCCTTCGTGAGCGTGGCGTGCGCGGACGGCTGCCGAGGGTGCCCAAGGTCCTGTCTCCGGCCACGCGGGCGGCGCCCGGACACACCCTTTACCCGGAGTTGCTTTACCTGCGCCTGACGGCGCGACAGACTGCGGTCCTGTGACCCGCGACACAGCGGGCCCTCTTCAGGGAGAGGTGCGCATGACGGTCCACGACGATCTGGCAGCGGCGGGCAACCGCGCGGCGGCACTGAGGGAGTCGGTGGTGGTCCTCGCCGGCCGGCTCGGCGACACGATCGACGTGCGCCGGCTCAAGGACGACGTCGGACGGGTCATCGCCGACCTCAACCTCATCGCCCAGGCCAGCCACGAGCGGCTCCCGCAGGGCCAGCCCGGGGAGATCATCTACATCCCCGACGAGGAGTACGACCCCTCGCTGTGGGCCGAGGCCGACGACGAGGCCGCCGGCCCCCGGCCGGGGCGCTGAGGCGTGGCGGGGGCAGATCTGCGCCCCGGCGTGGGCGCACCGGGCCGGGCCCGGATCGACCAGCGCACGCTGCGCGTCGACCGCTGGTGGGTGCAGCCGACCCTGACCGTCGTCGGGCTCGTGGCCTGGCTGGCCTACGCCACGGTGCGCGCCGCGTCCCAGGTCAACTACTGGGTGGCCGACTACCACTACCTCACGCCGTTCGCCTCGCCGTGCCTGTCGACCTCCTGCGCGCCGGGCTCGAGCCACTTCGGCACGCCCTTCGGTGACTTCCCGCCGCTGGTGCCCTACGCGATCCTCACGCTGCCGTTCCTGCTGCTGTTCCGGCTCACCTGCTACTACTACCGCAAGGCCTACTACCGCTCGTTCTGGCTCTCGCCGCCGGCGTGCGCCGTCGCGGAGCCCCACGGGCGCTACACCGGCGAGACGCGCTTCCCGCTCCTCGGTCAGAACCTGCACCGCTACTTCTTCTACGCCGCGGTGCTCATCTCGCTGATCAACACGTATGACGCGCTGGTGGCCTTCCACGGCAAGGACGGCGGGTTCGGGTTCGGCCTGGGCAACGTCATCCTGCTGGCCAACGTGGTGCTGCTGTGGGCCTACACGCTGTCCTGCCACAGCTGCCGCAGCATCATCGGCGGCCGCCTCAACCACTTCAGCAGGCACCCGGTGCGCTACCGGCTGTGGGGCCAGGTGTCGCGGCTCAACCGCCACCACATGGGCCTGGCCTGGACGACGCTGGCCTCGCTGGTGGTGACCGACGCCTACATCGCGCTGGTCGCCTCGGGCTCGCTGTCGGACCTGCGCTTCATCAACTGACGCCGGCCACCGCGCCGACGCACGCTCACAACCGGAGGGGCTGCACGTGACGGACCTGGAACGCCACAGCTACGACGTCGTGGTGATCGGTGCCGGTGGCGCCGGGCTCCGCGCGGCCATCGAGGCGCGCGAGCACGGCCTGCGCACGGCGATCATCTGCAAGTCGTTGTTCGGCAAGGCCCACACCGTCATGGCCGAGGGCGGCATCGCCGCGTCGATGGGCAACGTCAACAGCAACGACAGCTGGCAGGTGCACTTCCGCGACACCCTGCGCGGCGGCAAGTTCCTCAACAACCCCCGCATGGCCGAACTGCACGCCAGGGAGGCGCCGCAGCGGGTGTGGGAGCTGGAGACCTACGGCGCGCTGTTCGACCGCACCGCCGACGGCCGGATCAGCCAGCGCAACTTCGGCGGCCACGAGTACCCCCGCCTGGCCCACGTCGGCGACCGCACCGGCCTGGAGCTCATCCGCACCCTGCAGCAGAAGATCGTCTCGCTGCAGCAGGAGGACGAGCGCGAGACCGGCGACGCCGAGGCACGGCTGAAGGTGTTCGCGGAGCTGACGGTCACCGACCTGCTGCTCGAGGGCGAGGCGGTCTCCGGCGCGTTCGGCTACTGGCGCGAGTCCGGCCGCTTCGTACTGTTCGAGACGCCCACGGTGATCCTGGCGACCGGCGGCATCGGCAAGTCCTTCAAGGTGACCAGCAACTCCTGGGAGTACACCGGCGACGGGCACGCCCTGGCCCTGCGTGCCGGCGCCACGCTGATCAACATGGAGTTCGTCCAGTTCCACCCCACGGGCATGGTCTGGCCGCCGTCGGTCAAGGGCATCCTTGTCACCGAGTCGGTGCGCGGTGACGGCGGCGTGCTGCGCAACTCCGAGGGCAAGCGGTTCATGTTCGACTACGTGCCCGACGTCTTCCGCGGCCAGTACGCCGACACCGAGGAGGAGGCGGACCGGTGGTACAAGGACCCCGACAACAACCTGCGCCCGCCGGAGCTGCTGCCGCGTGACGAGGTGGCGCGGGCGATCAACAACGAGGTCAAGGAGGGCCGCGGCACCCCGCACGGCGGCGTCTTCCTCGACGTGTCGACCCGCCTGCCCGCCGAGGAGATCATCCGGCGGCTGCCCTCGATGCACCACCAGTTCAAGGAGCTCGCCGACGTCGACATCACGGCCGAGCCGATGGAGGTCGGCCCGACCTGCCACTACGTCATGGGCGGTGTGGAGGTCGACGCCGACACCGCTGCCACCCGCGTCCCAGGCCTGTTCGCGGCCGGTGAGGTGGCCGGAGGCATGCACGGCTCGAACCGCCTCGGCGGCAACTCCCTGTCCGACCTGCTCGTCTTCGGCCGGCGCGCAGGAGCCGGCGCCGCGGCATACCTGGAGTCGTTGGGCGACAAGCGTCCCGCGGTCTCCGAGGGTGACCTCGACGCCGCCGCGACGGTGGCGCTGGCGCCGTTCGGCAACGACGGCGGGGAGAACCCCTACACGCTGCACCAGGAGCTGCAGCAGTCGATGAACGACCTGGTCGGCATCATCCGCCGGGAGGGTGAGATGCGCGAGGCGCTCGAGCGCCTGGCCGAGCTGCGCCGCCGGGCCTCGGTCGTGGGGGTCGAGGGCCACCGGCAGTTCAACCCGGGCTGGCACCTGGCGCTCGACCTGCGCAACATGCTCGCGGTGAGCGAGTGCGTCGCCCGCGCGGCACTGGAGCGCACCGAGAGCCGCGGCGGCCACACCCGCGAGGACCACCCCTCGATGGACCCGGCCTGGCGTGGGGTCAACCTCGTGTGCAGCCAGCGCGTCGACGGCGGGATCGACCTCGTGCACCAGCCGGTGCCGGCGATCCGGCGCGACCTGCTGGAGCTGTTCGACCGCAAGGAGCTGGCCAAGTACCTCACCGAGGAGGAGCTGGCGGTGCTCGACGCCCCGGCGCCCTCTCCCGAGCAGGGGAGCGAGTCATGAGCTACGACGGGCGTTTCCGCGTCTGGCGGGGTGACGCCGACGGCGGCGACCTGGCCGACTTCACCGTCGAGGTCAACGAGGGCGAGGTGGTCCTCGACATCATCCACCGGCTCCAGGCGACCCAGGCCCCCGACCTCGCCGTCCGCTGGAACTGCAAGGCGGGCAAGTGCGGCTCGTGCAGCGCGGAGATCAACGGCCGGCCCCGGCTGATGTGCATGACCCGCATGAGCACCTTCGAGGAGGGCGAGACGGTCACGGTCACGCCGCTGCGCGCGTTCCCGGTGATCCGTGACCTGGTCACCGACGTCTCCTTCAACTACGAGAAGGCCCGCGCCGTGCCGGCGTTCGCGCCGCCGGCCGACCTCGCGCCCGGCGACTACCGGATGCAGCAGGTCGACGTCGAGCGCTCGCAGGAGTTCCGCAAGTGCATCGAGTGCTTCCTGTGCCAGGACGTCTGCCACGTGATCCGCGACCACGAGGACAACAAGCAGGCGTATGCCGGGCCGCGCTTCCTCATGCGCATCGCCGAGCTCGACATGCACCCGCTCGACCAGGCCGACCGGCGCCAGGCGGCCCAGCACGAGCACGGACTCGGCCTGTGCAACATCACCAAGTGTTGCACGGAGGTCTGCCCCGAGCACATCAAGATCACCGACAACGCGCTGATCCCCCTCAAGGAGCGGGTGGTCGACCACTCGTACGATCCGTTGGTGTGGCTCGGTTCGAAGATCCGGCGTCGGCGCGACTGAGCGCGCCGGCGGGGGAGCGGCTGCGCCGGGAGTTCTTCGACCGTCCCGTGCTCGAGGTGGCCCCCGACCTGCTCGGCTGCACCGTCACCCACGCCGGCGTCACCGTGCGGCTCACCGAGGTCGAGGCGTATGCCGGGGAGCAGGACCCCGGCTCGCACGCCTTCCGGGGACCCACCCCGCGCACGCAGGTGATGTTCGGCCACCCCGGTGGCCTCTACGTCTACTTCACCTACGGCATGCACTGGTGCGCCAACCTCGTCTGCGGCCCCGAGGGTCACGCCAGCGCGGTGCTGCTGCGGGCCGGCGAGGTCGTCGCCGGTGAGGACGTGGCCGCCGACCGGCGCGCCGGGATCGCCCGCCGGGACTGGGCCCGCGGCCCGGCGCGGCTGGCCACGACGCTGGCGCTGTCCGGCGACCAGGACGGCCTCGACGTGTGTGCCCCCGACTCGCCGGTGGTCGTCGGTCCGCGGGTCGGCGCGGTGGAGGTTCACCGCGTGCGGACCGGGCCGCGGGTGGGCGTCAGCGGGGCCGGCGGCGACGGCGCGGCATACCCCTGGCGGTTCTGGGTGGAGGGGGAGGCGAGCGTCTCGGCATACCGTCCGGGCAAACCGCGTCGCCGGCCCGACGCGTCGTAGGGCAGGCTGTGACCTGACCGGCGTCCGGCCGGGTCGGACCACAGAAGGGAACGAAGCACCGTGAGCGACATCCTCGACGAGCTGCAGTGGCGAGGGTTGGTGGCACAGACCACCGACGAGGCCTCGCTGCGCGAAGCACTCGCCGACGGGCCGATCACGGCGTATTGCGGGTTCGACCCGACCGCGCCCTCGCTGCACTTCGGCAACCTGGTGCAGCTGGTCGTGCTGCGCCACCTCCAGCGTGCCGGGCACCGGGTGATCTGCCTGGTCGGCGGGTCCACCGGCCTCATCGGCGACCCGCGGCCCACAGCGGAGCGGGTGCTCAAGACCAAGGAGCAGACCGCGCAGTGGGTGGCCACCATCCAGCACCAGGTGCAGCCGTTCCTCGATGCCGAGGGCGACAACCCGGCCGTCTTCGTCAACAACCTGGACTGGACCGAGGGCCTGTCCGCGCTCGACTTCCTGCGCGACATCGGCAAGCACTTCCGGGTCAACCAGATGGTCAGGAAGGAAGCGATCTCGGCTCGGCTGAGGTCGGAGGAGGGGATCTCCTACACCGAGTTCAGCTACCAGCTGCTCCAGGGGCTGGACTACCTCCAGCTCTTCCGGGACTACGGCTGCACGCTCCAGACCGGTGGCAACGACCAGTGGGGCAACCTCACCGCCGGCTCCGACCTGATTCACCGGGTCGAGGGGAAGTCCGTCCACCTGCTCACGACGCCGCTGCTGACCGACAGCTCCGGCGAGAAGTTCGGCAAGAGCGCAGGCAACGCGATCTGGCTCTCGCCGGAGATGACCAGCCCCTACGCCTTCTACCAGTACTGGATCAACGTCGAGGACGCCTCGGTGATCACGTTGCTCAAGGTGTTCACCGACCGGACCAGGGAGGAGATCGACGAGCTGGAGAAGGCGGTGGCCGAGCGTCCCTTCGCCCGCGAGGCGCAGAAGGCGCTGGCCGCCGACGTGACCACGCTCGTGCACGGCGCCGAGGCGACGGCCGCGGTCAGGGCGGCCAGCGAGGCGCTCTTCGGCAAGGGTGACCTGTCGGCCCTGGACGCCCGGACCCTGGCCGACGCGACGGCCGAGCTGCCCGGCGGCACCGTCGCGGTGGGTGACTCCGTGGTCGACGCCCTGGTGGCGACCGGCCTGGTGGACGGCCGCAAGGCCGCGCGCCGGGTGATCGGCGAAGGCGGTGCCTCGGTCAACAACGTCAAGGTGACCGACGAGGACGCGGTGCTGGGGGAGGGCGACTTCCTGCACGGCCAGGTCGCGCTGCTGCGCCGGGGCCGCAAGTCCCTCGCCGCGGCTCGGCTCGCGAGCTGACCTCCGTGACGCCGGCGCTGCCGGCCCGATGACGCGGCACGCTGACGCCCCCTCCGGGACCCTCCGGAGGGGGCGTCAGTGCGTTGACCAGCGGATTTGTTGATCCGGCAAGGAGGCCCGTAAAGTTCTCGACGTCAGCCCGACAGGGAGGAACGGACACCACCGCAGCGGAGCGCAAGCACCGCGCGAAGTAGGCCGGTCCCGGGGATGACACTCCACCGCAAGGCTCCGGTTCGCCGGGGCTGCCCGGAGCCCGGAACGGGGTTCGGGATCGGCTCGAGAGCCTGATACAGTGGAGAAGTTGGCCCGGACGCCGCAGGGCGCGGAGGCCGACACCAAACGAACGGTAGCCCCGGATCCAGGCTTGGGTGTCTGGTGATGGTGCGCGTCCGGTCCTTGAGAACTCAACAGCGTGCCAAAAATCGATGCCAATTACCTCGTCCCGGCGTCCCTTGGGGTGTCGGACGAATTTCCTTTGGTTGATTGAATTCAAGTCCAGCGGGCTTGGTTCTGTTTCAGCCGGATTTTTAACCCTTCGGGGTCTGTTTTCCCGCGGTCTTTCGGGACTGTGGGTGGCAAACATCAACGGAGAGTTTGATCCTGGCTCAGGACGAACGCTGGCGGCGTGCTTAACACATGCAAGTCGAACGGTGACCTGGGGAGCTTGCTTCCTGGTGATCAGTGGCGAACGGGTGAGTAACACGTGAGTAACCTGCCCCTCACTCTGGGATAACTCCGGGAAACCGGGGC
The DNA here is from genome assembly GCF_006716205.1 of Oryzihumus leptocrescens. Lineage (GTDB taxonomy): Bacteria > Actinomycetota > Actinomycetes > Actinomycetales > Dermatophilaceae > Oryzihumus > Oryzihumus leptocrescens. Next base: position 2,315,727 of record NZ_VFOQ01000001.1, on the reverse strand, counting down.
TAATACCGGATATGACACAGACAGGCATCTGTACTGTGTGGAAAGTTTTTCGGTGGGGGATGGACTCGCGGCCTATCAGCTTGTTGGTGAGGTAGTGGCTCACCAAGGCGACGACGGGTAGCCGGCCTGAGAGGGCGACCGGCCACACTGGGACTGAGACACGGCCCAGACTCCTACGGGAGGCAGCAGTGGGGAATATTGCACAATGGGCGAAAGCCTGATGCAGCGACGCCGCGTGAGGGATGAAGGCCTTCGGGTTGTAAACCTCTTTCAGTACCGAAGAAGCGCAAGTGACGGTAGGTACAGAAGAAGCACCGGCTAACTACGTGCCAGCAGCCGCGGTAATACGTAGGGTGCGAGCGTTGTCCGGAATTATTGGGCGTAAAGAGCTTGTAGGCGGTTTGTCGCGTCTGCTGTGAAATTTCGGGGCTTAACCCCGAACTTGCAGTGGGTACGGGCAGACTAGAGTGTGGTAGGGGAGACTGGAATTCCTGGTGTAGCGGTGAAATGCGCAGATATCAGGAGGAACACCGATGGCGAAGGCAGGTCTCTGGGCCATAACTGACGCTGAGAAGCGAAAGCATGGGGAGCGAACAGGATTAGATACCCTGGTAGTCCATGCCGTAAACGTTGGGAACTAGGTGTGGGTCTCATTCCACGAGATCCGTGCCGCAGCTAACGCATTAAGTTCCCCGCCTGGGGAGTACGGCCGCAAGGCTAAAACTCAAAGGAATTGACGGGGGCCCGCACAAGCGGCGGAGCATGCGGATTAATTCGATGCAACGCGAAGAACCTTACCAAGGCTTGACATGTACCGGAAACGTGCAGAGATGTGCGCCCCGCAAGGTCGGTACACAGGTGGTGCATGGTTGTCGTCAGCTCGTGTCGTGAGATGTTGGGTTAAGTCCCGCAACGAGCGCAACCCTCGTTCTATGTTGCCAGCACGTGATGGTGGGGACTCATAGGAGACTGCCGGGGTCAACTCGGAGGAAGGTGGGGATGACGTCAAATCATCATGCCCCTTATGTCTTGGGCTTCACGCATGCTACAATGGCCAGTACAAAGGGCTGCGAAACCGCGAGGTGGAGCGAATCCCAAAAAACTGGTCTCAGTTCGGATTGGGGTCTGCAACTCGACCCCATGAAGTCGGAGTCGCTAGTAATCGCAGATCAGCAACGCTGCGGTGAATACGTTCCCGGGCCTTGTACACACCGCCCGTCAAGTCACGAAAGTCGGTAACACCCGAAGCCGGTGGCCCAACCCCTTGTGGGAGGGAGCTGTCGAAGGTGGGACTGGCGATTGGGACTAAGTCGTAACAAGGTAGCCGTACCGGAAGGTGCGGCTGGATCACCTCCTTTCTAAGGAGCACTGGCACCCCGCTCGTCACCGGTTGGTGGTGGGTGGATCGTGGTGTCCAGGTGGCCCGCCTCGACCGAACGCGTCGAGGGGGTTGCTCAAGGGTGGAACATCGATTAGTTGGCGCCGGCCGGTCGTGGCCGCACGAGTACAGCCTCAGCTTCTTCTTCGGGAGCGGTGGGGAGTGGAAAGTGCTTCACGGCCTGGGTGGCGCCTGGCACGTTGTTGGGTCCTGAGGGGTCGGGCGTTGAGCCTGTTCTTCTCGGATCGGTCCTCACCGTCAGCTGTTGGCTGGGGTGGGGGCGGGTTCTGGGCCTCACTGCATCTCGAACCGCCATGGCCTTGGGTCGTGGTAGGCGGGTGAGCTGGTGGGGTGCCGCCCGTATGTTGAGAACTACACAGTGGACGCGAGCATCTTTGTGGCCAAGTTTTTAAGGGCACACGGTGGATGCCTTGGCACCAGGAACCGAAGAAGGACGTAGGAATCTGCGATAAGCCTCGGGGAGTCGATAACCAGACTGTGATCCGAGGATTTCCGAATGGGGAAACCCGGCTGGAGGCAAGTCCAGTCACCCGCATCTGAACACATAGGGTGCGTGGAGGGAACGTGGGGAAGTGAAACATCTCAGTACCCACAGGAAGAGAAAGCAACCGCGATTCCGTGAGTAGTGGCGAGCGAAAGCGGATGAGGCTAAACCGGGCGTGTGTGATAGCTGGTAGGCGTTGCACGTTCGGGGTCGTGGGACGACCCGCACAGGGCTACTGACCTGTGAAGGAGTGAGAAATCTGCGTCATAGTCGAAGGGTCTTGAATGGCCCGGCACAGAGGGTGCGACCCCCGTAGACGAAATGGTGTGGACTCCTGGGTTGTATCCCAAGTAGCACGGGGCCCGAGAAATCCCGTGTGAATCTGGCGGGACCACCCGCTAAGCCTAAATATTCCCTGGTGACCGATAGCGGACAAGTACCGTGAGGGAAAGGTGAAAAGTACCCCGGGAGGGGAGTGAAATAGATCCTGAAACCGTGTGCTTACAATCCGTCGGAGCCTCCGTGTGGGGTGACGGCGTGCCTTTTGAAGAATGAGCCTGCGAGTTAGTGCTCCGTGGCGAGGTTAACCCGTGTGGGGAAGCCGTAGCGAAAGCGAGTCCGAACAGGGCGTTGTTAGTCGCGGGGTCTAGACCCGAAGCGAAGTGATCTACCCATGGCCAGGTTGAAGCGCGGGTAAGACCGCGTGGAGGACCGAACCCACTTAGGTTGAAAACTGAGGGGATGAGCTGTGGGTAGGGGTGAAAGGCCAATCAAACTTCGTGATAGCTGGTTCTCCCCGAAATGCATTTAGGTGCAGCGTCACGTGTTTCTTGCCGGAGGTAGAGCTACTGGATGGCTGATGGGCCTCACCAGGTTACTGACGTCAGCCAAACTCCGAATGCCGGTAAGTGAGAGCGTGGCAGTGAGACTGCGGGGGATAAGCTCCGTAGTCGAGAGGGAAACAGCCCAGACCACCAGCTAAGGTCCCTAAGCGTGTGCTAAGTGGGAAAGGATGTGGAGTTGCTGTGACAACCAGGAGGTTGGCTTAGAAGCAGCCACCCTTTAAAGAGTGCGTAATAGCTCACTGGTCAAGTGATTCCGCGCCGACAATGTAGCGGGGCTCAAGCACACCACCGAAGCTGTGGCATTGACACTTTGCCCGGCCAGACTTGTCTGGTCCAAGCGTGTTGATGGGTAGGGGAGCGTCGTGTGGCGGGTGAAGCGGCGGAGTGATCCAGCCGTGGACGCTACACGAGTGAGAATGCAGGCATGAGTAGCGAATGACGGGCGAGAAACCCGTCCGCCGAATAACCAAGGGTTCCAGGGTCAAGCTAATCTGCCCTGGGTAAGTCGGGACCTAAGGCGAGGCCGACAGGCGTAGTCGATGGACATCGGGTTGATATTCCCGAACCGGCGAAGAACCGCCCATATCGAACCATGTGATGCTAAGCGCCCAAAGCAAGCTGCTGATGCCTTCGGGCTAGGTGGTTTGTGGCGGCCGTGACCCGAGCATGTAGTAGGTAAGCGATGGAGTGACGCAGGAAGGTAGCCTCCGCGTGGCGATGGTTGTCCACGTCTAAAGGTGTAGGGCGAGAGGTAGGCAAATCCGCCTCTCACGTAGCCTGAGACCCCATAGTGACCGCGTTAGCGGGAAGAGGGTGATCCTATGCTGCCAAGAAAAACTTCTAGCGAGGTTCGAGCCGCCCGTACCCCAAACCGACTCAGGTGGTTAGGTAGAGAATACCAAGGCGATCGAGTGAATCGTGGTTAAGGAACTCGGCAAAATGCCCCCGTAACTTCGGGAGAAGGGGGGCCCGGATCGTGACCCCACTTGCTGGGTGAGCGTGAACGGCCGCAGAGACCAGGGAGAAGCGACTGTTTACTAAAAACACAGGTCCGTGCGAAGTCGCAAGACGATGTATACGGACTGACGCCTGCCCGGTGCTGGAACGTTAAGGGGACCGGTTAGCCTCACGGCGAAGCTGAGAACTTAAGCGCCAGTAAACGGCGGTGGTAACTATAACCATCCTAAGGTAGCGAAATTCCTTGTCGGGTAAGTTCCGACCTGCACGAATGGCGTAACGACTTCTCCACTGTCTCAACCACGAACTCGGCGAAATTGCACTACGAGTAAAGATGCTCGTTACGCGCAGCAGGACGGAAAGACCCCGGGACCTTTACTACAGCTTGGTATTGGTGTTCGGTACGGCTTGTGTAGGATAGGTGGGAGACTGTGAAGCATGCACGCCAGTGTGTGTGGAGTCAACGTTGAAATACCACTCTGGTCGTTCTGGATATCTAACCTCGGTCCGTGATCCGGATCAGGGACAGTGCCTGGTGGGTAGTTTAACTGGGGCGGTTGCCTCCTAAAAGGTAACGGAGGCGCCCAAAGGTTCCCTCAGCCTGGTTGGCAATCAGGTTTCGAGTGTAAGTGCACAAGGGAGCTTGACTGCGAGACAGACATGTCGAGCAGGGACGAAAGTCGGGACTAGTGATCCGGCGGTGGCTTGTGGAAGCGCCGTCGCTCAACGGATAAAAGGTACCCCGGGGATAACAGGCTGATCTTGCCCAAGAGTCCATATCGACGGCATGGTTTGGCACCTCGATGTCGGCTCGTCGCATCCTGGGGCTGGAGTAGGTCCCAAGGGTTGGGCTGTTCGCCCATTAAAGCGGTACGCGAGCTGGGTTTAGAACGTCGTGAGACAGTTCGGTCCCTATCCGCTGTGCGCGTAGGAAACTTGAGAAGAGCTGTCCCTAGTACGAGAGGACCGGGATGGACGAACCTCTGGTGTGTCAGTTGTCCTGCCAAGGGCACCGCTGATTAGCTACGTTCGGAAGTGATAACCGCTGAAAGCATCTAAGCGGGAAGCACGCTTCAAGATGAGGTTTCCATGGGCTTTGCCCGAGAGGCTCCCAGCTAGACTACTGGGTTGATAGGCCGGATGTGGAAGCACAGCAATGTGTGGAGCTGACCGGTACTAATAAGCCGATAACTTGATACAAAGATGCTACGCGTCCACTGTGTGGTTCCCGAGATACGGTCGGGAAACCACAAACTGAAGACAACAAAGACTTTGTTTGTGACTTGCCGGTAACCGCTCGAACGGGTTACGGCGGCCATAGCGAAGGGGAAACGCCCGGTCCCATTCCGAACCCGGAAGCTAAGCCCTTCAGCGCCGATGGTACTGCACTGGTGACGGTGTGGGAGAGTAGGACGCCGCCGGACAAACATTCACAGAGATCGCCCACCCGGGTCACCGGGTGGGCGATTTCTGCATTCCGGGGTCCCGTGAAAGACTGGGAGGCAACCCCCTTTTCCAGCCACCCCAGACGGGTGGACAGGTCCGTGTGCGCCCGTGAGGATGACGCCAGGACCAGACGCACGAATGGAGTCTCCGTGTCTGACGACCAGCCTGCCCGCAGGGATCGCGACGAGGACCGTCAGTCCCGTGGTCCTGGCCGGCCGCCCCGCGACAGCCGCCCTGGCGGCAGCCGCTGGGGGTCGCCGCAGGGTGCTGGGCGATCGGGGGACGCCCGCCGCGGCGAGGGGGACAGTTCAGCCGGGCGTGGCGCCGGAGGCCGGGGTGGCCCCGCAGGGCGCGGCCGTCCCGGTCAGGGCGAGCGCCGTGAGGGTGGTTACCGGGGCTCGGACCGTCGTGACGGCGGAGATCGTGGGGAGGGCTATCGTTCCGGCCCCCGGCAGGGTGGTGGCGGCCAGGGTGGTTACCGCGGCCCGCGTGAGGACTCCCGAGGTGGCTACTCCGGTGGTGAGCGTCGGGACGATCGCCGCCAGGGTGGGTACTCCCGTGACGACCGTGACCGCGGTGGTTACTCGGGTGGTGAGCGTCGGGATGACCGTCGTCAGGGCGGTTACTCGCGTGACGACCGTGACCGCGGTGGCTACTCCGGTGGTGAGCGTCGGGATGACCGTCGCCAGGGTGGCTACTCGCGCGAGGACTCCCGGGGCGGTCGTGACGACCGTCGCCAGGGTGGGTACTCCCGTGACGACCGTGACCGCGGCGGCTACTCGGGTGGCGAGCGACGTGACGACCGTCGCCAGGGCGGCTACTCCCGTGACGACCGTGACCGCGGCGGCTACTCGCGCGATGACTCCCGGGGCGGTCGTGACGACCGTCGCCAGGGTGGCTACTCCCGTGACGACCGCGGCGGGCGCCCCGCTGGCTCCGGTGGTCGTGGCGGCGGTGGGTTCCGTCGTGACGAGGGTGACCGTGGCGGCCGCGCCGGCGCACCGCGTGGTCCCCGAGGCGCAGATGCGCCGATGCGGGGCGGCCGCGACGAAGGCCCTGAGCACCGCGGTGGTTCGCGCCTGGCCCCGAAGTCGCCGCGCCTGCCGGAGCCGGCCATCGCCGAGGGCGTGACCGGCCACGAGCTGGACCGCTCTGTGAAGAACCAGCTGCGCACGCTGAGCAAGGAGAACGCCGAAGGCGTGGCGCAGCACCTGGTCATGGTCGCCACCCTGCTGGACACCGACATCGAGGCGGCCGAGGCTCACGCCGAGACCGCCGTCCGTCGCGCCGGCCGGGTGCCGGCCGCCCGCGAGGCGATGGGCCTGGTGGCCTACCGCAAGGGCGACTGGGCGAAGGCGCTCAGCGAGTTCCGTACGGCACGGCGCCTGTCCGGGTCCTCGCACATGCTCCCGCTCATGGTCGACGCCGAGCGCGGGCTCGGACGTCTCGACCGGGCGCTGGACCTCGCCGCCTCGCCCGAGGCCAGGTCACTGCCGCTGGACGAGCGGATCGAGCTCGCGATCGTGGTGTCGGGCATCCGTCGCGACCTCGGTCAGCTCGAGGCGGCCGCGGTGGGGCTGGAGATCCCGCAGCTGCGGCCGACCGCCAGCCCCAAGCCGTGGACGGCGCGCCTCTTCTACGCCTACGCCGAGGCCAAGCTGGCCCTGGGTGACACCCAGAGCGCCCGGGACTGGTTCGCCCGTGCCGCCGACGCCGACCTCGAGGGAGAGACCGACGCCGATGAGCGGCTGGCCGACCTCGACGGCGTCCACGTCACCGACCTGCTCGAGGACCTCGACGACGAGTGACCCCGGGTCGCGCCCCCTGTTGTCCACAAGGGGTGCGCTCCCAGGTCCCACCATCCACAGGGGCCGGTCGCTGCCTTCACGGCGGCCACCGGCCCCTTCAGCATGGAGGAAAGACCAGGGAGAGGTGCCAGATGACTGCACGAGCAGCAGCCCGTTCGCGGGCCACGCCGGAGGATGAGCCGGCGGTCAACGAGGTCAGGCTGGTCGGCCGCGTGAGCGGCGACCCGACGTCGCGCGACCTGCCGAGCGGCGACACGGTCGTGCAGCTCCGGGTCGTCGTCCGCAGGACCGGATCGCAGCGTGCTGGGGCCAGGACCACTGCGTTGGTGGACACCCTCGACGTCGCGTGCTGGGGCAAGGGCGTGCAGCGACGGGCCTCCCGCCTGCGCGACGGTGATGTCATCGAGGTGACCGGAGCGCTGCGCCGACGCTTCTGGCGGTCCCCGGGCGGCGCCGCCAGCCGTTACGAGGTGGAGGCGGCGACCGTGACACGCCAGCAAGGCTCGTCCGCCCCGTGACCCTGGCTTGTGACCCCTGACCGGTGAGCGTTGACCCGTGAGCGCTGGCCCGGCGCCGTCGGCGGCCGCACCGACGCGCGACAATGCCCGGGTGACTGAGCCGGAGACGTCGCTGCTGCACGGGTACCAGGGGGTCGTCTGCGATCTCGATGGTGTGGTCTACCGCGGTCACGAGCCCGTGCCCCACGCGGTGGAGGCGCTCCGGGCCGCCGTGCGCTCCGGCCGACGGGTCGTCTACGCCACGAACAACGCCTCGAGGACCCCGGCCCAAGTCGCCGCGCAGCTGAGCCGCATGGGCGTCTCCCTGGCGGAGCGAGACGTCGTCACGAGCGCCCAAGCGGGGGCCGCGCGGGTCCGGGAACGTGTCGGAGACGGCGCCAGGGTGCTCGCGGTCGGTGGCGAGGGTGTGCGTGCCGCGCTGCGTGAGGAGGGGCTCGTCGCGACCTCCGAGGCTGCGGGCGCAGTGGCCGTGCTGCAAGGGTTCGGCGCCGACGTGGGCTGGCGCGAGCTGGCCGAGGCGGCGTATGCCGTGCAGGCCGGTGCCGTGTGGGTCGCCACGAACATCGACGCGACGCTGCCGACCGACCGGGGGACGGCTCCGGGCAACGGCACCCTGGTGGCGGCGGTCCGCAGCGCCACCGGGGTCGACCCGGACGTGGTCGGCAAGCCGTGGACACCGTTGTACGAGCTGAGCGCCCGGCGGCTCGACACCGATGCGTCGCAGACCCTGGCGATCGGCGACCGGCTGGACACCGACATCGCCGGGGCGAACGCCGCGGGCGTGGATGCCCTGGTGGTCCTCACCGGGGTGCACGGCCCGGCGGACCTGGCCGCAGCCCCCGCCGAGTGGCGACCGCGCTACGTCGCCACGGACCTGAGGTGCCTTGGCGCGGGCTACGTCGCGCCGCAGAAGGTCGAGGACGCGTGGGCCTGCGGTGCCGCGATGGTGCGGGTGGACGCCGGCGACGCCCCGTCCATCCAGGTGGTGTGCGACGGTCCGGCCGAGCACCTGCTGCGGGCCGCCCTCGAGGCCGCGTGGGAGGCGGTGGACCGCGGCGCGGTCGCAGCGGAGTCGCTGGGAGAGGCCGGGATGGGGCGATGGTGGTCCCGGGTGGCCGAGCGTCTGGCAGGGGACGCCGAATCGACGGACTGACCCGGAGGTCGGCGACGGCCAGGGGCGCGGATCGACACGCTGACCCCAGGTCGGCGACGGTCGGGAGACACCGAATCGACACGCTCACCCCGGGGGGCGCGGCGCTACGATCCACCGTTGGATACGTGCCCGCGCTGGTCAGGTGCCCGACCTGGCGTGGATGGCAGGAGACGCGCGCGGAGCGGGGCAGTAGCGTGAAGCCTCACTGCCGGGTCGTGATCCGGTGCCGGGACCACGAGGGAGGAACTCCATGGCGTTCGAATCGGTGCGGGGTTACGTCCAGCTCGCCTCAGGGCTGGGCGAGCTGACGAAGGCCCGGGCGCTCGAGGCCGCCCAGGGGCTGCTGTCCCTGCCCGGGGTCACGAGCACGGGCAGGGTGGCCGGGCAGGTCACCACGCTCGCCGACGAGCTGCTCGCCGCTGCCACCACCAACCGCGAGAACCTCACGACCCTGGTGCGCACCGAGGTCGAGGCTGCGGTGAGCCGGCTCGGGCTGGTGCCGGTGGCCGAGCTCGAGGCGGCCCAGGCCCAGGTCACGCGGCTGCGTGCCGAGCTGGCCCAGGTGCGCTCGGCCGACCAGGCCGAGGAAGCCGCGGCCGCGCACGACGCCGCGACCCGCAGCCGCGGGGGCGAAGCACGCCGGCCGGCCCGGGCGACCCGAGCAGCGGCCACCGCCGGGGCCGCGCCCGCAGCCGTCCCGGCTCGCAAGCCCGCCACGAAGCCGATGTCCGCCACGGACACGGCCGGGACCTCGACGTCGGCGACCGCGGCACGGGCGACGAAGCGTCCTGCCGCCAAGCGCTCGGCGACCAAGGCCTCCGCGGCCAAGGCTTCCGGAACGAAGACATCGTCGACCAGGGCTTCCGCGGCGAAGACCTCGGCGGCGAAGGCCTCGACCGCCAAGTCCTCGGCGGCGAAGACCTCGACCGCCAAGACCTCGGCGGCCAACACCTCCACGGTGAAGAAGGCCGCGGCCAGGAAGAGCAGTGCGGCCAGGCCCGGCGCGAAGAAGGCCGCGGGCGCGTCCTCGGTCGCGGCCGCCGCCTCCGGTGCCCGGTCGACCACGCAGACCGCGCGCGCCACGCGACGCCGGCCCGCCAGCGCCCAGGCTGCCCGGACCCGGGCCGCCCGTGAGGCTGCCCCCGCGCCGACGTCCTCGTCGGCCGTCACGACCCGCCGGACCCGCAAGGAGACCTCATGACCCACGACGACGCGGTGCAGGACGACGCGGTGCAGGACGCCCCCGCGCAGGCAGCCGGCGGGTCGACCGCGGCGGCACCGAAGCCCGGCCCGGCGATGGGCGGGGCCGCCAAGCCCGGCCCGGGCCTGGGGACCGCACCGAAGCCGGTCCAGGTCGGCCAGAGCGCGGGGCAGGGTTCCCGCGAGGGTTCGGACCAGGCCTCCGACCAGGCCCCGGACCAAACCTCCGACCAAGCCTCCGGCCAGGCCTCCGGCGAGACCGCGGGCGCTGGTGCGGCTGCCGGCAGCGGGCTGGTCACGCCTCCCGCTGTGGCCACCAAGGAGCCCACTGGCGACGTGGTGGTCGACGCTGTCCTCGACGAGTTCGACCGGGTCACCGGCGAGCCGCTCGACGCGCACGTCGAGGTCGGGGAGAAGGTCCACCGCACGCTGCAGGCCCGGCTGGCCGACCTCGGCGACGAGTGAGCGCCCCGACCCTCCACCCCGGTGACCTCGCCATGACCGACTCGCCGTCGCGCCTGGACGTCGAGCTCGTCCGGCGTGGCCTGGCCAGGTCGCGTGGGCAGGCCCGCGCCCTCGTCGACCGGGGCGCCGTCCTCGTCGGCGGGGCCACCGCGAGCAAGGTCTCCGCCCCGGTGACCGCGGCTGACGAGATCACCCTGGCGACCAAGCCCGACCCGTGGGTGAGCCGCGCGGCATACAAGCTGCTGACCGCACTGGACGTGTTCGCCGACCGCGGCCTGTCGGCGCAGGGGAAGCGCTGCATCGACGTCGGTGCCTCCACCGGTGGCTTCACCCAGGTGCTGCTGGCCCGCGGTGCGACCCATGTCGAGGCGGTCGACGTCGGCCACGGCCAGCTCGTCGCGCAGGTGGCTGGCGACCCGCGGGTGACCGAGTGGTCCGGCACCAACGTGCGGGACCTCGACCCGGCCACCGTCGGGGGGCCCGCGGCCCTGGTGGTCGCCGACCTCAGCTTCATCTCCCTGCGCACGGTGATGCCGGCGCTGGCCGCCCTGACCGCACCTGGCGGTGACCTCGTGGTGCTGGTTAAGCCGCAGTTCGAGGTCGGCCGCGAACGGCTCGGCCGGGGTGGGCTGGTGCGCAGCGCACCCGACCGCGCGCGGTCCATCACCGACGTGGCGCAGGCCGCGGCGCAGGAGGGGCTGCGCCCGGTCGCGCTGCACGGCAGCCCGATCCGGGGCACCAACGGCAACATCGAGTACCTACTCTGGTGCACGTCCCGCGACGTCGACGCGCTGAGCCCGCGCGAGGTCGCCGACCGGGCCGAGCGCCTCTCGACGGAAGGGCTGACGTGACGCGTCGCATCCTGCTCGTGGCCCACCCGCGCCGCCCCGAGGCCCAGCACCTCGCGGGGGACGTCGCGTCGCGCCTGCACGCGGCCGGCATCGAGGTGGCCCTGCTGCCCGAGGAGGCCGAGGCGGTCCACCTGGGGCACAACCCCAACGTCGTGCTGGCCGACCCCGCCGACCCGGCCCGCGGCTGCGAGCTGGTGTGCGTGCTCGGCGGCGACGGCACCATCCTGCGCGGGGCGGCCATGTCGCGCGGCACCGACGCACCCCTGCTCGGGGTCAACCTCGGACACGTCGGCTTCCTCGCCGAGGCCGAGCGCGAGGACCTGCAGGAGACGGTCGAGCGCATCGTGTCCCGCGACTACGAGGTCGAGGAGCGGATGACCCTCGAGGTGCGGGCCCACCACGACGGGGAGCTCATCGCCTCCAGCTGGGCGCTCAACGAGGTCACCGTCGAGAAGGCCGCGCGGGAGCGGATGCTCGAGCTCATCGTCGAGGTCGACGGCCGGCCGTTGTCCACGTGGGGCTGCGACGGGGTCGTCATGGCCACGCCGACCGGCTCGACGGCCTACGCGTTCTCCGCCGGAGGGCCCGTCGTGTGGCCCGACGTCGAGGCCATGATGGTCGTCCCGCTGGCCGCACACGCGCTGTTCGCCCGGCCGCTGGTCGTCGGACCGCGCTGCCGGCTGGCCGTCGAGGTGCTCGCCGACACCGAGGGCTCCGGCGTCCTGTGGTGCGACGGCGCGCGCATGGTCGAGCTGCCGCCGGGCGCCCGGATCGAGGTCTGCCGCAGCGACACCCCGGTGCGTCTGGCCCGGATGAGCGCCTCGCCCTTCACCGACCGGCTCGTGGCCAAGTTCGACCTCTCGGTCGCCGGCTGGCGCGGGGCGGGCCGTCGCGCGAGCGGCGGTCCGGGCCCGGGCCGCCGCCGGGGGAGCGGGCCCGGCCCGTCGACGGGAGGGGACCACTCGGTGGCGCCTGCCACCGACTGACAGTCCCCCCTCCTAGGCTGGCCGACGTGCTGCGCGAGATCCGGATCCAGAACCTCGGCGTCATCGACGACGCCGTCCTCGCCCTGTCCCCGGGCCTCAACGTCGTCACCGGTGAGACCGGTGCCGGCAAGACCATGGTCGTCTCCGGCCTCGGCCTCCTGCTCGGCGCCCGCGCCGACGCCGGCCTGGTGCGCAACGGGGCCACGGCTGCGTCCATCGAGGGACTGGTCGAGGTGCCCGAGGGCCACCCGGCCCTGGTCCGCGCCCGGGAGGCAGGCGGCGACACCGAGGACGGGCTCATCCTGGCCCGCACCGTCTCCGCCGAGGGTCGCTCGCGCGCCCACGTCGGCGGCCGCAGCGCCCCGGTCGGGGTGCTCTCCGACCTGCGCGAGCTCCTCGTCGCGGTCCACGGCCAGTCCGACCAGTGGCGGCTGCGCCAGCCCGACCAGCATCGGGTGGTGCTGGACGGCTTCGCCGGCGCCTCGGTCGCCGAGCCGCTGGCGCGCTACACCGTCCTGTATGACGAGCACCACCAGCTCCGCACGGAGCTGGACGAGCTGCGCGCCCTGGCCCGGGACCGCGCCCGCGAGATCGACGTGCTGACCGCCGGCGTCGAGGAGGTCGAGGCCGTCGACCCCCAGCCCGGGGAGGACCACGAGCTGCGCGCCGAGGACGAGCGCCTGGCCCACGCCGAGGGCCTGCGCGGCAGCGCGGGGCTCGCCCACGCCCTGGTGGCCGGGGCCACCGGCGGCCCGGAGGAGGAGGCGGCCGATGAGGTCCGCGGCAACGTCGTCGAGCTGCTCGCCGAGACCCGCGCCACGCTGGGCGCCGCCTCCGTCCACGACCCGACGCTGGCCGACCTCGAACGCCGGGCCCAGGAGCTGGGCTACCTGGCGGCCGACCTGGGAGCCGACCTCGCGGCATACCTCAGTGACGTCGACGTCGACCCGGCCCGGCTCGCCTGGGTGCAGGAGCGGCGTGCCGACCTGGCCCGGCTGCAGCGCAAGTACGGCGACACCGTCGACGAGGTGCTGGCCTGGGCCAAGGAGGCCGCCGCACGGCTGGACCGGCTGGTCACCGCCGACGACCGGGCCGAGGCGATGCAGGCCCGGCTGGAGCAGCTCGAGGCCGAGCTGACCGCGGCGGCCGCCGAGCTGACCGCCGCCCGCACCGCCGCCGCGCAGGAGTTCGGCCGGCGCGTCACGCAGGAGCTGGCGCACCTGGCGATGGGCAAGGCCGTGGTCCAGGTGGCGGTGCAGCCGCGGGAGACCTTCCTGCGCCACGGCGCCGACGACGTGGAGATCCTGCTGGCGGCCAACCCCGGCGCGCCGCCGCGCAGCGTCGCCAAGGCCGCCTCGGGCGGCGAGCTGTCCCGTGTGATGCTCGCGCTGGAGGTCGTCACCGGCAGCGGCGACGTGCCCACGTTCGTCTTCGACGAGGTCGACGCCGGCGTCGGCGGCAAGGCGGCGCTCGACGTCGGGGCGCGGCTGGCGGCGCTCGCCCGGTCCGCGCAGGTGATCGTCGTCACCCACCTGGCCCAGGTCGCGGCCTTCGCCGACCAGCACCTGGTGGTGCACAAGACCGATGACGGGCACGTGACCGCGAGCGGGGTCGCCGCGGTCAGCGGGGACGACCGGTTGCGTGAGCTGGCGCGGATGATGGCCGGCGTCGAGGACTCCGGCGTCGCCATCGAGCACGCCCGCGAGCTGCTCGCCCAGGCCGGGCAGGCGGTCGGCTGAACACGCGCCAAACGTGACAAGGCCGTGACCCGGTGCGCGGTCGGCGCCATCGGGGCTCGTGGTGGGCCGTGGCACGATATCCCCGATGCCTCTCTCCATCCGACGCCGGAGCAGCCGCGAACCGGAAGTGCCCGGGGTCCGCGGTCCCGTCCGCGTGGACGCGCGAACCAAGAACCTCACCAAGCGCCTGAAGCCCGGCGACATCGCCGTGATCGACCACCAGGACATCGACAAGGTGAGCGCCGAGGCACTGCTCGCCTGCCGCCCGGCCGCCGTCGTCAACGCCTCGCCATCCATCAGCGGGCGCTACCCCAACCTCGGTCCGGAGATCCTCATCGACGGCGGGGTGCCGCTGCTCGACAACGCGGGGCGCGACGTCATGCACGCCCTGCACGAAGGGCAGCAGGTGCGCATCGAGGGCGACGAGATCTACGTCGGCGACACCATCGTGGCCAAGGGGCACCTGTTCGACCACGAGTCGGTGCAGGCGGCGATGAACGAGGCCCGCGCCGGCCTTGCCGTGCAGCTCGAAGCCTTTGCGGCCAACACGATGGAGTACCTCCGCCGTGAGCGCGAGCTGCTCCTCGACGGGGTCGGCGTCCCGGACATCCGCACCGGGATCGACGGTCGGCACGTCCTGGTGGTGGTGCGCGGCTACCACTACAAGGAGGACCTGCAGACCCTGCGGCACTACATCCGCGAGTACCGCCCCATCCTCATCGGCGTCGACGGCGGAGCCGACGCGCTGGTCGAGGAGGGGCACAAGCCGCACCTGGTCGTCGGCGACATGGACTCGGTCTCCGACGCCACGCTGACCTGCGGTGCCGAGATCGTCGTGCACGCCTACCGCGACGGCCGGGCGCCCGGCCTGGAGCGAGTCCGCAACCTGGGCATCGACCCGGTGGTGTTCCCGGCGACCGGCACCAGCGAGGACGTCGCCATGCTCCTGGCCGATGACAAGGGCGCGACCCTGATCGTGGCCGTCGGCACCCACGCCACCTTGGTGGAGTTCCTCGACAAGGGGCGTTCGGGCATGGCCAGCACGTTCCTCACCCGGCTGCGGGTCGGCGGCAAGCTCATCGACGCCAAGGGCGTGAGCCGCCTCTACCGCTCCCGGATCTCCAACCTGTCCCTGTTCGCAATGCTCGCCGTGGGGCTGTTCGCCCTGTATGCCGCGCTGGCCGCCACGCCTGCCGGCACCGCCATGCTCACCGTGGTCGGTGCCCGCTGGGACGACGTGTGGTCCTGGATCGTAGGACTCTTCTCGTGATCGACTTCCGCTACCACCTCGTCTCCATCGTCTCGATCTTCCTGGCGCTCGCCGTGGGGATCGTGCTGGGGGCGGGCCCGCTGCAGAACAACATCGGCCAGTCGCTGAACGAGCAGGTGACCGCGCTGCGTCAGGACAAGGCGACGCTGCGCGCCCAGCTCGAGGCCCAGCAGCGGGGGATCGACGCCCGCGACACCTTCGCCAACACGGTGACGCCCAAGCTGGTCTCCGGCAGCCTGTCGGGGCGCACCGTCAGCATCGTGGTGGCGCCCGGCGCCGACGCCGACACGGTCAAGAAGACGACGACCGCGCTGACCGGCGCCGGCGCCCGGATCGGGTCCACGGTCACCCTGACCGACGCGTGGGTCGACCCGACCAAGCGCACCTTCCGCGACAACCTCGCCACGCAGCTCGCGTCCCTGGTCAAGGCTCCCGGCACGCTCAGCACCCCCGAGATGCTCCCCGGGACGGTGCTCGCGCGCGCGCTGCTCACCACGGCCGAGCGGCCCACGGACAAGCTCGACCCCAGCGCCGCCCAGGCCCTGGAGGGCCTCAAGGCCGGTGACCTGCTCACGGTGGGCTCCGACCCGGTCGTCCCCGCCTCGAGCGCGGTCCTCGTGGCCGGCCCGGTCAAGGGCGCCAACGAGGAGGACACCTCCGCCCGGCTCGCCTCGTGGGTGGCGCTCACCCGGGCCCTGGACGCCGCCGACTCGGGCACCGTGGTGACCTCGACGATGAACGCCACGGACCCGCAGACAACCGGCGCCCTCGTGGCGGCGGTGCGCGCCGACGGCGACGCGAGCAAGGCCGTCTCCACCGTGGACGACGGCGACCAGAGCATCGGAGCGGCCCCGCTGGTCGAGGCGCTGACCGAGCAGTACGCCGGCCACAGCGGCCACTACGGGGTCGGTTCGGACGCGGCGTCCGTGCTGCCCGGCACGGTGAAGTGAGCCTCGACCGCAGGGCCGTGGCGCTGGCCGCCGGGGCAGCGGGGGCGGCCATCACGCTGCGCGGGCTGCGCCGCCGGCCGCCGGGTGGCGAGGTCCGCTGGACCCGGACCAGCCACGCCGGTGGGCCGGTGACGCTGCTGGAGGGACCGGCATACGTCGCGGGCACGCTCGCCGGGCTGGCCGCGGGTGCCGCCGGTGGGGCAGGTCCGGCGATCGCCGCGGCCGGTGCGGGGGCGTTCGGCGCCCTCGACGACCTGGCCGGCGACAGCTCCAGCAAGGGGCTTCGCGGCCACCTGTCCGCCCTTGGTCGCGGTGAGGTGACCACGGGTGCGGTGAAGATCGCCGGCCTCGGGCTGACCGGCCTGCTCGCTGCGGTGGCCGTCGACCGCCGGGACGAGGAGCGGCCCGGGCTGCTCGCGACCCTGGTCGGGGGAGCGGTCGTCGCCGGGGCGGCCAACGTCGCCAACCTGCTGGACCTGCGCCCGGGCCGGGCGCTGAAGGCCACGACCCTGGCCGCCCTGCCGCTGGCGGCGTCATCGACGCCCGCCGGGGTCACCGCTGCGGCCGCCGCCGGCGCGGCGCTGGGCTCGCTGCCTGAGGACCTCGCCGGCCGTGCGATGCTCGGCGACACCGGCGCCAACACCGCCGGGGCGCTGCTGGGCACGGCGCTGGTGCAGCGCAGCGGCCTGCGCGGCCGGCTGGTCACGCTGGCGGTCGTCACCGGCCTGACCGTCGCCTCCGAGAAGGTCAGCTTCACGAAGGTCATCGAGTCCACACCGGGGCTGCGCGAGCTCGACGCCCTCGGCCGACGGTGACCGCGGTGAGCCCCGCCCCGTCACGGCGGGCCCATGGCCTGCTGGCCGCCGCCGGGCTCATCGCCGTCGTCACCCTCGCGGCCCGGGTCGTCGGCTTCGGTCGGTGGCTGGTCTTCTCGCACTCGGTCGGCGTGACCTGCGTCGGCAACGTCTACCAGACCGCCAACCAGCTGCCGAACGTCATCTACGAGGTGGCCGCCGGTGGTGCCCTGGCCGCGATCGCCGTCCCGGTGATCGCCGGGCAGCTCGGCCAGGGCGACCGGGAGTCCGCCGACCGGACGGCCTCGGCCATGCTCACCTGGGCGCTGACCCTGCTGGTCCCGCTCGCCCTGCTGGTCGCCGCGCTGGCCGGACCGCTGACCTCCGCGATGCTCGGCCCGGACGTGTGCCGCTCGCAGCCGGGCGCGGCCGCCGAGCTCGGCGCGACCATGCTCGTCGTGTTCGCCCCGCAGGTGGCGCTGTACGGCGTCGGGATCGTGCTGGCCGGCGTCCTGCAGGCGCACCACCGCTTCCTCGGGGCCGCCCTGGCGCCGCTGCTGTCCAGCCTCGTCGTCATCGCCGCGTACGTGCTCTACGGGGCGCTGTCCGGCGGCCACGGCAACGACCCGGCCCACCTGCCGGCCGGCGCCGCGTGGGCGCTGTCCGCGGGCACCACGATGGGCGTCGTCGCGCTCAGCCTGCCGCTGCTGGTGCCGGTGCGCCGTGCTGGCGTGCGGCTGCGGCTCACCTGGCGCTTCCCCGACGGCGTGGCCCGCCGCGCCGCGTCGCTCGCCGGCGCCGGGCTCGTGGCCCTGCTCGCGCAGCAGGCGGCCGTGCTCGCCACGGTCTGGGTCACCAACTACCGCAGCGGCAACGGCACCCTCAACGTCTACACCTACGTCCAGGCCGTCTACCTGCTGCCGTATGCCGTGCTCGCGGTGCCCCTGGCCATCTCCACCTTCCCGACCCTGGCGGCCCAGGCCGCCCAGGAGGGCGTCTCGCAGGAGGAGGCCGCCGCCGAGGCGGTCGAGCTCGAGGTCTTCGAGCGTGAGTCGGTCGAGCCGGACCCGCCCGAGCGGGAGGCGGCCGCCGGGCAGGTCCGCAACAGCGGGCTCGGCGCACCCGCCGGGGCCGACGGGGGAGCTGCCGGGACCGACGATGACGCCTCGCGCACCCTGGCCCGCTCGACCCGGGCGGTGGCGGTCGCGGGGGTCCTTGGCGCCGCGGTGCTGCTCGTCGCCTCGAGGCCTCTCGGCGCGTTCTTCACTGCCCTCGACGCGGGGCGGCACCAGCCGGTCGGCCGCGCGGCCCTGCAGGCGATGCCGGTCGCCATGGACTCCTACGCTGTCGGTCTGGTCGGCTTCGGCCTGGCCGCCGTGCTGACCCGCGCCCTCTACGTGCGCGGCCGGCCCCGGATCGCGGCCGTGGCGGTGGCCGCGGGCTGGCTCGTTGCCGCGCTCTGGCCACTCCTCGCGCTGACGGGGCCGACCGAGCCCACCCGCACGCTGCGCACCCTCGGGGTCGCCAGCAGTGCCGGCATGACGCTGACCGGGGTGCTGCTGCTCGTGGCGGTCCGCCAGGCCTGGGGGGCGCCCGCCCTGCGTGGGCTGCCACGCACGCTGGTCGCGGCTCTGGTGGCCGCGGTCGTGTCGGTGGCGCCGGGCCGGGTGCTGGCTGATGCGCTGCCCACGCGCGGCCTGCTGCCGTCGGTGCTGGTCGGTGTGCTGGTGGCGTCCGTGACCGTCGTCGTGTTCGTGGCCGTGCTCGCCCTGGCCGACCGGGAGACCGGGCGGCTGCTCACGGCTCGCCTGCGCTCGCGGGTGCTGCGGAGGTCGGCGTGAGGGTGGTCATGGTGCTGGGCCGCAGCACCGGGGGGATCGGCACGCACGTGGCCCAGCTGTCGGCCGACCTGCGCGCCGCCGGGGCCCACGTCGTGGTGGTCACCCACCCCGCGACCGCCGAGCGGTTCGACTTCGGCGACGTGCGCCCGTGGTGGCCGCGGCTGCGACCGGTCGGCGCGGCAGCGGCGAGCCTGCTCGACCTGCTCGCGCTGCGCCGCCTCGCGGCCGCCAGCGACGTCGTGCACGCCCACGGGCACCAGGCCGGGCTGCTGGCCACCCTGGTGACCCTCGGCCTGCGCCGGCCCCGCCTCGTCGTCTCCCAGCACAACGCGGTCCTCGCCGGCTCGGGCCGGCTGCGCCTGAAGGAGCTGGCCCAGCGGCTCGTCGCCCGGCGGGCGGACCTCGTCACCGGGGCGAGCAGCGACCTGGTGGACCAGGCCCGCGACCTGGGCGCGCGCGATACCCGCCTGGCCCCCGTGCCGTCCCCGCGCGTCCCGGCGCTGCTGGCGCAGGAGCCACTCGACCGGCAGGGTCGCGCCGCCGAGCGGGCGGCGCTGCTGCGCGAGGCGGGCCTCCAGGTCGACCCGGGGCGGCCGCTGGTGCTGACCATCTCGCGGATCGCCCCGCAGAAGGACCTCGACGTGCTCGTGCGGGCCGCGTCCCGGCTGTGGACGCCGGCAACCTGGGTGGTCGTCGGTGACGGCGACGAGGTGCTGCTGGGCGAGCTGGAGGCGCTGGTCGAGCAGGTCGCGGCACCGGTCCACTTCGTGGGGGCGCGCCGCGACGCCGACCGGTGGCTGCGCGCCGCCGAGGTGTTCGTCCTGCCGAGCGCCTGGGAGGCCCGCGCGCTGGTCGTGCAGGAGGCGATGGCGGCCGGCGCACCGGTGGTCGCCACCGACGTCGGCGGGCTGCACGACCTCGTCGAAGGAGTCGGCCTGCTCGTCCCCGCAGGGGACCCCACGGCCGTGTCGGATGCCACACGAACGGTGCTCATCGACCCCGACCTGCGCGAACGTCTTGCCCGGCAAGGGCGCTCGGCCGCCGCGGCACTGCCCGACGGGGACGACACGGCCGCGACATGGCTGGCGTGGTACTCCGAGGGCCCGTCGATGACGTAGAGTGCAAGTCCGTGGTTGAGCAGACAAAGCACATCTTCGTGACCGGAGGCGTCGCCTCTTCGCTCGGCAAGGGGCTCACGGCCTCGAGCCTCGGACACCTGCTTCGGGCCCGCGGACTGCGGGTGACGATGCAGAAGCTCGACCCCTATCTCAACGTGGACCCCGGGACGATGAACCCGTTCCAGCACGGCGAGGTCTACGTCACCGCGGACGGGGCCGAGACCGACCTCGACATCGGCCACTACGAGCGGTTCCTCGGCGTCGAGCTCGACGGCTCCGCCAACGTGACGACCGGTCAGGTCTACAGCCAGGTCATCGCCAAGGAGCGCCGTGGGGAGTACCTCGGCGACACCGTCCAGGTGATCCCGCACATCACCAACGAGATCAAGGCGCGGATGCGCGCCACCGCCGAGGGCCCGGCCGACAAGCGCCCTGACGTGATCATCACCGAGATCGGCGGCACCGTCGGCGACATCGAGTCGCTGCCCTTCCTGGAGGCGGCGCGCCAGGTGCGCCACGACGTGGGTCGCGACCACGTCTTCTTCCTGCACGTCTCGCTGGTGCCCTACCTCGCCCCGAGCGGTGAGCTGAAGACCAAGCCGACCCAGCACTCCGTGGCCGCGCTGCGCCAGGTCGGCATCCAGCCCGACGGCCTCGTGCTGCGCGCCGACCGGGTCATCCCCGAGGGGATCAAGCGCAAGATCTCGCTCATGTGCGACGTCGACACCGAGGCGTGCGCCGCCGCCGTCGACGCGCCGAGCATCTACGACATCCCCAAGGTGCTGCACGGCGAGGGCCTGGACGCCTACGTCATCCGCCGCCTCGGCCTGCCGTTCCGCGACGTCGACTGGCACGACTGGGACGAGCTGCTGCGCCGCGTGCACAACCCCGAGCACGAGGTCGAGATCGCCCTGGTGGGCAAGTACATCGACCTGCCCGACGCCTACCTGTCGGTGACCGAGGCCATGCGCGCCGGCGGCTTCCACCACGACGCCAAGGTCCGCATCCGCTGGGTCGCCAGCGACGAGTGCCAGACCGAGGCCGGCGCGCAGAAGGCGCTCGGCGGCGTCGACGCGGTGCTCGTGCCCGGCGGCTTCGGCGTCCGCGGCATCGAGGGCAAGCTCGGCGCGCTGCGCTGGGCGCGCGAGCGTGGTGTGCCGACCCTGGGCATCTGCCTGGGCCTGCAGTGCATGGTCATCGAGTACGCCCGCACCGTCGCCGGCATCGCCGACGCCTCCTCCAGCGAGTTCGACCCGGGCACCGAGCACCCGGTCATCGCGACGATGGAGGAGCAGAAGGCGTTCGTCGAGGGCGCCGGTGACCTCGGTGGCACGATGCGCCTGGGGCTGTACCCCGCGGCGCTCGCCGAGGGGTCGGTCGTGGCCGAGACCTACGGCTCGACCAAGGTCGAGGAGCGGCACCGCCACCGCTACGAGGTCAACAACTCCTACCGCGAGCAGCTCGAGCAGGCTGGCCTGCGCTTCTCGGGCACCTCGCCGGACGGCACGCTGGTGGAGTTCGTCGAGCTGCCCGCCGACGTGCACCCGTACTACGTCTCCACCCAGGCGCACCCGGAGTTCCTGTCCCGCCCGGACAAGGCCCACCCACTGTTCGCCGGCCTGGTCGGCGCGGCGATCGACCAGCAGCGCCAGGCCCGCCTCGTGGAGGTCGAGCGTCCCCGCGCCGACCACGCCGAGGCCGAGCAGGCCGACCCGGTCGCGGCGCCGTGAGCCTCGACGCGCCGTCCCTGTCCGCCCACGAGCTGCGGGACCGGCTGGAGTCCCGGCCGGTCTCCGAGCGCGAGGTGCTGCTCGAGGGCATGGTGTGGGACGTCGTGCGCGACACGGTCGACCTCGGCGAGGCCGGCACCGTGCGCCGGGAGTACGTCCTGCACCCCGGCGCCGTCGGCACCGTCGCGATGGACGACAAGGGCCGGATCCTGCTCGTCCAGCAGTACCGCCACCCCGTCGGCCACTACGACTGGGAGCTGCCCGCCGGGCTGCTCGACGTCGAGGGTGAGCCGCCGTGGGAGGCCGCCGCGCGCGAGCTGCACGAGGAGGCCGACCTGACGGCCGGGACATGGAACGTCCTGGTCGACCACTTCGCCTCACCCGGCGGCCTGTCCGAGGTGCTGCGCCTGTTCCTGGCCCGTGACCTCGCGTCCGTGCCGCACGAGGAGCGGCACCAGCGCGAGGCCGAGGAGCACGGGATGCCCGTGCGGTGGGTCGACCTCAACGAGGCGGTGGCCGCGGTGCTCACCGGCCGTCTCCACAACCCCGCCGCGATCATCGGCATCCTGACCGCCTACGCGGCCAGGGAGCTCGACTGGGGCACGCTGCGGCCCTACGACGCACCCTGGCCGGAGCACCCGGCATACCGCTGATCCACGGCTCCCTCGGGAGCTGCACTCGCACCCACCGCCGCCCCGGTCACCGGGGCGGCGGTGTGCGTCGCGGCCCGGCGCAGGCTGGTCTGGCGGCGGCGTGAGAGCAACACCGCGGCGGCGACCCCGGCGAGGAGCATCAGGCCGCCCGTCAGCTCGGTGGCCGTGGGCACCTCGCCCAGCGCCAGCCAGGCCGCGGCGATGCCGGCCACGGGGACGAGCATCGTGAACGGGACGACCGCCGTGGCGGGGTGGCGCGCCAGCAGCGAGTTCCACAGGCCGTAGCCGAGCAGCGACGCCAGGTATGCCGTGAACGCGGCGCTGCCGAGCGCGCCCAGGTCCGGGTGGGTCACCGCGGCGGAGACCGCGGCGGGGCCCTCGCCCAGCAGCGACAGGGCCAGCAGGGGCACCGGCACGACCAGCCCGGACCACACCACCATGGACAGCCCCGAGGTCGGGCGGGCGTGCCGGGCGACGACGTTGCCGATGGCCCAGGAGGTGGCCGCGGCCACGACGAGGAGCAGGGGCAGCAGCGGGGCGTGGGGGCCTCGCCCCACCGCGACGACGGCCAGCCCGGCGGCGCCCACCAGGACGCCGAGCAGCTGGCCTCGGGTGGGTCGTTCGCGCAGCGCCACGCTGGAGAAGAGCACGGTGAGCAGGACCTGGCTCTGCAGCACCAGCGGGGTGAGCCCGGCCGGCATGCCGAGGTGCATGGCGACGTAGACGAGCGCGAACTGGCCCAGGCTCATGAACAGCCCGATCGTCACCACGAGGCGCCAGGGGACGGCGGGGCGGGGGACCAGGAACACCGCGGGGAAGCACACCAGCACGAAGCGCAGCGCGACGAACAGCAGCGGCGGCACGCTGGCCAGACCGCGGTCGATGGCGATGAAGTTGACCCCCCACACGACGGCGACGAGGGTCGCGAGGGCAGCGTCGCGGGCGGGCAGCGTGGCGGAGGGCATGCCACTACCGTGCCGTGTCGCACCATGAAGCACCAGCAAACGTTTCTTGGCACGACGATGTAGCCTCGCTACATGATCGATGCGGTGGCGCTGCGGTCCCTCGCGGCGGTGGACCGACTGGGATCCGTTGCGGCGGCGGCGGACTCGCTCGGCTACACCGCCAGCGCCGTGTCCCAGCAGGTCAAGCGGCTCGAGGCCCGGGCGGGGGTCGCGCTGCTGGAGAAGTACGGGCGCGGGGTGATGCTCACCGAGGCCGGCCGCCTGCTCGCGGCCTCGGCGCACGACCTGCTCGCCCAGATGGAGCAGCTGGAGTCCCAGCTGCAGTCGACCACGGGGCGGCCTGCCGGACGGGTCCGGCTGGCCAGCTTCGCCACGGCGGCCCGGGGCGTCGTGGCTCCGGCACTGGCTGCGCTGCGGGAGTCCTCGCCCGAGCTTGAGGTCACGCTCAGCGAGGCCGAGCCGTGGGATGCGGTCAGCCTGGTGGCGACCGGACAGGTGGACCTGGCCGTGGTGCACAACTGGGAGCCGCTGCCGCTGGCGATCCCGGACCACCTGACCTGCCGCCACCTCGGGTCGGACTACGCCGACGTGCTGGTGCACTGCGAGCACCCGCTGGCTGGACGGGAGCGGGTCTCGGCGGCAGAGCTCGCCGGGGAGCGCTGGGTGAGCGTGGCGCCGGGGTCGATCTGCCACCAGTGGCTGACCAAGATGTTCCACGACATCGGCCGGGCCCCGCGGATCGAGCACTTCGCCGCGGAGTTCGCCTCCCACATCGCCCTCGTGGCGCAGGGGCTGGCGGTGGCGCTGGTGCCGCGGCTCGGGCGCGGCGAGCTGCCGGCCGGGGTGGTCGCGGTCCACGTCGTCGCCCCGGTGCCGACCCGCACGGTGACGGCGGTGTGGCGGCGCACGATGGGGGAGAGCCCTGCCCTGGCGGCGGTGGTCGAGGCCCTGGCGGACGCGCCCTCCTCGTTGGTCCGACCGCAGGGAGACCGGTCATGAGCGGTGCCTTCGGTTCGGGCGCGTCCGGTGCTAGCCCGCCGGGTTCTGGCACGTCCGGTTCTCACACGCCAGGTGCTGGCGCGTCCGCCGGGGGCACGTTCGGCCGTGGCACAGGGCGAGGCGGTGCGTCCACTCGCAGCTGCCCCTGCGGGAGTGGTGCGGCGTATGCCGTGTGCTGCCAGCCGCTGCATGACGGGGAACGAACGCCGCTGACGGCAGAGGAGCTGATGCGCTCGCGGTACGCCGCGTTCGCGGTGGGCGCGGGGGACTACCTCTCGCGGACCTGGCACCCGGCGCACCGGCCTGCTGACCTGGCGCTGGACCCGGACCTGACGTGGACCGGCCTCGAGGTCCTCGACACGCGCGCCGGTGGGCCCGACGACGACCAGGGTGAGGTGGAGTTCCGCGCGTCGTGGCGGCAGGGTCGCGAACGCGGGGTGCTGCACGAACGCAGCCGGTTTGGTCGGCGTGGTGGCCGGTGGGTCTACCTCGACGGCGACGTCCTCGGCTGAGCTGCCGGACGACTCCCTGACCTCGCGTGGTCCGGCGTCACGCTGCGGTTCGCGCGACCCCTACCCACGTGGTCCGGCGTCACGCGGCGGTTCGCGCGACCCCTACCCACGTGGTCCGGCGTCACGTTGCGGTTCGCACCACCCCTACCCACGCGCGCCGGCGCAGTGCTCCGGCGCGCGCTCCCCGGCGTCAGGCCGGGATGGGTGCGGACTCGGTGAAGGTGACCCACCTGCTGTGCAGGATCTCGCCGGTGGGTCCGTCGTAGGGCGGGGCCGTCGGCCCTCCGGTGTGTCCGGGCACGGCGCCGTGTCCGCCGGGGTCTGCTGAGCTGCCCGGATCCGGTGGGCTGCCCTGGTCTGGCGAGCCCGGCGAATCCGGTGGGCTGCCCTGGCCTGCCGAGCCCACCGAATCTGGTCGGCTGGATGGATCTGGTGAGTGGCTCGGGATCGGTGGCCGGTAGGCGGGTGCCGGGCGGATCAGGTGGCCCCACCGGTTGGTGAAGGTCAGCCCGTCAGGCAGGTCGGCGTCGCCCCGGATGTCGTAGTCGACCGCGTGGTGCCGGTCGTGGTGGTGCGGGCACAGGCTGACCAGGTTGGGGGTGTCGGTCGGGCCGCCGTCGGCCCAGTGGATGACGTGGTGGACCTTGACGACGGCCGTCGCAGCGCAGCCGGGGAAGCGGCAGCCGCGGTCGCGGTCCTCAACCAGGCGCCGGGTGCGGTCGGGGACGATGCGCAGGGCCCGGCCGACGTTGACGGGGTGCCCCTCGGTGACCCAGAGCGGGCGCAGCGACCCCTCGCAGGTGAGCTTGTGGAGCAGGTGCCGCGGGAGGGCAGGGCGGGCGTTCAGCCAGGCCCCGTCGGTGTCGAGGTGGACCAGCACCCGGAACGCGTCGCGCCGACCAGGTGAGGGTGGGTTGGCCAGGGAGCGCTCGCAGACCTCGGCCAGAGCCGTGGCCCAGGTGACTTCCGGGCGCCCGGCGTGGAAGAGCGCGTCCCGGGCCTCCATCAGCGCCGCCTCCACCAGGGCGCCGAGGTCGGGTGGGGCGGAGAACCGCAGCGTGAACCGGCCGTCGGCGTCACAGCCCATCGCGAGGTCGGCCGGCTCCTCGACCCGACGTTCCGGGGTGGGGGCCATCGGCGGACCCGCGTCCTCGGCGCCGTCGTTGGTGGCAGGGGCGTCGACCGAGGGGTCAGCAGTGCTGGCGGGCTCGTCGGGGAAGGCGTAACGGGACAGGGTGCGCCGGAGCCGGGGCACCGTGGCGTTGACCGCGAGCTCGGTCACCGAGGCCTCCATCGGGGCCGGGGCGTGCCTGGCCACGGTCGACACCTGGTCGAGTGAGAGATGCCCGCCGGCGAAGGTGTCCATCAGGGTCGGCAGCTCGGCCTCGCGCCGCGCCAGGGCGACGACCTCGCGCGCCCGCGAAGGGGACAGCCCGGCCCGCAGCACCAGCCAGTGCTCGGGGGAGCGCACCCCGTCGCCGGCCCACTCCTCTGCGGTGAGGGCACCGGCGACCAGCCTCACCAGCCGGGCATGCAGCTGGTTCAACCCGCCACACACCTGCGCCAGCTCGATGTCGAGCGCCGTGTCCAGACCGTCCATGCCAAACCCCCTGCTCATATAGTACAGGTGTTCGAATCGATGGACAAGGCCTGTTGCTGTCCGCGGGCCGGCGCACACGACATACCGTGGGGGGAGGCGAGAGGGGGCTGGCGATGGTGACCCAGGAGGACGTCCGGCGCGTCGCGCTGGCGCTGCCGGGGACGACAGAGGAGGACGGCTTCACCTTCCGGGTGGCCGGGAGGCAGTTCGTCTGGCTGTGGCGCGAGCGGATGGACCCCAGGAAGCCCAAGGTGCCCAACCCCGGGGTGGTCGTGGTGCGGGTCGCCGACCTGGGGGGGAAGGAGGCGCTGCTCGCCTCGGACCCGGCGACGTTCTTCACCACCGAGCACTACGACGGCTACAGGTCCGTGCTCGTGCGTCTCGACGCGGTCGACGGGCAGGTGCTGGCCGAGGTGGTCACCGACTCGTGGCGCACGCAGGCGCCGAAGCACCTGCTCAGCGAGGTCGACGGCGGATAACCGGTTCGGGGTGGGGGCACCGAAGTCCGTAGGATGGGCGGGCATCCCGCACACCCCCTAGCTAAGGACATCACCGTGCTTCGCAGTCACGAGGCCGGCACCCTGCGTGCCGACCACGCCGGTCAGACCGTCACGCTCACGGGCTGGGTCGCCCGTCGGCGCGATCACGGCGGCGTGGCGTTCCTCGATCTGCGCGACGCGTCGGGCGTCTCGCAGGTGGTCGTGCGGGACGAGGTCCTGGCCGAGGCCGAGGCGCACCACCTGCGCAACGAGTTCGTCGTCAAGGTGACCGGCGAGGTCCGTCCGCGCCCCGAGGGCAACGCCAACCCCGACCTGCCCACCGGCGAGATCGAGGTCGTGGCCTCCACCGTCGAGGTGCTCAGCGAGTCCGCGCCGCTGCCGTTCCAGATCGACGAGCGCGTCACCGTCGGCGAGGAGGCGCGCCTCAAGCACCGCTACCTCGACCTGCGCCGCCCCGGCCCCGGCGCCGCGATCCGCCTGCGCAGCAAGGTCAACCAGGCCGCCCGCACGGTCCTGGCCGAGCGCGACTTCGTCGAGATCGAGACCCCGACGCTGACCCGCTCCACCCCCGAGGGCGCCCGCGACTTCCTCGTGCCGGCGCGCCTCCAGCCGGGCAGCTGGTACGCCCTGCCGCAGAGCCCCCAGCTGTTCAAGCAGCTGCTCATGGTCGCCGGCATGGAGCGCTACTACCAGATCGCGCGCTGCTACCGCGACGAGGACTTCCGCGCCGACCGCCAGCCGGAGTTCACCCAGCTCGACATCGAGATGAGCTTCGTCGAGCAGGACGACGTCATCGAGCTCGGCGAGGCGATCCTGAAGTCCCTGTGGGCGCTC
This sequence comes from Oryzihumus leptocrescens, assembly GCF_006716205.1. Taxonomy (GTDB): domain Bacteria; phylum Actinomycetota; class Actinomycetes; order Actinomycetales; family Dermatophilaceae; genus Oryzihumus; species Oryzihumus leptocrescens. The sequence continues at coordinate 2,288,110 of NZ_VFOQ01000001.1, read as the reverse complement.
GTCGGCTACGAGGTCCAGGGCCCCCTGCCGCGGCTGACCTACCACGAGGCGATGGCGCGCTTCGGCTCCGACAAGCCTGACATGCGCTTCGGCAACGAGCTCGTGGAGTGCACCGAGTTCTTCAAGGACACCACCTTCCGCGTGTTCCAGGCCCCCTACGTCGGTGCCGTGGTCATGCCGGGCGGTGCGTCGCAGCCGCGCAAGCAGCTCGACGCCTGGCAGGAGTGGGCCAAGCAGCGCGGCGCCAAGGGCCTGGCCTACGTCCTCGTCGGTGACGACGGCGAGCTCGGCGGCCCGGTCGCCAAGAACCTCACCGACGCCGAGCGCGCCGGCCTGGCCGACTTCGTCGGTGCCGACAAGGGCGACTGCATCTTCTTCGCCGCCGGCGCCCCGAAGCACTCCCGCGCCCTGCTCGGCGCCGCCCGCCTCGAGATCGGCCGTCGCTGCGGCCTGATCGACGAGTCGGCGTGGTCGTTCCTGTGGGTCGTCGACGCCCCGCTGTTCGAGCCGGCCGAGGACGCCACCGCCAGCGGCGACGTCGCCGTCGGCTCGGGCGCCTGGACCGCGGTGCACCACGCGTTCACCTCGCCGAAGGCGGAGTACCTCGACACCTTCGACACCGACCCCGGCCCGGCGCTGGCCTACGCCTACGACATCGTCTGCAACGGCCACGAGATCGGCGGCGGCTCGATCCGTATCCACCGCCGCGACATCCAGGAGCGCGTCTTCAAGGTCATGGGCCTGTCGCAGGAGGAGGCGCAGGAGAAGTTCGGCTTCCTGCTCGACGCCTTCGCCTTCGGCGCCCCGCCGCACGGCGGCATCGCCTTCGGCTGGGACCGCATCGTCGCCCTCCTTGCCGGTGCCGATTCGATCCGCGAGGTCATCGCCTTCCCCAAGTCCGGTGGTGGCGTCGACCCGCTGACCGACGCGCCCGCGCCGATCACCGACGCCCAGCGCAAGGAGGCCGGCGTCGACTCCACGCCCGAGCCGCGCGAGCAGCCCGAGGCCTGACCCCCGGCGCCATCAGCGGCCCTCGCCCCTCACCGGGGCGGGGGCCGCTGCCGTGTATGCCGTGTGGCCGGGCCGGCGTCGCACCTGCCCGACGCCGCGGCCGGCCCCGGGCCCGGTCCGCCGGCCTCGCGAGCCGGACGCCGTCCTCACGTCCTGGGCCGGGGTGGGTGTCCGGGAGCCGAGGTCGGGGGAGGGCTGCACCGGCGTCGTGCCGGGGAGGGGGGCGGTGAATCCCGGGGGGACCCCGGCCAAATTCTTCCCATTTGTCGGCAAAAGCCCACACAAGGCACACAGCAGACCCCTAGGTTGTGCTCGCTCACGACCACACCCGGGCGCGAGCCATCTTCTGCGACACCCCAGGAGCACCATGCCTTTCCTGCGCACAGTGACGGGGGCGGTGGCGGCCACAGGCACCGTCCTCGTCGCCGGCCTGAGCCTGGCGCCGGCCGCCCACGCGGTCGACCCCGGCGCCAGCGTCATCATCAACGAGGTCTACGGAGGCGGCGGCAACTCCGGCGCGCCATACGCCAACGACTTCATCGAGCTGGTCAACACCGGCTCCGCGCCGGTGGACCTCACCGGCTGGTCGGTGCAGTACTCCTCGGCCACCGGCACCACGTGGTCGGGCAAGACCGCCCTGACCGGCAGCATCGCCGCCGGCGCGCGATACCTCGTCGGCGAGGCCGGCGGCGCCACCGGCGCCGCGCTGCCCACTCCGGACGTGACCGGCACGATCGCCATGTCCTCGACCGCGGGCAAGGTCGCGCTCGTCAACAGCACCACCACCCTCTCCTGCGGCGCGACCTGCTCCACCGCCGCGGGCGTGGTGGACTTCGTCGGCTTCGGCGGGGCCAACGACGCCGCCGGCGGCACCCCCACCGCGGCCACGAGCAACTCCACCTCGGCCCAGCGCAGGAACGGCCCGGTCGTCAACACCGGCAACAACGGCGCCGACTTCACCGTCGCCGCGCCGACGCCCAAGGCGGTCAACGGCTCGGCGCCGACCGGCCCGGACTGCACGGCCGTCCCGACGCCGCAGGAGTGCCTCCCGGGCACGACGACGATCCAGGACGTCCAGGGCGACGGGTTCATCTCCCCGCTCAAGGGCCAGAGCGTCAGCAAGGTCGCCGGCATCGTCACCGCCGTGCGCACCGGCAAGAGCGCCGGCTACTGGATCCAGGAGGCCCAGCCCGACACGGCGCGCCCGTCGGCGTCCTCCGGCGTGTTCGTCTTCAGCTCCAAGGGTGGCGTCTCGGTCGGCGACGCGGTCCTGGTGACCGGCTCGGTCACCGACTACTACCCGCTCTCCTCCGGCGAGACCGTCTCGAGCACCTCGAGCTTGTCCACCACCGAGATCACCCCGACCACCGTCACCGTGGTCAGCAAGGGCAACGCCCTGCCGGCCCCGCTGCAGCTGGCCCCCTCGACCGTGCCCGACACCTACGCCCCGCAGGTCGCCAGCGGCAACGTCGAGGCGATCAGCCCGGTCGACCCGGCCCACTCCGCGATGGAGTTCTGGGAGGCCCACGAGGGCATGCGGGTCGAGGTGGACGACGCCCGCGTCGTCGGCCCCGGCAAGCCGCAGTACGGCGAGATCTACGTGACCACCAAGCCGGCGCAGAACGCGACGTACCGGGGCGGCACCTACGTGGACAGCTACAACCTGCCCTCCGGCCGGGTCCTCGTGTCCCCGGTCAACGGCGTCGTCCAGGCCGCCAACGTCGGCGACGTCCTCACGGGCGCCACCACCGGCCCGGTGGACTGGTCCACCTTCGGCGGCTACGCGATCGCCGCGACGGCCACCGGCGCGTGGCAGGACAACCACCTCGCCGGCAACCTGGCCACCCCGCAGGCCGCCGACCAGCTCGCGGTCGCGACCTACAACGTGGAGAACCTCGCGCCCGGCGACCCCGACGCGAAGTACCAGCGCCTTGGCGCGGGCGTGGTCACCAACCTCGCCTCGCCGGACGTGGTGAGCCTGGAGGAGATCCAGGACAACAGCGGTGCGACCGACGACGGCACCGTCGCCGCCGACCAGACCCTCACCAAGCTCACTGCGGCGATCAGCGCGGCCGGTGGCCCGGCATACCAGTGGGCCGAGATCGACCCGGTCAACGACCAGGACGGTGGCCAGCCGGGCGGCAACATCCGCGTGGCCTTCCTCTACAACCCCGACCGCGTCACGTTCGTGCAGCGGCCCGGCGGTGACTCGACCACGGCGGTCGGCGTGCAGGAGGACAACGACGGCACCGCAGCGCTGACCGTCTCGCCCGGTCGGGTCGACCCGTCGAACACGGCGTGGGAGGACAGCCGCAAGCCCCTGGCCGGCGAGTTCGTCTTCCAGGGCAAGAAGGTCATCGTGATCGCCAACCACTTCAACTCCAAGGGCGGCGACCAGAACGCCGACGGCCGCTACCAGCCGCCGACGCGCAGCTCGGAGCAGCAGCGCACCGCGCAGGCCACGGCGGTCAACGCGTTCGTCAAGCAGGTGCTGGCCGTCGACCCGAAGGCCAACATCGTGCTGGCCGGTGACTTCAACGACTACCAGTTCTCCCCGGCGGTCACGACGCTCACCGACAACGGTGCGACGCTGACCGACCTGATCAACACCCTGCCGGCCAACGAGCGCTACACCTACAACTACAACGGCGTCTCGCAGGTGCTCGACCACATCTTCACCTCGACGGTGCTGTCGGCGCCGGGCGCGGTGGAGTACGACGTCATCCACGTCAACTCCGAGTTCGCCGACCAGGCCTCCGACCACGACCCGCAGGTCGTGCGGGTCCGCCCGGTCGCCCACGTCGACCCGGTCAGCTCCGGGACGGTGCAGCTGTCCCCGCCGCGGGTGAAGCCGGGCAAGCAGGTCCTGATGCACCTGCGCGGTTTCACGCCCCTGACGCTGCAGCGGATCTCGCTCGACGGCACGGTGGCTCTCGGCACGGTGACCACCGACGCCGGCGGCAACGCCCTGGTCAAGGTGACCGTCCCGGCGGACACCACGCTCGGTGACCACACCGTCGTGGTGAAGGCACCGGACCGCTCCACCGCGACCGCCGCGCTCGACGTCCACTGACGTCGGCTCGTCCCGGGAGCCCCCGCACCGCACCGGTGCGGGGGCTCCCGTGCACTCACCCCAGGAGCCGTATGACGCGGGTCGCCCAGGCCTGTGCGACCCGGTACCCCAGGCGCAGGTAGAGCGAGCGGGCGACCGCGTTGTCGGAGTACATGCCCAGGGTCGACACCCCGTCGAGGGTGATCGCCCGGCGGGTCAGCGCCGCAGTCACGGCCGCGCCCAGGCCTTCTCCACGCCGGTCCGGGCGGACCGCGATGCCTGCCAGGTGCGGGCTGCCGGCACCGGTGCGCTGCAGGGCCCCACAGGCGACCAGGGTGCCCGAGCCATCCCGGGCGCCGACCCACCACTCGATGCCCTCGTCGCCGGGGCGGGCGCTCGCCGTCGGGCTGGCGTCCGCGAGGAACGCCGTGAGCTCGCCGGCGTCGGCGGTGTTGCCCAGAGCCCGGAGCGCCGTCTCGGCAGGCTGCTGCTGCGGCACCTCCTGTGTCCACATCCACTCCCACCGGGAGCCCGCACCCATGCGAAAGTGCCTCTCCAGCAACGGTTCCAGTGGCTGGGGCAGCGTGATCGCCCTGACGTCGTGGCCGACTACGACGGCCGGGTCGGCGGCCACCGTGGCCACCAGCGCCCCCACACCTGCCGGGCTGCCCAGCAGCGCCAGGGCGGTCCGGCCCGAGGGGGTGCGCCGCAGGAAGGCGACCGCGCCGTCCACCGCCCAGCCGCCCGCGAACGCCGGCCCCACGTCATAGCGGACGAACGGGTCCTGCCCGGACGCCTCGAGCAGCTCCTGCCACGACGGGAGCTGCTGCACGGTCTCAGTGGGCACCCTCGACCTCCTCGGAGATGCCGTAGCGGGCGTGCCAGCGGCGCAACGGCGCCGGTGCCCACCAGTTGCGCCGGCCGAGGACGGTCATCGTGGCGGGGACCAGCAGCATCCGCACCAGGGTGGCGTCGATCGCCACGGCCACCGCGAGGGCCACGCCGGTCTCCTTGATGACCAGGAGCCTGCCGGCGGCGAAGCCGCAGAAGACGATGATGATCAGCACGGCCGCGGAGGTGATGATCCGCCCGGAGCGCTGCAGGCCGAGCACCACCGCCTCGTCGCTGTCGTGGCCGCGCCGGACCAGCTCGGTGATGCGGGAGAGCAGGAACACCTCGTAGTCCATCGACAGGCCGAAGCCGAAGGCCAGCACCAGCAACGGGATGGTGGACTCGATGCCGCCCACCGACTGGAAGCCGATGAGGCCCGCGAGGTGGCCCTCCTGGAAGATCCACACGGTGATGCCGAGGCTGGCGCCGAGGGACAGCACGTTGAGCACCAGCGCCTTCAGCGGCACCACCACCGACCCGGTCATGAGGAACAGCAGCACGAACGTCGCGACCACGATGAGCGCCACGGCCACCGGCGCCCGCGCGCGCATCGACGCGCTGAAGTCGGCGAGCTGGGCGGCCTGCCCGGTGACCCACGTCGGGAAGGCCGGGCGGTCGGCCCGCAGCGAGGTGACCACCCGGCGGGTGGTGGCGCCGAGCGGCCCGTCGGTGGTGTGCAGCCCGACGGAGACCAGGTCCGGCGTGGCCTGCTTCGGGGCGTCGACCGAGCGCACGCCGGGCACGTGGGCGGCGGTGTCCCGGGCCCAGCGGGTGACCTCCGCCAGCGGTGCCCGTGCCACGACGGTGACGTCCGGCGCGCTGGTCGCCGGGTAGTCCCGCGCCAGGGTCTCGAAGAACACGCGCTGGTCGGTGCCGGCGGGCAGCAGGCGGGTGCCCGAGGACGTCAGCTGCAGGCTGAAGGCCGGGGCGGCCGCGACCAGCATCGCCGCGACCACGACGACGATGACGCCCACCGGGCGCCGTTGCACCCGGAGGGCCAGTCTGCTGAAGACGCCGGTGTCCGACGCCTGCTCGGTGCCACGGCGCAGCAGCCGGCGACCGGCCAGCGCGCACAGGGCGGGCACCAGGGTCAGCGCGACCAGCAGCGCCACGACGACCACGGAGACACCGGCGGCGCCGATCGCCTTCATCAGCTGGGCCGGGAACACCAACAGGCTGCTCAGCGAGATGGCCACGGTCAGCCCGGAGAACATCACCGTGCGGCCGGCGCTCGCGAGGGTGCGCGAGGTGGCGAGCACGACCTCGTCGCGGCTGATGTCGGCCGCGGGGCCGCCGGCGGCGATCGCGCGCAGCTCCTCGCGGAACCGGCTGACGACCAGCAGGCCGTAGTCGATGCACAGGCCGAGCCCCAGGACGGTCACGACGTTGACGACCGAGGCGTCGAGGTCGATGAGGTAGGAGAAGGCGAGCAGGCTGGCCAGCGCGCCGCCGATCGAGGCGATGGCCCCGAGGACGGGCATGCCCGCGGCGATGAAGCCGCCGAAGACCACCACCATGACCAGCAGGCTGACCGGCAGCGCGATGCCCTCACCGGTGCGCAGGTCGGTCTCGACCTGGCCGGTGATCTGGCTGACCAGCTGCGAGGTGCCGCCGACGTGGCCGCGCCCGCCCGGCAGGTCGCGCACCATGGCCTGCAGCTCGGCGGTGACCGCCGACTCGGTGCTGCGCTGGGCCGCCTTGGACAGGCCCGGCTTCGTGTCGACGACGGTGAGGAACCCGCCGCGGGACGGGTCACCCTGTGCGACAAGGGATCTGGCCGCGGGGGACGGGGGTCCGCCCGGGACGAGGAAGGGGTTGGACACCTGCTGGACCCCGCTGATGCGGCTGAGCGTCTCGGAGTGCCGGCGCACGGTGTCGGCGACAGCCGGGGCGCCCAGGTCCACCCCGGTGACCTGCAGCATCGTCGCCGGTCCCTTGGTCGCAGCCCCGGAGACGAGGTCCCGGCCGGTGCGCGCCTCACCGGGCACGGTCGGCTCGCCCGAGGTGAGCCGCTGGAACAGCGAGTCGCCGCCGAGCGCGCCGGCGGCGGCCGCGAAGCACAGGACCACGACGACCAGCCACAGGCCGAGGACGCGCCAAGGGTGGCGCCCCACGACGGTGCCCATCCGGGTCAGGCGGGTCGGGCGGGCCGGCGAGGTCGCGCGCAATGGTGACGCGGGGGAGGGCGTGGGGGTCACGCGGGATAGCCTGCCAGCCGTGAGCACGGCCGACGACGACCTCTTCGCCACGGCGCACCGCGAGGGTGCCGCCGGTGTCGACGCGTCGCCGTCGGTGATGCCGCCGCTGGCCGTCCGGATGCGCCCGCAGTCGCTGGAGGAGGTGCGCGGCCAGGGCGCCGTGCTGCGCCCGGGCAGCCCCCTGCGCCGCCTCATCGAGGGGTATGCCGGGCCCGCCGGCCCGCTGTCGGCGATCCTCTGGGGGCCACCGGGAACCGGCAAGACCACCCTCGCGCATCTGGTGGCCACCAACGCCGGGCGCAAGTTCGTCGAGCTGTCCGCGGTGACCGCCGGGGTCAAGGACGTCCGCGCCGTCATGGACGCCGCCGCGCGCGAGCGCGACCTCTACGACCGCCAGACGGTGCTCTTCCTCGACGAGATCCACCGGTTCACCAAGGCCCAGCAGGACGCCCTGCTGCCCGGCGTGGAGAACCGCCTGGTCATCCTGGTGGCCGCGACGACGGAGAACCCCTCGTTCAGCGTCATCGCCCCGCTGCTGTCCCGGTCGATGCTCATCACCCTCGGCCCGCTCGCGGACGACGAGCTCGACCAGGTGCTCACCCGTGCCCTGGAGGACGAGCGTGGCCTGGCCGGGGCGTTCACCCTCGCGGCCGACGCCCGCGCCCACCTCGTGCGCATCGCCGGGGGAGACGCCCGGCGGGCACTGACCTCGCTGGAGGCCGCAGCCGGGGTGGCCCTCGACGCGCAGCCGGCCGGACGGCATACCGACGAGCCGGTGGAGGTGACGCTGGCGCAGGTGGAGCAGGCGGTGGCGCACGCCGCCGTGCGCTACGACCGCACCGGCGACCAGCACTACGACGTGGCCAGCGCGCTGATCAAGTCGATGCGGGGCAGTGACGTCGACGCCGCGCTGCACTACCTGGCGCGGATGCTGGAGGCGGGGGAGGACCCGCGCTTCATCGCCCGGCGCATCGTCATCGCGGCCAGTGAGGACGTCGGCATGGCCGACCCCACGGCGTTGCAGACCGCCGTCGCCGCCCTGCACGCGGTGGCCCAGATCGGCATGCCCGAGGCGCGGATCATCCTGGCGCAGGCCGTCGTCCACAACGCCCTGGCGCCCAAGTCCAACGCCGCCTACGCCGGCATCAACGCGGCGATCGCCGACATCCGGGCCGGTCGCGGCGGGCCCGTGCCGGTGCACCTGAGGGGGAGCGGCTACGCCGGCGCGGCACGGCTCGGCCACGGCGAGGGCTACTCCTACCCCCACGACGACGCGGCCGGTGTGGTGCAGCAGCAGTACCTCCCGGACGACCTCGCGGAGCAGGCCGACTACTACCACCCGACCGAGCGCGGCTGGGAACAGACGCTGTCGGCCCGGTGGGCCCAGCTGCGCAGGCACATCCGCGGCCGCTGAGCACGCAGCAACACGCTCGGTAACGATTTGTCATCCAAGACATCAACAGTTCTGGATGCGGGCCTGACCGTGTGGCATGTTTACGCCGACTCGTGAGAGCGCCGTCACATCTTGTCGGGGGGACCCCTTCGCCACGTGAGGCCGAACGACGTCGTCACGGCTGTTTCACATGGACGGAGTGCGCATGTCGCTGGGTGTCGACCCGCAGGACCAGGTCTCGAGCGAGGCCCTGGTCGCCGCGGTTCCCGTGGCCTCCACCAAGGAGCACGGCAAGTCCCCGTCGCGGATCGCGTTCGACCGCCTGCGCAAGGACCGCATGGCGATCGTCTGCGCGTGCGTGGTGCTGCTCTTCATCCTCGTCGCGGTCCTCGCGCCACTGCTGTGCGCGATCGAGGGGCAGAACTACAGCGACTTCCACACCGAGCTGGTGGACGAGTTCGGTTTCCCGACCATCGGGCCGAACGCCGACCACTGGTTCGGCGTCGAGCCCAAGACCGGTCGCGACCTGTTCGCCCAGTGGACCTACGGCGCCCGCCCCAGCCTGGTCATCGCCTTCGTCGCCTCGATCACGTCCTCGGTCATCGGCGTCGTGCTCGGCCTCACCGCCGGCTTCCTCAGTGGCTGGGTCGACCGGACCATCAGCTGGGTCATCGACTTCGTGCTGAGCCTGCCCTACCTGCTCGTCGCCATCGCGGCCGTGCCGATCGTGGTGCAGGTGGCCGGCGGCGTGAACGCGCTGACGCCGCAGGACAACGCCGACATCCGGTTCTTCGTGCTCATCGGCGTCCTGGTCTTCTTCGGGTGGGCCAGCCTCGCGCGGCTGATCCGCGGAGAGGTCATCTCGCTGCGCGAGCGTGAGTTCGTCCAGGCGGCAAAGGTCATCGGTGTACCCACTCGCCGGGTGCTGTTCAAGGAGCTGCTCCCGAACCTCGTGGCGCCGATCGTGATCTCGCTGTCCCTGGCGCTCCCGGCCTACATCGTGGCCGAGGCCGGGCTCACCTTCCTCGGGGTCGGGCTCATCGAGCCCACCCCCTCGTGGGGCCAGATGATCGCCAAGGCCACCACGTACTACCAGGCAGACCCGCTGTACCTGTGGCTGCCTGTCGTCGGAGTGTCCGCCCTCACCCTGGCCCTGAGCTGGCTGGGTGACAGCGTGCGAGACGCGTTCGACCCCAAGACGCGCCGCTGACGCAGCGTGGCCCATCGAGGCAAGACAAGGAGAATCGCAGTGATTCGATTGAAGGGTACGGCGCTCATTGCTGCCGTGGCTGTGATCGGACTGGCCGCGTGCGGCACGCCGTCCAGCAACAACAAGCAGGCGGGGGGCTCTTCGTCTGACACCATCGGCGGTGCCCAGCAGAAGGCGACGGACGAGTCCGCCAAGGGGCCGGCGAAGGACATTGACGGGGCGAAGAAGGGCGGGACCATGACGGTCTACGCCGAGAGCACGCCCTCGACGTTCGACCCGACCAACATCTACTACACCGACGGCAACCAGATCGCGAAGCTCGCGTTCCGGACGCTGACCCAGTTCGACATCCGCAACGGCAAGCCGGTGCTGGTGCCGGACCTCGCCGAGGACCTCGGGAAGGTCTCCGCTGACAAGCTGACCTGGACCTTCAAGCTCAAGAAGGGCATCAAGTACCAGGACGGCACCCCGGTCAAGGCCGAGGACTTCGCCTACGCGATCAAGCGGTCCTTCGCGCACGACGTCTTCGACGCGGGCCCGACCTACCAGCTGTCCTACTTCAAGGACGCCGACACCTACAAGGGCCCCTACACCTCGGGTGACGACTACAAGGGTGTCGAGACCCCGGATGACAGCACGCTGGTCATCCACCTCAAGACCCCGTTCCCGGACCTGCCCTACTACGGCACGTTCCCGATGTTCACGCCGATCCCCAAGGCGAAGGACACCAAGCAGAAGTACGAGCAGAACCCGATGACCACGGGCCCGTACATGTGGCAGAGCTACAACCCGGGCGCCGAGCTCAAGCTCGTCAAGAACCCCAACTGGGACGCCAGCACCGACCCGGTGCGCCACCAGTACGTCGACGCCTGGGACTTCAAGTGGGGCGGCGACGCTATCAAGAGCCAGCAGCAGGTCCTGGCCAGCCAGGGTCCGGACGCGGCCGCGGTCGAGTACGACAACGTCGACGCCTCGGTCGTCCCGCAGCTGACCGGTGACAAGAAGGCCCAGCTGCTCCAGGGCGACAGCCCCTGCACCATCGTCGAGCAGATGGACTCCCGCAAGATCCCGCTCGACGTCCGCAAGGCGATCGCCCTGGCCTACAACTGGGACGAGATGAACAAGGTCAGCGGCAACAACAGCCTGACCAGCGCCCCGGCGTCCTCGATCCTGCCTCCGGCCGTCCCGGGCTACACCAAGTTCTCGGTGGCCGGCCTGACCGGCACCGGCCAGGGCGACCCGGCCGCTGCCAAGGCGGCGCTGCAGAAGGCCGGCAAGCTCGGCTTCCAGCTGTCCTGGTACTACTCCAACGACAGCCAGACCTCCTCGCAGCTCACCCAGGCCCGGACCAAGTTCCTCGAGGCTGCCGGCTTCAAGGTCAAGGCGATCGGCGTGCCGAAGGCCCAGATCCGCAAGTACACCGGCAACTACGACAGCCCGGTCAACATGCTGTTCTCGCCCCGCGGCTGGTGCTCCGACTGGCCGAGCGGCTCCTCCTGGTTCCCGGTGCTGTTCAAGTCCCAGTCGGTCAAGGACGGCAACTCCATCGGTGAGCTGATGGACCCGGCTCTGGACAAGAAGATCGACGACATCTCGGCCCTGCCGCTCGACCAGCAGGCCGCCAAGTGGGGTGCGCTCGACCAGGACATCCTCCAGACGTACGTCCCGGCCCTGCCGTTCTACTACGACAAGATGGCCATCGTGATCGGCAACAAGGTGGGTGGCGCTGTCGGCGACCCGACCCAGGGCCTGCCGGTCTTCACCCAGATGTTCATCAAGAGCTGACCTGACCCCAGCTCAGTGGTGACCGGTGGCCGGGCGCGAGCCCGGCCACCGGCCACCGAGCGGCCCACCACAGCGGGAGAGCCCCCACCGTGTTCACGTACCTCACCCGGCGCGTCATCAGCGCGATCTCGGTCATCATCGCGACCGTCATCGCCTCCTTCGCGCTGTTCTTCATCGCGCCGAGCGATCCCGCATCGGCCATCTGTGGCGAAACCCGCTGCTCGCAGCAGCGCTACGAGGACATCAGGAAGAGCCTGAACCTCGACCGGCCGGTCACCGAGCAGTTCGCTGAGTACGCCGGCGGCATCGTCTTCGGCCGGGACTACACCGACGGCGGCGTCACCCAGCACTGCGCGGCCCCGTGCCTGGGCTACTCGTTCAAGACGGGCCAGCCCGTGCTGGAACAGATCGGCAGCCGGCTGCCGGTCACCCTCACCGTGGTGCTCGGCGCCTCGGTCATCTTCTTCGGCGTCGGCGTGACGCTGGGGTCCATGGCGGCCCGGCGGCGCGGCACCTCGTCCGACCGTGCCCTCGTCGGTCTGACCCTGGTGATGAGCTCGATCCCGTACTACCTGGTGGCCCTGCTCGTCTTCCTCTACCTCGTCATCTCCTTCCCGATCCTGCCGCGCCCCGGCTACTTCCCGATCGCGGACAACGGCCCGGTGAAGTGGTTCCTGGGCTTCCTGGCCCCGTGGCTCGTGCTGGGCATCTACAACTCCACGTCCTACACGCGGTACTCGCGCGGGTCGATGGTGGAGTCGCTGAGCGAGGACTACGTCCGGACCGCCCGCAGCAAGGGCATCAGCGAGCGGCGGGTGACCTACCTGCACGGCCTGCGCGCCGCGATCACGCCGGTCGTGACGATCTACGGCCTCGACATCGCCTACCTGATCGTCAGCTCCATCTTCACCGAGCGCATCTTCGATCTTCCCGGCATCGGGAACCT